>JBDROA010000182.1:0-17851 GCA_043810615.1 Actinomycetota bacterium | reverse complement strand
TCCCCGACGGTGCTGGAGGAAGAGGACGGGCCGGTGGGAGAAGTGAGCTTCGGGGGGGCCGTGCCGCAGGCGGCGAAGGCCAGCGCGGCGGCACCGACGAGGAGAGCCAGGCGCCCGGAGCAGGGGGCGGGGCGGGGCGGGTTCCAGGACATGGCCCCGGAACCCTAGAGGACATCCGGGCACTGCCACGACTTCCCCCCCGGAGCGTGGGGTGGCGGGATCGCTGGAATCCCGGGCAACGGCTACCACAGGACGGCGACCCGTGGAAAGAGCAGCGCTTCTGGGGGGACCGACCGGCGGCCGGCTCAACCGGCGGGCTCGGCGGCCGGACGGCGCAGCACCTTGGCGAGGATCCCCCCGTGGCGCAGGTACTCCACCTCGCCCAGGGTGTCCACTCGGGCGGTGGCGGCGAACTCCACGGTGGTGCCGTCGGCCCGGCGGGCCGTGACCCGAATGGGGGCGCGTGGCTGGAGGCCGTCGTCGAGGCCCACGTCTTCGGGCAGCAGCATCGAGATGGGCCGGCCCACCAGGGCCGCCTCCGCTTCGATGCCGCCCACACCCCGGCCGAGCACGCCGGGGCCATTGACCATGGCGGTGTGGGAGTCGGTGTCCACCAGGGTGTCGGGGCCCAGCGTGGCGCCGTCGTCCTGGACCACCGCGGCCGGGCGCTCGAGGTTGACCTGGTGGACGTTGCCGGTGGCCGGAGAGACGCCCTGCAGGCTGGCGGAAGCCCCCTGACCCGGCTTGAGGACCGGTACCGCTCCGAATTGCGCGCGAGCTCCCGTCCGCTGTTCAGACGCAGAGCGAGTGGCGAGGCGAAGGTGTCCGCCTGAACCGAGTGGTCGATGACCAGGTCGGCGGGGACCAGGGGGTTCACCCGGGCCACCGCCGCCGGGTCGCCGGTGAGGCGCACGACCGCCACCCGCATCGCCGCCAGGTCGGCCACCGCCGGCACCCCGGCGAAGTCCTGGAGGACCACCCGACGGGGGCGGTAGGCGATCTCGGCCTCGGGCACTGCCGGAGCGTCGTAGGCGGCGAGGGCCGGCACCTGGGCGTCGTTCCCGGTGACGCCGTCGTGGTGGCGCAGGGCGTCCTCGAAGAGCACCTGCACGCGTTGGGGATGCGGGACAGGTCGGTGCCGAGGGCGGCGAGGTGGAAGACGGTGCGGCGGTCCAGGGGGGTGGTGATCTCCCGGCGGGCGCCGAAGCGGTCGGTGGCCCTGAGGGTGCTGCTCCGTGGGGTGGGCGGGGTGAGGATTCCGGGCCGGCGCCGCGAATCAGGGGGTGAGGCAGGGCCGGGTGGGCCGGCGCCGCGAGGTGATCACGACCCCCTCGGCGGACTCGCCGGCGGCGGCCATGAGGCCCTTCACGATGCCCAGGTCGAGGCGGCACACCACCTCGGGATGGTCGGTCGCGGTTCGGCCGAAGGGACAGGCCCCCGCGAGGAGTCGGCTTTGGGCGGCGTCGGCGGTGACCTCGAAGCCGGCACCGGTCAGGGCGCGGGCCACGGCGACCAGGGCGGGGGCGAAACCCCGCTCGCTGGGAAGGCCGATCGCGGCGGCCAGTTCTTCCCCGTAGGCCCGGCCGATCTCCTCGGCCACGCGCGGCCCCTCCTCAGGGGCGACGCGCTCCACCACCCGCACCAGCAGTTCGGCGAGGAGGTCGTGGCGGCGGACGGGGTAGGCCACCGAGACGTCGGCCTCGGTGGCCTCGAAGACCCGTGGGGGCCGGCCTACCCCGGCGGGGCGGGAATCGGAGCGGTCGCCGACGCGCAGGTAGCCGTCGGTCACCAGGCGGTCGAGGTGGTGGCGGGCCACGTTGGGGTGGATGCCGAAGAGGTGGGCAATACGGGAGGCGGTGATGACCTCCTCGGACTCGCGCACGGTGAGGTAGATGGCACGCCGGGTCGGGTCACCCAGGGCTCCGGTGAGGCGGTCCAGGGCGCTGTCGAAGTCGGCGGCGGGCATGCAGCCAGGGTAGGGGGGATGCCGTTGCTAGTCTCGGCGTGTCCCTTCTCCGGGAGTTCCCAGGATGGATCGGGAAGCCGTTCGCCACGCCGTCGGTGCCGTCGCTGCCCCCCGGCTGCGCCGCACCCTGGACCAGTTGGAGCTGGTCGTCTCCGTGGATGCCACCGGCAGCGGAGAGGCCCGGGTGGTGACGGATCTGCCGGAAGGGGTCGAGTCCCTGGAGCAACTCAAGCGGGCCATCGCCGCGGCCGCCCGCGCCGCCGGGGCCGCCGACGCCGAGGTCGCGTTTCGCCCCATGGACACGCCGGCCCAGGAGGCGCTCGCCGCCCGCCTCACCGCCGGGCTCCCCACCCGGCCGGGAGCCCCCGGCTCGCGCCCCCGGGTCATCAGCATCGCGTCCGGCAAGGGCGGGGTGGGCAAGTCCTCGGTGACGGCCAACACCGCCGTCGCCCTGGCCCGGGCGGGGCGCGATGTCGCTGTGCTCGACGCCAACGTGTGGGGCTTCTCCATCCCCCGCATGCTGGGGGTGCAGGAGCCCCCGGCGGTGGTGGGGGGCCTCATCGTGCCCGCGGAGGCCCACGGGGTGCGGGTCATCTCCATGGACTTCTTCATCCCTCCCGACCAGGCCGTGATCTGGCGGGGGCCGATGCTGCACAAAGCCCTCGAGCAGTTCCTCGACGAGGTCTTCTGGGACGAGCCCGAGTTCCTGCTCCTCGACCTGCCTCCCGGCACGGGCGACGTGCCCATCTCCCTGTCGCAGTTCGTGCCGGGAGCCCTGACCGTGGTGGTCACCACGCCGCAGCCCACCGCCCAGCGGGTGGCCCGGCGGGCCGCCCTGACGGCGGTCAAGATGGAGCAGGAAGTGGCCGGGGTGGTGGAGAACATGTCGTGGTTCACCGGCGACGACGGACGGCGTTACGAGATCTTCGGCGCCGGAGGAGGGCAGGCCCTGGCCGACGAACTGAAGGTGCCCCTGTTGGGGAAGATTCCCCTGGTGCCGGCTCTGCGGGAGGGCGCCGACCGGGGGGAGCCGGTGGCGCTCGCCGCCCCCGACTCCGAGGTGGCGGCGGCTTTCGATGCCATCGCCGCCCGGATGGCCGCTCTGCGACCCCGGGTGCGGCGCCGTTCGGAACTGGCCATCGAGTAGCTAGAGGAGGCCCAGGTGCGGGTGCGGATCGGGATGACCATGACGGCGCGGGAACTCGACCTCGAGGTGGCCGACGCCGAGGAGATGATCCGTTCGTTCCAGCAGGCCATGGAGCAGGGCGACAAAGTCCTCTGGGTGGTGGACGAGGAGGGGCGCCGCCACGGCTTGGTGGTCGAGAAGATCGCCTACCTCGATGTCGAGGCGGAGAAGGCCACCCGGGTGGGTTTCGGGAAAGGGTGAGTCACCCCCGGGGGACCCGGGGGCAGCGGGCGGGCGGGCGCTAGCCGGCGCGGCGGCGCCGCTCGGCCAGCCAGCGCTTGCGCAACCGCCGACGCTCGTCCTCGGCATAGCCGCCCCAGACCCCGGCTTCCTGGTTGGTCTCCAGGGCGTAGGTCAGGCAGTCCTCCCGGACGATGCACTCGACGCAGATGGCCTTGGCGGCCTCGATCTGGTCGACGGCGGGACCGGTGGAGCCGATGGGGAAGAAGAGGTTGGCTTCGGAGTCTCGGCAGGCGGCGGCGTCGCGCCAATCGGTAACTGTCAGCGTGATCAAGATCAGGTTCTTTTCTCGGTAGCCAGCCCTGGAATGTGAAGTGCTTCACAAGCGGGCTCGACACAAGATAGGGCGGAGACGCAGCCTCGTCAACCCTTTCGCTGAAAGCGCTTCCCAGGATGGCTTGCCGATCCCTTCCGGCGATTACCCTTGGGGCGATGGCCATCCACGAAGAACTCGCCGCGGAGTTGAAGATCGCCATCCGGGCGCGCGACCGGAGGCGCATGGATGTGATCCGGCAAGTGGAGACCGAGGTGGCTCGGGCGCGCACCGAGCCCGGCTTCCAGGGGGAGGTCGACGACGCCCTGTACCGGAGGGTGATCGCCGCCTACTGCAAGAAGATGGACAAGGCCCGCCTCGAGTTCGAAGCGGCCGGGGAGCGGGGCCGTCCGCAGGCCGAGAAGCTGGCTTTCGAACTCGAGTACCTGGGGCGCTGGCAGGCCCGCACCCTCGATGAGGCGGCCACCCGGGCTCTGGTCCGCGCCGCCGTCGTGGAACTGGGGGCGGCCGACCCCAAGATGGCGGGCCGGGTGATCGGCCACGTGATGAAGGCGGCGGGGGGCACCGTCGACGGGGCCCTGGTCAATCGCCTGGTGCGCGAAGAGCTCGACGCCGGCTGAGAGCCGCTCAGCGGGGCCGGCTCAAGCTCCCGGGATTCCCCGACGATGGGGGGATAATGACGCCCATGCTCGCCGTCACCGCCGTAGTCACCGGGGTCGGGTCCCTGATGGGCCTGCTGTTCGCCGCCCAGGTGCGGGCTCGGGAGATCGCCGATGACAACCGGGACGCGATGCGCCGCAGCCTCCGCGGCTGACTCGACTCACGGGCTCGGCCCCGACGACGCCCGCCCCGCTAGGGTTCTCCACCCCGTGTGCGCCGATCACCGTGGCTGAACCCGAACCGGCCCTGCTCCCGGCCTCTGCGACCCCGCGCCTCGACCGGCGCACTGTGGTGGTGTTCGCCGTCGCAGTGGTGCTGCTGATCGTCTTCGAGTACTGGGGCCTTCCCTCGAGCTTCCAGGGCACCCGGCTCCACACCGGCCTGGCCGACGTCCTGGGGGAGGGCCACCGCCCCTACTTCGACCTCTTGCCCTACCAGTACTGGGGGGTCAGCTCCCTCCTGCTGCGGGTGCTGGTGCCCCTGGTGGTGGTGACGGCGGTGCTGCGGGAGTCGCCCCGCGACTGGGGTTGGCGCTTGCCCCGTTCCTGGCGGCACATCTGGCCGTACGTGGTGTTCCTGGTCGTGATGGTCCCGGTGCTCTTCGGCGCATCCGCCCTGGGCTCATTCCAGAGGAAGTACCCCTTCTACGACGGGGCGGTGGTCGGCGGCTGGCACTTCTGGGGCTTCCAGATCTTCTACGGCCTCCAGTTCCTGGGGGTGGAGGCCTTCTTCCGGGGGTTCTTGCTGTTCGGCCTCTACCCCCGCCTGGGGTGGAACGCCGTGCCCGTGATGGTCATCCCCTACGTGATGATCCACTTCGGCAAACCCATGCCGGAGACCTTCGCGGCCATCGTCGCCGGGACCCTGCTCGGCTACCTGGCGCTGCGCTCGCGATCGTTCCTGTGGGGGGCGCTGCTCCACTGGTCGGTGGCGATCACCATGGACGCCTTCGTCATCGGCCGCGAGATAGGCTGGGCGGCGATGGGGCGCGCCCTGTTCTAGCGAGGGGCCGGACGGGGAGGGCGCTTGTGGTTTCGGCAGCCCCCTCCTCTCGGCGGCCCTGCCGATCGGCCATCGTCGGTCCCATGGGCGCGGGCCACCTCGCCGCCGCCCTCGCAGACGCGGGGGAGAGCGACAGGTGCCCTCGGCGGGATTCGAACCCACGCACCCGGCTCCGGAGGCCGGTGCTCTATCCCCTGAGCTACGAGGGCGGCGCGGTGATTGTATCAAGGTGGGGACGGCGCTCCGGGGGCTACGATGCCGAGCCACCGTGTTCCCTGCTGCCATCCACCAGGCCGTAGCCGCCGCTCTGCGCTCCGCCGCGGCGTCCGGGGACCTGCCCGACCTGGGGGGTTTGGAGTTTGCGGTGGAGCGCCCGCGCGACCGCAGCCACGGCGACTGGGCGGTCAACGCCGCCCTGGTGGCCGCCCGCCCCGCCCGCCGCCCGCCCCGGGACATCGCCGGCGTCATCGTGCGCCATCTGCCCCCCGTGCCGCACCTGGAGCGCGCTGAGGTGGCCGGCCCCGGCTTCGTCAACTTCACCCTGGCCCCTTCGTGGTACGCCGCGGTACTGGCCCGGGCGGCTCAGGGGGGGCCGGACCACGCCCGCTCCCAGGCGGGCGCCGGCGAGCGGGTGCAGGTGGAGTTCGTCTCGTCGAACCCCAACGGGCCGCTGCACATCGGCCACGGGCGCGGCGGGGTGGTGGGCGACGTGCTGTGCCGGGTGCTGGAGTACGTGGGCCACCCGGTGCAGCGGGAGTACTACTACAACGACGCCGGGGCGCAGATGGGGCGCTTCGCCGCCAGCCTCGAGGCCCGCTGCCGTCAGGCCCTGGGCGAGGAGGCCGCCGTGCCGGAGGACGGCTATCACGGGGCCTACCTGGAGGCCTGGGGGCGGGAACTGGCCGCCGAGGAGGGCGCCTCGCTGCAGGCGCTCCCGGCGGAGGAGTGGGAGGCGGTGGTGCTCCGCTGGGGGATGGCCCGGGCGATGCGGGACATCGCGGAGACCCTGACCCTGGCCCGGATCCCCTTCGACTCGTGGTTCAGCGAGGCCGAACTGCACCGCCGGGGCGAGGTCGAGGAGGCCATTCGCCGTCTCGAGGAGCAGGGCCACGTCTATCGGGCCGAGGGCGCCCTGTGGTTTCGCTCCACCGACTTCGGCGACGAGAAGGACCGGGTGCTGGTCACCGGCGATGGGCGCTACACCTACCTGGCGCCCGACATCGCCTACCACCTCGACAAGTTCGGCCGGGGCTTCGACCGGCTCATAAACGTCTGGGGCGCCGACCACCACGGCTACGTGCTCCGCATGAAGGCGGCGGTGGCCGCCCTGGGCTACGACCCGGACCGCCTCGAGCTCATCATCACCCAGATGGTGAACTTGTTCAGCGGCGGTGAGCCGGTGCGCATGTCTACCCGGGCTGGGGAGTTCGTCACCTTCCGCCGGGTGATCGAGGAGGTGGGGGCCGACGCCGCCCGCTACTACCTGGTGGCGGTGAGCCCAGACACCACCTTGAACTTCGACCTCGAGGAGGCGAAGCGGCAGAGCATGGAGAACCCTGTCTACTACCTCCAATACGCCTACGCCCGGGTGCGGAGCCTGGAAGAGTTCGCTGCCGGGCGAGGGGCGGCCCGGGGCCCTCTGGAGGAGGCCGACCCGGCATTGCTCACCCATCCCGCCGAGATCGAAGTGCTCAAGCAGGCCGATCGCCTGGGCGAGGAGGTGGCGGAAGCGGCGGCGCGGCGGGCACCGCACCGCATCACCGCCTACGGGCAGGACTTCGCTACCGCCTTTCACAAGTTCTACACCGATTGCCGCGTCGTCACCGACGACGTCGCCCTCACCCGGGCCCGGCTGTGGCTGGTCGAGGCGGCCAAGAGCGTGCTGGCGGCTGTGCTCGGCCTGCTGGGGCTCTCGGCTCCCGATCACATGTAGGCGGCAAATCGGGGGCCCGGGGAATACCATCACGCCCCGATGACCGACCTCGCTCCCGACGCCGGCGCCTCTCCTGTGACCGCAACCGTCCCGCGCCGCCCCTTCTCCGTGGGGGGCCGCTTCGCTCGGTGGGAGTGGCTGGCCTTCGGGGGAATCGCAGTGGTCTACCTGGTGGTGACCGTGACCGCGATCTACCGCGGCCCGCCGTTGGGCTGGGACGAGTCGGTGTACACCCTCCGGGCGAGGGACTTCGCCGCCGGCGTTCCATCCGGGAGCTACTGGAACGCGTACCGTGCCCCCGGCCTGCCGTGGCTGGGCCACCTGTTGTGGGTGGCGGGCCGCGAGGCCACCGTCCTGCGCCTGCTGGTCGCCGGCATCGGCCTGGGCCTGGTGGTCACCGTCTGGCTGCTCGCCCGCCACTTGTTCGGCTCTCGGGCGGGCCTCATCGCCGCTGGAGGGATCGCGGTGACCCCTCCGCTGATGCTGGCGGCCAGCCAGGTCTGGCCCGACATCCCCGGGGCGGCGGTGGGCCTCCTGGCGATCGGCCTGTTCGTGTTCGCCACCGGCGGGGAGCGGCCGTCATGGTGGATGCTCCTCACGGTCCCGGCGGTGGGAGCGGCCACCTACTTCCGATTCGGGGCGCCGCTGCCCATCGCCATCGGTTTGCTGGGGGTGGCGGTGTGGCGGCGGCGGGTGCTCTTCCGCGGATGGGTCCCGGTGGCCGCGACGGCGGTTGGGGCCACGGCGGCGGTCGTGGCGGTACTCGAGATCCCCTGGCTGACGGGGGGTGGGGGGGCGCCGCTGGGAGCCATCGGGGGCGCCGGAAGGGTGTGGTTTTCCGGCTTCGCCGACTACGCCGGCTTGGCCCACGAGGTGGTTGCCCCGGCGGCGGTGGTCCTGGCTCTCGCCGGCATGGTTGCCGGGTTGGGCCGGGCAGGGCGCCGCGATGTCGATCGGGGGGCGGTGATCACCGTGGTTGGCATTGCCGCTGTCACCGCGGCGGCGATTGCCACCGTCCTTCATGGCGAGGTGCGCTACCTGGCGCCGGTTTACCCGTGGCTCTGGATCGCCGGCGCCCCGGGGCTCGAGGGGTTGGCGGGGGCGCTCCCCGGCAAGATGCGCCCGGCCCTCGTATTGGTGCTGGGGCTGGTGCTGTCGGTGGCCATGATCGGCCTGGCCCGGGAGCGGAACCGCGACAACGGCCACGCTCACGGCGCGCTGCGCAAGGCCGCCGAGGCCATCGCCGAGCAGTCCGGTGACCGGCCGTGCCTGGTGGTGACCCGGAGGGTGCCGCAGGTGATGTGGTACGCGGGGTGCGAAGCCAGGCTCTTCAACAGGAAGCGGGTAAGCCTTCCCTCCTGGCCGGAGGGGCCGGTCTTCGTGCTCTTCAGCGAAGGCGATCCCTACGAGCCGGCAGGCGCCCTGCGCCAGGCCTACCTGGCGGCGCTCGGGGAGCCGTGGCTGGTCGTCGAGGGGCAGCGGGATGCCACCGTCTACCTGGTGGGGGAGCCGCCGGAGGGCGGCTGACCGGGCTCGCCCCCCGGCGTGGTCTTGCCCCCGGGCGCGAAGGCTCTAGAATCTATTTCCGGGTTTCCAACCCGACGTTCCCAGTACCGTGCCGTCCTCCCCTGCGTGCTTTGCGCGCGGGAGCGGCCCGGGCCTTTCTGGAGGTACCGTGAAGCTGTTCCTGGACACAGCGCACTTGTCCGACATTCGTACCGCCCACGAGTGGGGCATTCTCGACGGGGTCACCACCAACCCGACCCTGGCCGCCAAGGAGGGCCTCGAGTTCCCCGATCTCATCGCTCGCATCTGCGAGATCACGCCGGGCCCGGTGTCGGCCGAGGTGGTGGCGCCCACCGTCGAGGAGATGCTCGTCCAGGCACGTCACTTGACGGCCATCGCCGACAACGTCGTGGTCAAGGTGCCCATGACCAAAGAGGGGGTCTCCGCCGGCGCCCGCATGGTGGACGAGGGCATGGCAATCAACGTGACCCTGGTGTTCTCGGCGGCGCAGGCCATTCTGGCGGCCCGCATCGGCGCCACCTTCGTGTCGCCTTTCCTGGGACGGGTGGACGACTCGGGGAACGACGGCCTCGGCCTGCTCCACCAGATCGTCGAGGTCTACGCCGCCCAGGGCTATGACACCGGGGTGCTCGCCGCCAGCCTGCGGCATCCGGTCCACGTGGTCGAGGCGGCCCGCATGGGCGCCGACTGCGCCACCATGCCGTTCGCCGTCCTGGAACGCCTGTTCCACCATCCCCTGACCGACATCGGGATGACCCGCTTCAACGCCGACTGGGAGGCCTACCAGCAGGCCCTGGCGGCCAAGCCCGGCGCCTGAGGCCCGAAAGGATCGTATGACCAGCAGAGCCATGCTTCAGGAGAAGTCGCTCGACGAGCTCCGGGTCATCGCCGCCTCGCTGGGCGTGCCCGACCTGGAGAACCTCCAGAAGTCCAAGCTCATCGCCGCCATCGTCGGCTCCGAGGGCTTCGACGGAAGCGCCGAGCCGGTGCAGATAGAGCTGCCGGCCATCGAAGAGGTCCGCCCCTCCGACGGCGAGGTGCGCCCCGACGCCGAGGCCGATCGCCCCCGGGCTGAGGGTGAGGCGGCGAGCGAAGAGGCCGAGCCGGTCGAAGGCGAGGAGCCCGGCGAGGACCGCTGGGAGGGCGGCCCGCGCAAGCGGCGCCGCCGCCGCAGCGGGGGCGGCAGCAGCAGCGGGGGCGAGCGCCGCGATCCCTATTACGACGAGGCCGACCTCGAAGTGCGCGAAGGCCTCCTCGACGTCCTGCCCGAGTCGTACGGCTTCTTGCGGGTCACCGGCTACTTGCCCGGCGAGCGCGACGTGTACGTGGCCGCCAACCAGATCCGCAAACACGGGATGCGCAAGGGCGACGTGGTGGCCGGACCGGTGCGCCCGCCGCGCACCCAGGAGAAATTCCCCGCTCTGGTGCGCGTCGACCACGTCAACGGGATGAGCCCCGACGAGGCCCGGGACCGGCCCAAGTTCGGCGACCCGACCCCGCTCTTCCCCGACCAGCGCCTGCGCCTCGAGGTCGAGGGGCATCCGAACCACGTGCTGGCCCGCATCGTGGACCTCATCGCCCCCATCGGCAAGGGGCAGCGCGGCCTCATCGTCTCCCCACCCAAGGCGGGCAAGACGACCGTGCTCAAGGAGATCGCCAACTCCATCACACACAACAACCCCGAGTGCAAGCTCATCGTGGTGCTGGTCGACGAGCGCCCCGAGGAGGTCACCGACATGCAGCGCTCGGTGAAGGGCGAGGTGGTCTTCTCCACCTTCGACCGCCCCGCCGAGGAGCACACCCAGGTGGCCGAGCTGGCCATCGAGCGGGCCAAGCGTCTCGTCGAGACGCAGCACGACGTGGTGATCCTGCTCGACTCGATCACTCGCCTGGCCCGGGCCTACAACCTGGCCACCCCGGCCAGCGGCCGCATCCTGTCGGGCGGCGTCGACTCCACCGCCCTCTACCCCCCGAAGCGGTTCTTCGGGGCCGCCCGGAACATCGAGGAGGGGGGGAGCCTCACCATCCTGGGCACCGCCCTGGTGGAGACCGGCTCCCGCATGGACGAGGTGATCTTCGAGGAATTCAAGGGCACCGGGAACACGGAACTGCGCCTCGACCGCAAGCTCGCCGACAAGCGGGTCTACCCGGCCATCGACATCGAGGCTTCGGGCACCCGCAAGGAGGAGCTGCTGTTCGACGACGCCGAGCGAGTCCAGGTCTGGAAGCTGCGTAGGGTGCTGCTGGCGCTCCCTGAGCCGGCGGCCGGCCTCGAACTACTCATCGACCGGCTCCGTCAGACCAAGTCGAACCGGGAGTTCCTGGCCGATGTGGCCAAGTCGGGTTCCGGGTCGTCTTAACATGCGCCGCCGCATAGGAGCAGTGAATTGAAAGAAGGCATCCATCCCAAGTACCGCCCGGTGGTGTTCCTGGACACCTCGTCGGGCTTCTCGTTCCTGACCCGTTCCACGATCCGCACCGACGAGACCGTGGAATGGAAGGACGGGAGCACCTACCCGCTGGCCCGGGTCGAGATCTCCAGCGCCAGCCACCCCTTCTACACCGGCAAGCAGATCCTGGTGGACTCCGGGGGCCGGGTCGAGCGGTTCCGCCGCCGCTACGGCGAGCAGCCGGTCACCCGCCGCCCGGCCGAGAAGGCCACCCGGGCGAGCGAGACCGGCGCCGAACCCGCGGAGGGCTGATGAGCCGAGCCCCGGGCGCCACCGTCGGCGGCCAGGCGGTCATTGAGGGGGTCATGATGCGGGCCCCCAGCAAGTGGGCAGTGGCGGTGCGCCGCCCCGACGGGATCATCGAGGCCGTCTCCCACGAGTTGCCCCGCCTCTCGTCGCGCTCCCGCTGGGCCCGGGTGCCGTTCATCCGCGGCGTACTGGTCCTGGGGGAGTCGCTCAGCCTGGGCTTCCGCGCCCTCTCCTGGTCGGCCGCCAAGGCGGGGGCCGAGGAGGACGGCGAGGTCAAGCGCTACCAGATAGTGCTGTCCATGGTCTTCGCCCTGGCGTTCTTCATTGCCATCTTCATGCTCGTGCCCCTGGCGGCGGCCCGCGGCATGGAGCACCTGGTCGGGGAGTCGGCGATCGTCTTCAACGTCGTCGACGGGGCCGTCCGGGTGGCGCTGTTCGTCGGGTACATCTGGCTCATCGGCCTCTCCAAGGAGATCCGGCGGGTCTTCGCCTACCACGGCGCCGAGCACAAGACCATCCACGCCTATGAGGCGGGGGACCCGATGACCCTCGAGGCCATTCAGCGCTACAGCCCCCGGCACCCCCGCTGCGGCACCAACTTCTTGATGATCGTGGTGCTCATCGCTCTCATCGCCTTCACCGCCCTGGGCCGCCCCGCCTGGCCCTGGCTCATCACCAGCCGGGTGCTGGGCATCCCGGTAATCGCCGGCATCGCCTACGAGGTGCTGCGACTGGGGGCCAACCGCCGCTGGCTCCACTTCCTGGCCGTCCCCGGCATGTGGCTGCAGGCCCTCACCACCCGCCAGCCCGAGGGCGACCAGGTGGAAGTGGCGGTCGCCAGCCTGCTCGCCTCGCTCGACTCCGGGGAACGGGAGAGCGTGGAGGGACGCGGCCCCATCGTGGCCGGGGCCCTCGCAGCCGAGTACACCTGATGGAGGCGGCCCTCCTCGCCCGCCTGCAGGAGGTGCGCCGGGCGCTGGAGCAGTCGCTGGTTGCCCTGGCCGACCCGGAGATCCTGGCCGACCGCACCCGCTTCGCCGATGCCGCCCGCCGCCACGCCGAACTGAAGCCGGTGGTGGAGGCGTTCGACTCGCTCCTGGCCGCCGAGCGCGATGCCGTCGAAGCCCGCGAACTAGCTGCAACCGAGGCCGACCCGGGTCTGGCGGAGGAGTTGGAGGCGATGGCCCGCGATCGCGGCGCCGAAGGCGCCGCGATGGAGCAGAGGCTTCGCCTCATGCTGGTCCCCCGCGACCCCAACGACGAGAAGGATGTGATCATCGAGGTGCGGGCCGCCGCCGGGGGTGACGAAGCCGGCATTTGGGCCGGGGACCTGTTCCGCATGTACCAGCGCTATGCCGAGCGGCACCACTGGGCGGTCGAGCAACTCACCTCGTCCCCGGCCGACTCCGGGGGTTTCAAGGAGGTCGTCTTCGCCGTGAAGGGGCGGGGGGCCTACTCGCGGCTCAAGTTCGAGGCCGGGCCGCACCGGGTGCAGCGGGTGCCGAAGACCGAGTCGCAGGGGCGCATCCACACTTCCATCGCCACCGTGGCGGTGCTGCCCGAGGTGGAGGAGGTCGAGGTCCACATCGCCGAGGGTGACCTGGAGATCGACGTCTTCCGCTCCACCGGGCCGGGCGGCCAGTCGGTCAACACCACCGACTCGGCCGTGCGTATCACCCACAAGCCCACCGGTCTGGTGGTCACCTGCCAGGACGAGAAGAGCCAGTTGCAGAACAAGGCCAAGGCGCTGCGCGTGCTGCGGGCCCGCCTCTTCCAAATCGAGGCCGACCGCCGCCACGCCGCCCAGGCCGCCGACCGCCGCGCCCAGGTGGGCACCGGGGAGCGTGCCGAGAAGATTCGCACCTACAACTACCGGGAGAACCGGGTCACCGACCACCGCATCGGGCTCACCATCAAGCGGCTCCCGGAGATCCTCGAGGGCGGCCTCGACGAGTTCGTGGATGCCCTCACCCAGGACGACGAGGCCCGCAGGCTGACGGAAGAGGGGTGAGCGGCGGCGGGGAGGGTCTTCCCGCCTGCATCGACCTGCTGGAGGAGCACACCGTCGCCACCAGGTGGACGGTCACCTGGAACGGCGAGGTCGCCCGGGAACCGATCAAGGGCGTGGAGTTCCGCTTCGAGGTCATGGGGACCGCGGGACGGGCGGTCCTTGCCGAGTACCTCGCGACGGATACGAGCGGAACCTGGCCCGTCGGCGTGCTCGAGCCCAGCGACCCGGGCTTCAAGTTCGTGGCGATGCCGCACTCCGGGGACAGGTGGACGAGCATGAACATCACCCTGATCCCGGTCCCGGTCCCCTGACCCGCCGGGGGAAGAGCCCGAAGCCGACTGAGGGCACGGCGCCCGGGGCTCCCGACGATGGGGGCCCCGGGCGCGTGGGGTAGGGGCAAGGCCCTCCCCGGCGCCCCGCCCGACCGAACGGCATGGGGCGGCCGACCGCCGGCCCCAGGATCCCGCTCCCGTGGGACGCAGATCGAGCGGATGCAGGACACAATGAAAAGACTCGTCGCCGATTTCGCGCGTTGCGAGACGCATTCCTGGCGTGTTTCTTATGGGTGAGACGGCGATCTACGAGGACGAATCATGGTCGAGACCACCGACTCGGACCATCCGGCAGAGCCGACCGACGAGGACGTCTTCCGCTCGATCTATCCGGCGATGCGCCGCTTCGCCGCGGTCACGGCACCGATGGAGGTGGAGCCCGAAGACCTCCTCCACGACGCATTGGTGGCCACTCTTCGCAGGCACCGGTTCATCGACCTCGACAACCCGGCCGCGTACCTGCGCCGGGTGATGCTCAACCTGGCAAGCAACCAGCGGCGCCGGGCGAGATCGGGGTGGAAGGCCATTCGATTGATGGCGGCACCGGACGATGCAGGCGATGCCTACCCGTCGGATCTGTCGGAGTTGAGCTGGCTGTCGCCCCGGCAGCGTGCCGTGCTCTACCTCAGCGAGGTAGAGGGTTATCCCTTCGCAGAGGTCGCCCAGTTGGTGGGGTGCAGCGAGTCGGCGGCCCGCATGTCCGCCACGAGGGCGCGACGCCGGCTGCGTGAAGCATTGACCGGGGAGGTGTGACATGCCGAGCGAACTCAATCAACGCCTCTCTGTCATGGCGAACCGCGGAGAGTGGCGTGGTGCCGACACTCTGATGTCGGCGGCGCGTGCCGAGTGCGATCCGGCGAGGACCGCGCTTTCGCCGGAGGAGCGACGCCGGCCCCCGTGGGCGCTCGCGGTGGGCGCTGCCGCCCTGGTCCTCTTGCTCATCGGTGGGGCGGCGCTGTTGTTCTTCCGGTCGGATCCGGGGAGCGACGTGGTGGCCACGACGACTCTGGCACCGAGCACGACGGTGGCACCGAGCACGACCGTGGCACCGAGCACCACGACCTCCGCCACGCTGGCGCCGGGGCCGATGACCTGGGTCCGGGTGCCGTTTGGCGATGAGGGATCGGTTGCGGCGGTGATCCGGGGCGGTCCGGGTCTGATCGCCGCCGGCAGGTCCGGGGAGGACGCGGCGGTGTGGACCTCGGCAGACGGCCTCGCCTGGGAACGGGTCCCGGACGACGAAGGCGTGTTCGGCGGTGAAGAGCGGTATGAGATCACCGGTATCGCTGCCGGGCCCGACGGCTATGTGGCGGTGGGGGGAGGCCGCGTGGTCGCTGCCTACGGCGCCCGCGAGGCGGCGATCTGGTGGTCCGCCGACGCGGACACCTGGGAGCGGGTTGAACTCGACGAGGCCGTGTTCGGGGTGGGGGGCTACCTCTCCTTGAACGGATTGGCCTACGGTCCCGCCGGGTACGTCGCCGTCGGGTGGGATTCGCCTGCCGACGAACCGTGGCTCCTCGACGGGCACTACGTGCTGCGGTCGACGGACGGCCGCTCCTGGCAACGGGCGGATCTCGGCGATCTGCCGGTTGGCGGCATGTGGGACCTCGCCGTCGGCGGCCCCGGGTACGTGGCGGTCGGCGTCGACTGGCGGGATCGGAGTGTCGGTGCCGCGGGGGTGTGGACGTCGGCGGACGGCCTGACGTGGGCCCTGGTGGACGCCGCCGCCGTCGAGCGCGACCCGGGCGGCGGGGAAATCCAGTACATGAGTGCCGTGGGCACCGGCGCGGGTGGGGACCTCGTGGCCCTGGGTGCGGGAGAGGACCACCTGCTCGCCTGGCGGTCGGAGGATGGTCTCACCTGGACGCTGTTGTCGGTCGTGCATGAGTGGGTGTACGGAGCCGAGGGGGTCTTCCCCGAGTGCGTGCTGGCATCCGGCGAGCGGATCGTCGCCGCCGGCGGCGTGGGGGCCGGCCCGTCTCCGGCAGTGGGATCGGTGTGGACCTCCGGTGACACCGGGAACACCTGGGAGCACTTGACGGCGCCTGCCGAGGTGTTCGGAGAAGGCTCAGGCGTGGTGGCCATAACCGCCCTCATCGAGGTCGACGGCGCCTACGTCGCCGTCGGGTACTTCAAGGGCGAGGCGACGGCCTGGATGGGGACGTGGAACGAGGAGGAGGGCTCATGAGGACGCGGAAGACGCTCATGGCGGTACTGACGACCGCCGCACTGATAGGTGCCCTGGGGGCGCCGGCGGCGTGGGGCAGGCCGGGCAAGCCGATCGACCCACCGGTTCTGGTGGACGTGACCATGACCCTGGCCGGCGCCGAAGGCATGACCACCGACTGTGACGACCGCGACGGGATCGACGGGTCGATGGTGATGGAGCGGACCGCCGACGGCACCCTCTTCCCGGTGTTCTCCCCGATTCTGGGGCTGAACCTCGAGGAGGTCGATTCGAGCCGTCTCTATCCCGAGGCGGTCTCCTCGATCGGGTTCACCGGTTGCCACGGCGGCAACCTCGACGGCACGGAGCCCAAGTACGGCGGGCTGGCGATCACCGTCGACGCCACCGGGGCGGTTACCTCGGTGCTTTGGCACTTCGATTACTACGTGCTGGAGACTGTGGTGAGGAAGCGCACCGTCGTCCAGGTGCTCGAGCACTTCACCCTCAGCGGGCAGGACTTGCAGTGGGATGCCGCGACCTCGACGGCAAGCGGCTGGTTCCAGGTGGCGTACCACCTCGAGGACAAGACCACCGGCGAGTCGGTCGACTACGTGCCCGTTGCCGGGTCGCCGCGATATCTGTCGTTCACCTTCACGATGGAACCGCACGTCTGAGATCAACCCGGGGTCACGGGGGGCGAGGGCGGAGGGGCCGGACGGGATCCGGCCCCTCTCTCTTCCCGCTCGATGGTGTTCCCGAGCCGCGGTGAAGCCGCTCCCCCTACAACCCCTCTACCACCACCGGGGCGATCTCGCCGACCGCAGTGAAGCCGAACACCTGCCCGTAGAAGGACAGTTCGGCTTCCAGGGTGCGGGCGATGGTCTCCGCTCTGCGGAAGCCGTGACCCTCGCCGGGGAAGGTGACGTGGGCCACCGGCACCCTTCGCTCCCGCAGCGCCGCCGCCATGATCTCGGCCTGCTGGGGCGGTACCACCCGGTCCTCCAGTCCCTGGAAGAGGATCACCGGGCGATGGATGCCTTCCAGGTGGTGGATGGGGGAGCGCTCCCGGTAGGTCCCCTGCGCCTGGGGGTAGGGGCCCACCAGCCAGTCCAGATAGCGCGACTCGAACTTGTGGGTGTCCCGAGCGAGCAGTTCCAGGTCGGCCACCCCGAAGTGGCTGGCCCCGGCGGCGAACTCGTCGCGGAAGGCCAGAGCCGCCAGCGTGGTGAAGCCGCCGGCGCTGCCGCCGCGGATGGCCAGGCGAGCCGGGTCGGCCCGGCCGGTGGCGGCCAGGTGGACGGCGGCCAGGGCGCAGTCGCGCACGTCGACCTGGCCCCAGGTCCCCTGGAGCCGCTCCCAGTAACTCCGGCCGTATCCGGTCGACCCGCCGTAGTCCACGTCGGCCAGGGCGAAGCCGCGGCTGGTCCAGAACTGCACCTCGGGGTCGAGCACGGGGCGGGCGGCGGCGGTGGGCCCGCCGTGGATGGTCACCAGCAGCGGCGGCAGGTCCCCGGCCGGGGCCTGGTGCCCGGGATTCACCGGCGGGTAGTAGTAGGCGTACGCCTGCCCGTCGGGGGTGGGGAAGGCGACCCGTTCGGGGACGGAGATGAAGGCCGGGTCGAGGCCCGGCCCTTCCGGGGCGCGGATCACTTCGACCTCGCCGGTGACGGCATCGACGCGCACCACGGCGGGGAAAGAGGTGGGGGACCCGGCGATCACGTAGAGATAGCCATCTGCGGCCACCGGCCCCGCCAGCCAGGTCCCCGGAGCGGGCAGGGCGCGGGTGGCTCCACCGGCTTCGTGGACCAGAAGGCTGGTGCCGGTCGGAGAGGCGTACACCGCGACGATGGACCC
>JBDROA010000181.1:0-60900 GCA_043810615.1 Actinomycetota bacterium | reverse complement strand
GCATCCGGCCCCTCATCCGCCGCCGCTCGGAGCCGCCTCCGCCGGGTAGAAGCGCCGCCGCGCCCACAGGGCCACGTACACCAGGCCGACCAGCACCGGCACCTCGATGAGCGGTCCCACTACGCCGGCCAGGGCCTGGCCGGATTCCACCCCGAACACCCCGATGGCCACGGCGATGGCCAGTTCGAAGTTGTTGCTGGCCGCGGTGAACGCCAGCGTCGTATTGCGCGCGTAGCCCAGGCGCAGGCGGAGACCCAGAGCGAAGGACACCCCCCACATGAGCCCGAAATAGGCGAGGAGGGGCAGGGCGATGCGGGCCACGTCGAGGGGCTTGGCGGTGATCGTCTCCCCCTGCAGGGCGAAGAGCAGGACCACCGTGAAGAGCAGACCCCACAAGGCCAAGGGTGCGATGCGGGGCAGGAACTCCTCCTCGTACCACACCACTCCGCGGGTGTGCTCCCCCCACAGCCGGGTGAGATAGCCGGCCAGCAGGGGGATGCCCAGGAAGATGAACACGATGCGGGCGATCTCCCACAGACCCACGTCGAGTTCGCCGGTGTCGAGGCCGAGCCAGCCCGGGAGCAGGTGCAGGTAGAAGTAGCCCAGCAAGGAGTAGGCGGCGATCTGGAACAGCGAGTTCAGCGCCACCAGCACTACCGCCGCTTCCCGGTCGCCGCAAGCCAGGTCGTTCCAGATGAGGACCATGGCGATGCAGCGGGCCAGGCCCACGATGATGAGGCCGGTGCGGTACTCGGGCAGGTCGGGCAGCAGCAGCCAGGCGAGGGCGAACATGATCGCCGGTCCGACGACCCAGTTGAGCAGCAGCGACAGGCCCATGAGCTTGCGGTCGGCGGCCACCTGCCCGACCCGGGAGTAGCGCACCTTCGCCAGCACCGGGTACATCATCGCCAGCAGGCCCAGGGCGATGGGCAGCGACACCGAGCTGATCTTGATGGCGTCCAGGGCGTCGTTGAGGCCTGAGATCAGGCGTCCCAGGCCCAGGCCCAGGCCCATGGCCAGCAGGATCCACGCGGGCAGAAAGCGATCGAGGAGCGACAGGCGAGCCAGCACCGCCTGGCCTGCGGGGTGGGTCATCGGGCCAGGCCTTCGATTATGCGACGCACCTCAGCCCGATCGGGTACCCGGCCCGAGAGGAACACCGTGCCCTCGATGACCAGGGCCGGAGTGCGCATCACCCCGTAGGAGGCGATGGCGGCGTAGTCGGTGACCTCCTCGATGGTCGCCTCGACGCCCAGTTCGGCGGTGGCCTGTTTGGCCATGGCCTCGAGGGCCCGGCAATTGGCGCAGCCCCCGCCCAGGATCTTGATCTCCATGGTCGCTCTCCTTCCTACAGAACGGCGTTGAACAGGTACCCGGTGGCCACGATCCCGACCGCCACGACGCCGATGAACATGCCCAGCAGGCGGGGGCGCAGCACCCGGCGCAGCAGGATCATCTCGGGCAGCGACAGGGCCACCACCGCCATCGTGAAGGCCAGCACCGTGCCCAGGGCCAGGCCCTTGGCGTGCAGGGCCTCGATCAGTGGGATGGTCCCGGCGGCGTTCGAGTAGAGGGGGATGCCCAGGACCACCGCCAGCGGCACCGACCAGGGGTTGCCCGGCCCGGCGTAGCGCACGAAGAAGTCCTGGGGAACCCAGCCGTGGATGGCGGCGCCCACCGCCAGGGCACCGAGGAGGAAGGGCCATACCCGGCCGACGATGGCCCGAGCCTCGGCCCGCCCGGTGGCAAAGCGCTCCGCCCACGACTGCCGGGCGCCCGGGGCGGCGGCGCCGACCTGCACCTGGAAGACGAAACGCTCCACCCACCGCTCGGGGCGCAGGTGGCCGATCACCAGACCGGCGACGATGGCGATGAGCAGGCCCAATCCGGCGTAGAGCAGGGCCACCCGCCAGCCGAAGGTACTCCAGAGCAGCACCAGGGCCACTTCGTTCACCATGGGACTGGCGATGAGGAAAGACATGGTTATGCCGAGGGGCACCCCGGCGGCGACGAACCCGATGAACAAGGGGACGGCGCTGCAGGAACAGAAGGGGGTGGCCACTCCCAGGCCGGCGGCCGCCAGGTTGCCGAGGCCCTGCCGGCGTCCGCCGAGAAGGGCCCGGGTGCGCTCGGGGGAGACGAAGGTGCGCAGCACCGCGGCGGCGAAGACCACGGCGGTGAGGAGCAGGAGGATCTTCCCCATGTCGAAGAGGAAGAAGTGCACCGCGTCGCCGAGATGCCCGTTGAAGCCGGCGAGGTCGAACACCAGCCAGTCCCAGACCACTTCGTTGGCGACGAAGAGGCCGGCCCACGCCGCCGCCCCGGCCACCACCCAGGCCCAGGGCCGCCGCGACGTGCCCCGGGGCGTCTCCTGAGCGACGCTCACCGGACCGCCTCCCCGGGCACCGCATTGCGCAACTCCTCCAGTGCTTCGCGGACGAGGCGGTAGTCCACCCACCGCCCGCGGCGTTTGGCGGCGATCAGGCCGGCCCGGCGCAGCACGGCCAGGTGGTAAGAGAGCAGGTTGGCCGCCACCCCGACCTCGCGCCGCAACTCGCACACGCAGTGCTCGGCACCGTCACTCAGGCGGGTCAGGATGTCGAGGCGGATCGGGTCGGCAAGGGCACCGAAGCCGGCCACCGTCGTTTCAACCGACATCGAATCAAGATCTGTTGAAGTGACCACGGGCCGATTATGGCACCCCGGCCCTCCCCCCCAGCCGCGGGGGCGCGAGTATCACCTCACCCGGCCAGTTCCACCAGGGTGGCGTTGGCGGTACCGCCCCCCTCGCACATCGTCTGCAGGCCGCGGCGGGCCCCGGTCCGGGCCATCTCGTGCACCAGGCGGGTCATCAGGATGGCACCCGACGCCCCCAGGGGATGCCCCACGGCGATAGCCCCGCCGTTGGCATTGACCCGTTCCGGGTCGGCCCCCGTGTCCGCCGTCCAGGCGGCCACCACCGAGGCGAAGGCCTCGTTCACCTCGAACAGGTCCACGTCGCCGATCCCCAGGCTCGCCCGTTCCAGCACCATCGCCGTTGCCGGGATGGGGCCCGTGAGCATGATCACCGGATCCACCCCGGTGACGGCGAAGCCGGTGAGGCGAGCCAGCGGCTGCCACGCCATCCGGGCCACGGCCGTCTCCGAGGCGATGAGGAGAGCGCCGGCGCCGTCGGCGATCTGGGAGGAGTTGCCGGCGGTCACCACCCCGTCGGGCTTGAAGGCCGGCTTCAGGGCGCCGAGGGCCTCGAGGCCGGTCTCCCGCCGGAGGCCCTCGTCGGCGGCCAGCGACCCCGCCTCCCCCTCGACGGCCACCAACTGGGTGGCGAAGCGGCCCTCGTCCACGGCCCGGGCGGAGCGTCGGTGCGACTCCAGCGACAGGGCATCGAGGGCCTCCCGGGTGAGGCCCCAGCGGTCGGCCACCATCTCGGCCGAGAGGCCCTGGGGCACCAGGGAGTAGCGGCCCAGCACCCGGGAGCCGAAGGGCAGGCCCGGCCCTTGCTGCATGGTGGACCCCATGGGCACCCGGGTCATCGACTCCACCCCGCCGGCTATGGCGATGTCGTAGACCCCGGCCATGACCCCCTGGGCGGCGAAGTGCACCGCCTGCTGGCTCGACCCGCACTGTCGGTCGATCGACACCCCGGGCACCGCCTCGGGCAGGCCGGCTGCCAGGCCCACCCAGCGAGCCACGTTCAGTCCCTGCTCCCCGGTCTGGGACACGCAGCCCCAGATGACGTCGTCCACCTCGGCCGGGTCCACCCCGCTGCGGCGCACCAGGGCCTCCACCACCAGGGCGGAGAGGTCCACCGGGTGCCACCCCCGCAGGCTTCCGTTGCGCTTGCCGATGGGGGTGCGGATGGCGTCGACGATGAAGGCACTGGGCATGCGGGCTACCTCTCCCCGGAAAGTGGAGATGAGGGGATTCGAACCCCTGACCCCCTGGATGCAAACCAGGTGCTCTGCCGAACTGAGCTACATCCCCGCGGCGCCGATTCTACGGGACCGCTCCCGGCGGGGGTTTGATACACTCCCGCGCCCCGGGGCCCGTAGCTCAGTTGGTTAGAGCGCATCCCTGATAAGGATGAGGTCGCTGGTTCGAATCCAGCCGGGCCCACGCAGGAACCCCTGGCCAGGCAAGGGGCTTCCGTGTTCTCCGGGTCAACGGACGCCGCGGTGGAGAAGTACGGTTGGGGGCGGTCGTGTTGGCTTCACGGGGGTTTGCGATGCGCGCTCGTTTCGGTCTGCTTCTGCTGGCTCTGGCTCTCGCCGTCCTGGCCCTGCCGGCGGCCGCCGCAGGGGGCGGGACTCGGGACGCGGTGGGGTTCGGCTTCCGGATCAGCGACACCGGCGCGGCCGGGAACGAGTCGGACGCCCGGGTGGCCCACGGCGCCTCCGCAGATCGCTTCCTGGCGGTGTGGTGCGACTCGCGGGGCACCGACGACAGCCGGGACATCTACGGCCGGTTGCTGGGGAGTGAGGGCCGCCCTCTGGGGCGGGGCATCCACATCAGCGATAACGGTGCTACCGGGTGGGAGCAGTATCCGGCGGTGGCCGCTAATGCGGTCACCGGCCAGTACCTTGTGGTCTGGCAGGACTCCCGCAACCCGGATCCCGACGATCCGCTGGGGAGCGACATCTACGGTCGATTGGTTTCGGCCACGGGTGTGCCCCTCGGGGATGGCCTGCCCATCGCCACTGGGGCAGGCGAGTCGCGCAACCCCGCCGTGGCCTACGACCCCGCGACCGGCGGGTACCTCGTGGTCTGGCAGCAGTGGGTCCCGGGGAGCCGGGACGTCTACGGGCGATTGCTCGATGCGACTGGTGTGCCAGCCGGGGATGCCTTCCTCATCAGTACTGGTGGTGGGACCACCGGCAGCCCGGTGGTGGCCTACAGTCCCGCCGCCGATCAGTTCCTGGTGGTGTGGGCCAGGTGGAGAGGCGGCGCCTACACCATCCGGGGCCGGGGCGTGTCCGGGGCCGGGGAGGTCGTTGGCGCCGACTTCTTCGTCGGCACCCTCGATAGCAAGCGGTCTTGGGATCCCGATGTAGCCTACGACCCGGTCACCGACCGCTTCCTCGTGGTGTGGGCCCGGTACGACCTCACCCCGGAACCCCACATCTACGGGCGCCTGGTGTCGGGGGACGGGGTGCCGGCCGGCGAGGAGCTCCTCATCAGCACCCGCCGTGGCAAGAATGAGATGGAGCCAGCGGTGGCCTACAACCCGGCCCTGGGCCGGTTCCTCGTCGTGTGGGGGGACGGACGCAATGGCCGCCGCGGGGTCGACATCTTCGGGTGCCTGGTGTCGGGTGCCGGTGAGATTCTGGATGGTGAATTCCGCATCAGCGGCCCCGGCGGCACATCGGACGAAAGGTACCCGGCGGTGGCCTCCGGGTCCACGGGCCGGTTCCTGGTCGTCTGGCAGGACGACCACCTCTATGAGACTCGCGGGTGGGACATCCGCGGGCGGTTGGTCGAAAGCTGACCCCTGGCGCAGGACGGGGGCCGTGGCCGGCTCGCCGAGTGCCGCAGGGCAGCCCGGGCTGTCTGCCACTGTCCACAGACTGACCACACGACCGGACCAAACGGGCACCAGCCCGTACAAACCGGACCAAAGCACAAGTCGTAGGCGCACAAGGGGTTCCGGGCGGTTTCGGCTCCTGACCTGGCCGTTCGCGCGAGCCCCGGTTGTCCCTGATAAGGATGAGTTCGCTGGTTCGAATCCAGCCGGGCCCACTGGGACTCCTCGAACCGCACATCACCCCTGGTCAGGACGCGGTTCCGGCGGTCTGTCCTACTGCGTAGGGAAGTGGCGTTTCTCGAACCAACGGAGTCTGGGTCCTTCGACCGTGGTGAGCGGGGGCAGTTGCGTCCAAGGGGTCTACCTCCCGATATCGGACAGTGAGCAACCAGACGCCTCCTGAACCTGGAACCAGCGCCCCACCTTGACCGCGTAGGTCCAGGCGGGCTCTCTCCTGAAGGCCTCACCAAGAGGCCTTCAGGAGAGTGGAGGCCTCTTGTTCACGAGAGCCGGTCCGGGCGACGCTGGTGGGGGAGTTCCGGGCCGGTGTGGCGCGGGCGCGGTAGGCTGAATGGAAGATGAGGCTCTTGCGTCTGCGCGAGTCGCTTCGCTCCAACCTTTGGTTCGTGCCCACCGTGGGCGTGGTGGTGGCCATCGTGCTGGCGGTCGGCCTGGTTGCGCTTGATCGCTGGCTGGTCAGCACCGACGGCAAGGCCCTTTTCGGCTTCACCGGCAGCGCCGAGGCATCACGGACCATCCTCTCGGTGATTGCCTCCTCGATGCTGACCCTAACCGCTCTGGTCTTCACCATTCTGATCGTGGTTCTTCAGCTCACCAGCACCCAGTTCTCGCCCCGGGTACTGCGCACCTTCGTCCGGGACCGCGCCAGCCAGTACACCCTGGCCACTTTCGTGGGCACCTTCACCTACAGCATGCTGGTGCTGCGGTCGGTTCGGGCGCCGATGGGGGAGCCGGAGTTCGTCCCCGCCCTGGCGGTCACCGGCGCCTTCGGTCTGGTGCTGCTCAGCCTGGGGGCCTTCGTCGCCTACATCAACCACATCGCCCAGTCCATCCGGGTGATCAACATCATCACCTCGGTGGGCAACGAGACCCGAAGGGTCATGGATCACCTGTACCCCGCGTCGCAGGACGAGCCGCCTGCGGAGAAGTCGATCTCTCTCCCGCAAGGCCGGCCCAGCTGCGTGATCCCCTCGTCCCGCTCGGGGGTGGTGGTCACCTATGACGCTGAGCGGCTGGTGGAAGCGGCTCGGCACGCGGATTGCCTCCTGGTGCTGGTCCCGGCGGTGGGTGACTTCGTCCCGGGCGGTGCTCCCCTCCTCCATGCCTACGGCGGTGGGCAGGACCTCGGGGACCTGCGGCGCTTCGTGGATCTAGACAGGGAGCGCACCATGTCCCAGGACGTCGCTTTCGGCTTGCGGCAGCTGGTCGACATCGCCGAGCGGGCTCTCTCCCCATCGATCAACGACCCCACCACCGCCGTGCAGGTGCTCGACCAGCTGCACGACTTCCTGCGTCGGTTGGCCGCCCGCCCCTTCCCTTCGGGGGCCCACCGGGATGAGGAGGGCAAGACCAGGTTGGTGGTCCGCTCCATGAGCTGGGAGGGCTATGTGAGCTTGGCCTGCGATGAGATTCGCCACTACGGCGAAGGCTCGGTGCAGGTGGCTCGGCGCATGCGGGCCATGCTGGAGGACCTGAGCGAGATCGCCCCGCCCGAACGAGTGGCGCCCCTCGAGCGCCAGCTCAAGCTGCTGGGGACCCTCGTGGACCGCGGCTTCCCCGACCGGGAGGACCGCCGGACCGCCGATGAGCCCGATCAGCAGGGCCTCGGATCCTGAAGTGCGGCTTGCTGTCGGGCGGAGTCTGGGCAACTCCGCGCCACCATCGGGCGGGCATCGGGCGGTGCCGCGGTCCTTCACTGCGAGGCTTGACCCACCTGAGCGTGGTCGGGGTGAGTTCAGCGGGAAGCTTCCGGGGCGGATCACAACTGCGCCTCAGATGGCGGACAGGCCGATCGGGCCAACCAGTATCTAGTAGCGCAACAGGGCGGCGGCGACGGCGTCGGCGCTGATGGTCCCAGCATCGACGAGGCGGACGGTGCCGCCCCGGCCGAGCGTGTCCAGCACGGCGCGATCGACGAGGTCCTCCTCAGCGATCGACGGCTCGGTTGTGATCGTCACTTCTCCCGTGTCGGGTGCGACCCGGCCCCACAGGCCAGGTCCTCCAGTGACGAAGAGGGTCTCCACTCGGCCTTCACGAGCGCTGGAGATGACCTCTTCGATCGCGGTGATCGCCTTGCCGGTGCCTGCGGCGTTTCGGAAGCGCTCCAGGTCACTCTCAAGCCCTCGGGCTAGGAGGGGTTCGATGAGGTCCCAAGCTGCAGTATGCAGTTCGGCCGGCGACCGATGCTCGGGGTTTCCTTCGACCGCCCGGTCCACGAGGGCCGGATGGTGGTTCACGGACTGGTAGATGGGCAGGTAGTAGCCGACGCATGCCAGGACCAGCGGTTGTCGTGAACCGCCGAGCCGCTCGGTCACCGCTCGGTCGACGGCGCGGAGATAGCGCTCGAGTGCGGCCTTGTCGATCTCGGCCCCGGCGCCATGACCGTGGTATTGCGCCTCCCCGCCGGAGCTGTGGAATTGCAGTTGGCGTTCGGGATCTTCGTGGGCCAGCGCTTCGGCCATCGACCCGGGCACCAGGTCGGGCTCGAGCGGCCCGATCGTGTAGCGAGTCGCCTCGAACAGGTGCAGAGCGTTCTGGCTGAGCGAGAGCACGAAGAAGGCCTCATCGTTCAGCAGCGGCAGCACAGGCCGAACCCGGAACGACGCCGCGACCGTGGCCTCCTCTGCCAACGGCAACGGGACCCGGAACCTCCGGAAGAGGCCCGGCGCAGAGAAGACCGCCAGCCCGTCGGCCTGGTGCTGCCAAAACGAGGCATCGTCCGCCAAACGTCGGGGCGGGGCCAGGAGATCCTCGACGATGGCCTTAGGGACATCGTTGCTGTGCAGGTCACGGGCCGCAGTGCCGATCAGATTGCGCAACCGGATGGGTGCCTGCAGAGTCTCGGGCCCATGTCGATGTGTTGGCATGAATATCGACAGGCACGGCCCATCAGGGGACCCGAGGTCGGTGATGTCGGCTACCGACAGTCGGTCGATCTCGCCAATAGGGTTCGTCGCTGTCATTGGCCAATCCTACCGGCGGGGGTGGTTGCCTCGTTCGCGGGCCGCAGTCGGCGATCCATAGACCGCCGACTGCGCCGCTCGCTTGCACCTTCTGTATGGCCCGGACGGGACGCGCACCGGGTTGCCTCAAGGAAGGCGCGCCGCCGCGGGCCGTCTCGGCGCCATCCAGTTCGAAGTACGCGACGCACCCCTCCGGGCAAAGCGCCCCGGCGTCCTTCAGGATGGGAGTGTCACGATGTCGCCATTGCCACCAGGCCGGCTATCCCGACCAGGTACAGGAGGAGGACGACGGCTGAGTCGAGGCCCATTCGGGCGATGGTTCGAGACGGCCGGAACACGATTCCGAACATGTATACCACCGTGAGGAGGGCGCCGAGGCCCGCCAGGTAGATGTCAGTCGCCCCGGCCTGGGTGACGACCGCTTGCCCCGACAGCAGGCTCGCCAGCAGGAACAGGACCGGAAGGAAGGCGTTGCCTCCGAAGATGTCGCCGAACGCCAGCTGGTAGTCGCCCATCCGCACCGCGGCCAGGCCCGTGGAGAGCTCGGGCAGCGCGGTGGCCGCGGCGAGCACGGTGGACCCGAACAGGACCCCGCTCACGTGGACATGGGTGGCGATGACCTCCCCGCTGCGCTCGAGCAGAACCCCACCGACGAGGGTTGCCGCCGCTGCTGCCGCGAACTCGGCAGCAGCGCGGGCTGTGCTCACCCGCCGGCCCGACACCCCCTGCTCCTTGGCCTGCTTGGAGTGCCCGCGCGGACGTTCCTGCCCATCGGGCGGCTGGCCATTCCTGTGCCAGGGCAGCCCCTTACGGGCCCGGCCGACCAGGACCAGCCCCGCCAGCCAGACCACGGCAATGAGCAGGGCGGCGGGGTCGACGCGCCACCACAACAGGTTGGAGGGGAGTTGGCTTCCCATCACGGTAACGGTCAGCACGGCCACCACCGTTCCGGCCTCCAGGAGCACGATCAGCGACGAACCCCGATAGGTGAACGCCGTCGCGCTAGGCAACCCGACGATGTCAAGCACGACCAGCACCACGGTCTGGATGGCGACGCCGCCGAGGATGTTGCCGACCGCGATATCCAAATTGCCTGCCAGCGCGCCACTCGCCACGATGGCGATCTCCGGCAGGTTGGTGACGATCACTAGCAGGATCACCCCGCCGAAGGTGTCCCCCAGTCCCAGCCTCATCTCCAGGACGTCGGTGGCGTCGGAGAGTCTGATCCCGGCCAGCCAAATGGCCGCCCCGGCGGCCAGGAAGATCCCGAGCAACGCGGCTAGCGGCAGCCCGCTCATCCCGCCGACCAACCCTGGCATGCGACAGGCAGCGGCTCCTTATACCACCTGGCGCCGCTCCGCTCCTTGGGGGTCCTCCCCGAGGGGACGGAGGACGGTGGATTCGGGCGTAGACCCCGCAGAAGCAGCTACGAAGCCAAAGGACTGGCACACCGGCCGTCGGCCGCCACGAATGCCGTGCGACGGCACGCAAGGCGGGGCTCATGGCCTTGGTCGGAGCTTTCGCCGGTTCCGCGGACGCGCCGCGTGTGGGCCTGCGGGCCTTGGCGGGACGTGACCGCCCGGCGCCTGGCCGACCAGCGCCACGGCCGGAAGACCGCCCGCTCGGGGGGCGTCGCTGCCGAGTTTCGGCGTCGCATGACCCGGGCCGATCAGGCTGCCGGTGCCTTCGCCCGGGTTGACCAGGCCCTCAGCGCGGCATGGTTGGAGCCGATGGTGTCGGCAGGGCGTTGGCGGGTCATCGAGGTAGCCTGGAAGAATGGCCGGGTCTCCTCCCTTACTTGAGCCGGGGGCTCCGTCTTCACTGCTTCGGATGCTCTTCAAGGGTCCGACGTGGCTGTATCGCGGGCACCTCGGTTGGCTGCTGGGCCGCCGCTTCCTGGAGGTGACTCACCGTGGACGTAGGTCGGGCCGCGTGCACCACACGGTGCTGGAAGTGATCAGACACGACCGGTCCACGAAGGAGAGCATCGTGGTGTCCGCCTACGGGACCGGGGCCGACTGGTACCGCAACCTGCAGGTGCAGCCGGCTCTCCGGGTGCGCACGGGATTCCTCGACTATCTGCCCCGCCAGCGCTTTCTCACCACGGAGGAGCGGCGGGCGGAGGCAGTCCGCTTCCTGGGCGATCACCGCTTCGAGGCTCGCCTGATGCCGGGTGTCCTCCGCGGGATCGGGGCCGTCCCGGAGAGCGCCCCCGCCGATCCGGCCGAACTGGCGGCCTCTCTCCCCATGGTCGCCTTCCGGCCTGCCGAGCAACCGGCGGGTTCCGCGGCTGGGCCCTGAGGTCGCTGCTTCGGGTGAGCCGCGACCGGATCGGTCCTTCGACGGGCAACCTCATCGAACTCACTGTTGAGCCACGCCCCGCCTGCTTGTGGGCTTGCAGTGGGTATCTCAGGATGAGGGTTTCAACTCGAGTCGGCGAAGGAACTGGGCATTGATGGCGACTATGACGGTGGAGGCACTCATGAGGGCGGCGGCGGCGGCAGGGGCGAGCACGATCCCCGCCCAGGCCAGGGCTCCCGCGGCCAGCGGGATGGCCAGGACGTTGTAGCCGGCCGCCCAGGCCAGGTTCTGGAGCATCTTGCGGTAGCTGGCTCGGGAAAGGCGTCGGATCGCCACCACTCCTCGGGGGTCGTCGGAGGCGAGGACGATCCCGGCAGATTCGATGGCGACGTCGGTGCCGGCGCCGATGGCGATCCCGACGTCGGCCTGCGCGAGAGCGGGTGCGTCGTTGACGCCGTCGCCGACCATCGCCACTCGGAGGCCCCGGCCTTGCAGCTCGGCGACCTGGGAGTGCTTGTCCTCGGGGAGAACCTCGGCCAGCACCTCGTCGATCCCCAGATCTGTCGCGACGGCCTCGGCGACCTGGCGGGCGTCACCGGTGATCATCGCCACGCGGACACCGAGCCGGTGGAGCCGTTCGACGGCTTGGCGGGACTCAGGGCGGATCTCGTCTTCGAGCGAGACGGCCCCGACGATCTGGTGGCGACGGATCACGTAGAGAACCGTCGCCCCCCGCCGTTTCCATCCCTCGGCAACCTCCTCCAGCGTCGTCGGGACCGCCAGGTGCCGTTCCCGAAGCAGGGCCGGGCCGCCCACCGCTACCGGGTCGCCGTTGATGCTGGCCTCGACCCCGCGGCCGCTCATCGACCGGAACCCCGTCGCGGCTGGGACCTCCCCGAGTTCCCGCGCGGCGGCGACGATGGCACGGGCGAGGGGATGCTCGGAATCCGCCTCCACGGACGCCGCCAGCGCCAGGAGCCGATCGTCGTCTCCGTCGACGGCCGCTACCGCGCGCAGCGCATGAGCGCCTCTCGTCAACGTGCCGGTCTTGTCGAACAGGACGATGTCCACAGTCCGCATCCGTTCGAGAGCGAGGCGGTCCTTGACCAGGATCCCGCTGTCGGCAGCCAGCCGGGTCGAGATGGCGATCACCAGCGGGATCGCCAGGCCGAGGGCATGAGGGCAGGCGATCACCAACACGGCGACCGTGCGGACCACCGCCTGGTCGGACTGAGCGGCAATCAGCCAGGCAATCACCGTGATGACCGCCGAGGCGACCGCCACGTAGAACAGGATCGCCGCCGCTCGGTCGGCCAGCACCTGGGCCCGTGACCGTGATTGCTGCGCCTGGGCCACCAGCCGTCGGATGCCCGCCAGGGTCGTATCCTCGCCCACGGCCTGCACCTTCACCCGGATCGAAGAGTCGGTCGCCACCGTCCCGGCCACCACCCGATCGTCGGGCCCCTTCGCCACCGGGCTCGACTCACCGGTGACCATGGATTCGTCGATCTCGGCTTCGCCCTCGACGATCACCCCGTCGGCGGGGACCCGGCTCCCGGAGCGCACCAAGACCAGATCACCCACCTGCAGTTGAGAGATCGGCACCGTTTCCGGGCTCCCGTTCACCAGCCGTTCCGCCTCGTCGGGCAGCAGCTCGGCGAGCGACGCCAAAGCCCCCCGGGCCTTGCCGATGGCTCGCATCTCCATCCAATGCCCCAGCAGCATGATGGTGATCAGCCCCGCGAGTTCCCACCAGAACTCCAGGTCGAACCACCCGAAGGTCGTGGAAGCCGACGCCACAAAGGCAACGGTGATCGCCATGCCGATGAGCAGCATCATCCCCGGCTGGCGGTCCCTCATTTCGGTGACCGCGCCCCTCAGGAAGGGGGAACCGCCGTAAAGGAAGATCGCGGTTCCCAGCACCGGGGACAGCCATTCCGACCCGGGAAACGACGGGGCGGTGTATCCGAACCATCCCTGGATGGTCTCGCTGTAGAAGAGGACCGGGACGGTCAGCGCCAGCGACACCAAGAAGCGACGTCGAAACTTGGCCACGCTGTGGCCGGCGTGTCTGTCGTGGCCCCCAACGTCACCACCGGGGTGAATCCCATGGTAGTGCTCGGCCATGCTGCCACCGGGGGTGGGCCGTTCCACAGCCCCTGGCTCGTGGCTGTGGCTGTGAAGGTGACGTGCGTCGCTCAGCTTGCTCCCCTCCGGCTCTGCCGTCAGCCGTCCTCAGTTCGGGCGGTCGGCCGATCCATCTCGGTGCACCTGTTGGGTTGTGGACGCTACCCAGCAGGTCCCACTAACCGTAGGCAAACCCTGACGGCCAATGTGAGGCAGAGATCCTCTAGGAGGCGCCCCGATGACGCACCTCTATGGCTTCTGGCCGAGGTCCGCGGCGGGGGCGGCGCCGCTCCGCGACGGGGCATATCAGGTCGCCGGGCGGTCACTGACCACGGCCGACATGGTCGACTGGTACACCGAGGCGGTGACCCGCTTCGCGATCTGGAGTGTTGAAGACGGCCTCGCCGAAGACGACTGGTAGGGCTGGGCCGCCCTCACCGAGCGGATCGGCGCCAAGGTGCAGTTGGAGGGCGACGACATCTTCGTCACCGACCCGGCCACCATCCGCCTCGCCGCCGAGAGGCGGGTCGCCAACGCTGCTCTGCTCAAGCCGAATCAGATCGGGACGGTGACCGAGACCCTGCTGGCCATCGAGACTGCCCGCCTCGCCGGCTACGCCCGGATGGTCTCCGACCGGTCGGGCGAGACCACCGACACCTGCATCGCCGACCTGGGCCGTGGCCGAGGAGGCGCAACGCAAGTACCGACTCGGCCGGTCGGAGGGTCGCCCGGTGATCTTCCGGGCCGACCACATCAGCGTGAGCGGCGTTTCGAGAGCTGTCCTACAAGGCCCACGCAGGAACCCCTGGCCAGGCAAGGGGATTCTGTGTTCTCCGGGTGAGTGGGATCACCCGGAATCCCCCGACTGACCACATCGGTCACCAGCACCGCCCAGCAGCACCGGCACCCACCGCTTCCTCGCCGCGGCCATGGCCGCCCCGCCCTGGTTCGATCGGGCTGGCTGCCCGGCCTGAAGACGGACGAAGCGCAGCGAGGGGTTGGAGGCCCCCAGCGGGGGTACCGGCAAGGGGCCCTGATTTGGCGCACGCACCGCCGGGCAGGCACTCGACTCCCGCAATTGTCTCTCCTGCCAACACGAGTCAGGCGACTCGAGCAGTGAGCCCACTCCCGTCTACCCAACCGAGGGCAGCCACCGCCGGCGCCGCGACATGCCCTCCTCCAGAGCCGAGGTTCCCCTGCCCGCGCCCAGTCGCCGGCCGCGACGGCACGAGAACGTCATGGAAGGAGGGAGCGTGGTTGCACCGAATGTCGAGGGATCCGGGACCGAGGCCAACCCCTGGCTCCTGCAGACCCCTGGCCCGACCTCTTCGGTCGAGATGCACCGTGACCAGGGATCCCCCCGTGCTGGTGGACTCCCCTTGCCTGCCGCTGGCGCGATCGCTGTCGAAGACCGGGGCGTGCGGGGGCCCGGCGCCCGGCCTAGTGTGCCCGCCAGACCGCTCCCCGGCTGTGTCGGTGAGGTGCCAGCTCCCAGGGGCCGGGGAGCCACCGATTGATGCCCGCAGGTGCGGGCATCCCGACGGAGAGGTACGGCGATGATCCGAACGAGGAAAGTGGGGGCACCGGTGCTGGTGGGTCTGCTGGCAGCCGTGCTGCTGACCCTGCCGGGCGCCAGCGGAAAGGTAACTGCTGCCGAGGAGCCGCGGCTAACAATCGGCAAGATCATGATCCCGGCAGCGGCCTTCGTTCCCATCAGCGACAACCCGGAATACGCCAACTACGGCGTCTACTTGACCGGCCCCGAGTACTTCGTCGCTCCCGTGTCCTTCCCGGTACAGGAGGTGAAAGTCAGGAAGATCACCCTCTACGCCGTCGACAGCACGTCCGGCACCGTGAACCAGGTGTGCGCCAGGCTTGAGCGCTCGGCCCCCGCCAGGAACCCCTATCCGCCGCTCTGGGCAGGCGGCGTGTGCACCTCGGACATCACCGCGTACCCCCAGGTAGTCGCCACGACGGCGATCAGCCCCCGCACGGTGAACGCCGCCTTCCACAGCTCCTGGCTGTATGCCTACGTCGGCTCGGACAGCGTCCAACTCTTCACAGTGCAGATCACCTACATCTACTAGGCGGTATGCCGCCGCGGCCGGTCTGGCAGGGGGCCCCCGGACGGGCGCTGGAGACCAGGCGGCGCGGCCTTCCCCCTTCAGCGTCGCCCACGGCCCCGGGCCCATCAGGGCTGGGGGTGCGGGCCGCCACCGTTCGGCGCTCGGCCCCGTCTGCGCCGGCCCGGCGGCGGCGCCGCGCCTGGTCTCGGGGCGGCGGTCTCGCGCTGGGTCCGCTCCCAGCGGCACATCACCCACATCCCCACCCGTAGGAAGGCACCGTGAACGAACGGGCGGATCGAACGATTCTTCCGCCCGGCGAATACGCTCGGCTCTATTGCCACGACATCGGCGACGGGGTCGCCCTCGCCGCCCACTGCGCCAACTACCGAGGCATCTCCACGACGATCCGACCCCACGAGGACATCGGCCTGCGCCGACCCGCCGACCTCTACCGACAGACCCCGACCACCCAACCACCAACCCACGAGCCTGTCTCAGAAACCTGACACGCGACAGGCTCCCCATCACCAACCTCGTCGGCGTTGTTGCTGGTTTGGGAGTTGTCCCATGAGGTCCACCCTCCATGCCCCGGGGGACGCACCGGTCGCCGCCTCACCGGCGGCGACAACCCGACCCACGCCCCAACACCCCACCCGCTCCCGCGCTCTCTTCGGCCGCGGCGGCCCCGAACGGGGTCGGCCCCACGACAACCCCGCCGTCCTGCCGCTCGTGATGTCACTCAAGGCGCCGGCCGGGACCCTCCCGGCGGGCAACCGCCGGGAGGTTGGCCAAGGCGCCTTCAGAGAACCGCTATCTGAAACGTGCGGTTGGACAGGTAGTAGGTGATGACCAGTTCGGGCCGGTCGGCCACGATCGGGGCGTTGCCGGTAAAGAACTCCATGTAGTCGGCTCCGCCGTCGTCGTTGTCGTCGAGGGCGAACCGCAGCCGGAACTGGGTATGGCCGATGCGGTTGACCAGGTAGGTCGTTCTGAGAGGCGCCCGGTACCAGCGATCGTCGGGGGTCTTGATGAACCGGCCCACGTTGCCCCGGGTGCCTACGGCATGGAAGTCGAAGTGCTCCAGGACGGGGTTGTCGTGGTAGGCGCCGGCCTTCATGTCGACCTTCAGTAGTCCGTGTGTGGTGAACGGGTTAGTGCCGGTGATGCCCGAGCGCCTGATGCGCAAGGTGACCCCGGTGATAACGGCGTTGTTGGGCAGGGCGGTGGTATCGAAGTCGAGGATGCTGCGGTACTGGCGGTCGGAGGCGTCGTCGCCGACGAGAGCGGTGGTGCCCGCGGCGTCGGACGTGCCGCCCCTGCCGGACTCCTCATCCCGCTCCAGCACCCAACCGTCGTAGCCTCCCAACGACCTGAAGCTCATCTCCACCAGGGTGGGGGTGCTGAAGCTCCAGTAGGCGGTTTCGGCTCCCTCGGCATGGGTGGTGCCGGCGTCGTTGTTGGCCCGCACCTGCCAGTAGTAGGTGGTGCTGTAGGACAGACCACCCACCACCGCGTTGGTCGCCGCCCCGGTGCTCACCCAGGTCGCGCAAGCGTCGTCATCGGTGGTGTCGAAGCAGTACTCGTAGGAGGTCGCCTCAGCCGCCGCTCCCCAATCGAGCGTGAGGGTGAGCGGTCGGTCGGTGGCCCCGTCCGCCGGCGACACCTTGCCGAAGGGGCCCGGTTCGGCGTCGGGATCCAGGTCGAGGCCCACGATGATCGCATCATGGTCGGACGACCGGTAGGCGTTCGGCTCGTAGAGGGCGTCCTGGGCGGGCAGCTTGAACGTCGTGTCGTAGTCCAGCAGGTCGGGCTCATCGGCATTGATGTGCCACACGGTCGTCCCGGTGACCTCGTCCACTACCCCGGCACCGGCCAGGGCGTGGTCGAGGTACCCCAGTTGCCCGTCGAACAGGTAGGCGTAGGTGAACTCGCCCAGGTACAGGTCGAGCAAGTCGGTGTACCCACCGGCGCGCAGCGCGTCGATCGGGTCCTCCTTGTCGTAGGAGTTCAGGTCCCCGATGATCAGGAAGTCCTCGTCGCCGCTGCCGGTCGGATCGGTCGCCAGCCAGTCCACCAGGGCCTCCGCCGCGGCTTCCCGGGTCAGGTTGCAGTTGCCCGCGCCGTCGCCGAGATCGGGGTCACCCACGTCGTTGCAGTCCGATCCCTTCGACTTGAGGTGGTTGACCGCCACCGTGAAGATCCCGAACCCGGAGACGTCCGAGAAGGCCTGCGCCAGCACCGGGCGGTTCTTGGTGTCGATGAACCTCGGGTCCACCGACGAGTCGAGGACGGCGTAGTCGCCCAGGGGTGAGACCGTAGCCGGCTTGTAGATGAGGGCCACCTTGATCTCGTCGATCCCGATGACCCCGGTGTCGATGTAGGCGTAGGTCCCGGCGCCCATCGCGACATTGAGGCCGTCCACCAGGTCCTGGATCGCCGCGGTGTTGTTCTCGATCTCGGTGAGACCGACCACGTCGGCGTCGATCGCGACGAGCGCCGCGATGATCTTGGTCCGCTGCCGCGTGAACTCCTCGGCGTCGCCGGCCCCCCGGCTGCCCAGGGTCGTGAAGTAGTTCAAGACGTTGAAGGCGGCCACCTTGAGGGTGCCGCCCACATCGTCCGGCTCCGCCGGGCGCGGGTTGGCCTCGGTGTAGTTGGCCCCCAGAGTGGGCTGGATGCGGTACAGCCCGAACGAGTAGTCGAGGACGCCGGTGACGTCGGCCACCGTGTCGCCGCCGCGGAACCGGTTGTCGAGGTCGAAGGTCGCTCCGTTGGGATGGCGCGCCGGGTCGGGGTTCTGCGTCGTCCGGCCGTCATCCAATGTTATGCGGCTCAACAGGTTTGCTGCGGCCAGGTTGGCGGCCTCGGACGATCCCGGTTCGTACACCGCCGTCGGCTGGTGCTGGCGGGTAGTCGTGAGCACGATCTCGCCGTAGCGGTCGAAGTTGAAGAACTCCGAAATGACCAGGGCCTGCGGGAAGGTCACGAGCATGCCCTCGTAGGGCTCGAAGTCGTCGAGGCTCGCCACCGGCAGGGTGAGCGGTGTGGCGGCGACGGCGTTGGCCGTCGAGCAGATCCACACCTGTCCCGCGGTGAGTTGAGTCAGGCCGTAGTACTCGCTGACCGCGCCGCGCACTCGCACCCCGTCGCCCACGTTCACGGCCGTGCCGCCCGGGGCGTAGATGAAGATGCCGTCGGAGGTGGTGGCGTCGGCGTCGCCCACCGGGTCCTGGAGGTAGTAGCCGTTGAGACCCCCGGTCTGGAAGTCGCCGACCACGACGCCTTCCACCGCCACCTCGGTGCCCGCCAGGGGGCTGGCGAGGCCGCTCCCCTGCACCTGATAGATCGGCGTGTAGGGGTCGCCACACGCCTCCGGGGGCGGGACCACCGCCTGGTTCGTGGCGCCCGGCGTGTTGTAGGCCTCGCCCGGCACCGGCGTCCCGACGTACCCGGGGATCCCCGCCAGGTCGAAGTCGTTGCGCACCCAGTCGGCGGCGGTGTCGGTGTCGAGGCCGTCGGGGATCCGCGAGGCCCCGCCCGGAGCGAACGCAAGCCCGTCGTAGGCAACCCCGAGGGAGGGGACCCCGTAGGTACGATCACTCGCCCCGCCGTCGTTCACCGCCACTGCGTCGACTACGGAGGTCCACGGAGTGACGTCGAACACCCCGTCGTTGTCCGTGTCCAGGTCGTCGGTCAGGGCGCCGGTGAAGCCCTCCACCAGCAGCAGGGTGATCGTGCCGTTCTCCAGGGCGTTCGCCGCCAGGTTCACCAGGTAGAAGCCGTTGGCGTCGGTGGTACCGACGGCGATGACCTCGTCCACCACGCCCGAGCCGGGGTCGTCGCCCTCGATCTCCAGCACGGTGTAGGCCGAGTAGTCGGTGCTCGGCTCCCCGTAGATCTCGACGTACTCGATGTTGTCGGTACCGGTGATGTTCGCCACGAACTCGTTGATCACGGGATCGAGGGGGGGAGGCGCCACCAGACAGTCGGAGGTGTGCGCCCCCAGGCCGTCGAAGGTGTTCTGGGCATACCCGGACCATTCGAGGGAGGGGTCGAAGGCGTCGGACCCGTCGGGGTCGCCGGCACACACCGCGGCGTTGCGCCGCAGGGTGTTGTCGCCGGTGCTGGTGACCCCCGTCCCCCACTCCGTCCCCGGGTCCAAGCCGACCTGGCCGATGACGTCGAGGACAACGCCGCCTTTGCGCAGCACCACCGCGTCGTCACCGTTGAACCAACTGGTGGTGATGTCGGTCTGGTCGGCCGTGGCCAGGATCGCCGGGTCGGTAGTCGGCTGCACTCCCGCCACGACGAACACGTCGCCGCCGGCAACCGTCCCGGTCAGGGTGACCGTTCTGCCCACGGCGGTGTTGCCGTTGAAGTACATGTCTACGGCGTAGCCACCGGCTGTCAGGTCTACCGCAGCACCGGTGGCGTTGTAGATCTCCAACGCCTTGTTGTAGCCGCTCCCCTCGACGTACTCCGAGAAGAACAGGTCCGCCGCGTACGCAGTCGTCGCGGCCATCGGCAGGAGAGCCGTTGCCAGGAGCACGGCTAGCAAACCGACGCCCAACCTCGAGAACAGACCCCGCATGACGCACCTCCCCGGCGCTCGGCACGGGCCGGGCCCGCTGCAGGGCCCGATCCCGGCCGCCAATCTACCTTCGGTCGGTAAACCCTGCCCGAAGCCCCGGGCCCTCTGCGCCGTGCAGTCGGGCGGGAGACGGACGATTCCGGCTTCTCGGCCCGGGGTCCTGAGACCGCCGTCGTGTGTCGCTCGGCGAGGCCCCCCCGCCCCCGGCACACCCGTCCCTCCTTCCCTGCTGAGGGTGAAGTCGCCGGATCGGATCCGGCCGGGCCGCTTCGCGCGTTTCGAGTGCTCGCCGGTCGGCGCCTCTCCGGCCTGCCATCAACTACCGCGCGAGGACTTGCGCCCCGCGCATCAGCGGCAGGCTCCGGCCGCCAGGATCGTCCTCATGTGCCTGCAGAGCCGGGAAGCCCTCCTGCCCGGCGAGGACATAGGCCACGGCAGCGTCCGGCCCGGCCCCCAGGAGACATGCGTCACAGTGGTCCCCAGACCGCTGTCCGTGAACGACAGGGCGAACTGCCGGTCACGCCGGCCGAGGCTCCGAGACTGCGCGAGGTAGAGGTGCCCGCCCGCTCGGTCGACCTGGTTGATGCCAAAGCCCAGATCCGACGCCGCGGCCACCGCGGCGTCGAACACCTCCGGCACCGGGTAGGGGAAGCTTTGAATGCACCAGTGTGTCATCGAAGTCGGGCCTGACTTGAAGCCTAGCGAGAAAGCGCTTCCCGGGAGAGGATCCCGGCGGCGCCCCCCACCGCCCCGGCTCACCAGCCGCCCGACCGGCCTCCCGGCCTACCGCCCGGCCACGGCGGCGACGAGCATCCGGTGATCGTCGAAGTGGCCGCCCACGATCAGGGGGATTGAAGGAAGCCACGGCCTACCAGGATGTAGTCGCTGCATTTGTCGTTTAAGGTCGGGACATTGCAGGCTTCCAGGTCGCCGGCACTGCTGAAGTCCGCCCCGAGCAGTCTCGCCATCTCCCCGCACTCTCCCGGCACCCGGGGCGGGTTCCAGTCGGCGGGCTCCCCCTGCCTGGGGTTGAGGTCGCCGGCCGGCACCGTCGCCGGGGCCCCGCCCCAGTGGGCCGGGATCTCGGCGAGCTCCCGGGGTCGCACCCCGTACTCCTCCGGGTCGTCGGTTCCCGACCCTCGCCGCCTGCAGTGGGCCCTCACCCGCTCCGGCGAGTTCGACGACCACGAGCGCGGCGCCCACCAGCACGCGGCCCGCCACCACGACGATCGGCGCGGGCACCACACGACGACCACATCGGCCGTCCCGCCCCTTCTGACCGTCGGCACAGGCGACACCACAGGCAACGCTCATGTGGGACACCGACTCCGACCTCGCCCTCCGCGTCAACGAGCCCTCCGGCCTACGGATCAACCATGCCGACCGCTGGTCGGCGAGCGGCGGGTGCCTCGACCTGGACGACATCCCGGCTGCGGGCGACACCGGGCCCCACGTCGAGAACGTCTTCCGGCCCACAGGAGGGGCCTCTCCCGGAAGGTCCTCCGCCTCCGTGCAGCGCTACGAGATCCCGGGCGGCGACCCCTGCCCCTACCCCCTCGAGGTCCGCGTGCGCGGCGAGCTCGTCCACCAGGAGACCGGCCTGGTGCCGATGTACGAGGGAACTCCAACCGCCTACGCGTTCATCCGTCGGCGGGTGGGGGGGCCGTAGGACGCGTCGACTCAGAGGTCGGCGCGGGCGCTCAGGGCGCGGCGGCTCTGAGCGAGCGGCCCGGGCAACGCCCCGACCCGCTGCGTCAGGAAGGCCCGCCCGATCGGCTGCAGGTTGTCGAACGACGCCGCCGACTCCACCGGCAGGCCCTGGTCGGGTCCCACCGGTATCTCGGTCGGGATGCCGCGCACCGCGCGCGTGATGGGGGCGACGACCAGTCACGTCGGTCCCGGGACGGCCTCGAACCGGGTGAGCACCACGACGGGGCGCCGCTTGTCCCCGGCCTCGGCCCACCAGATCTCGCCCTGTCCCCGGATCACCAGGGCTCCTGGGCAATCATCCGCCGCGTCGCCTCATCGGCCCAGCGGACCTCCTCGTCGGTCTGAGGAAGGGCCTGGTAGCCGCGCACGATGGCTTCGCCGGTCCGGCGCCGGCGCTCCCGGTCGACGAGGATCTGGAGCCCCCGGTGAACGGCTGCGGACCTCGAGGCCACGATCCCCTCGTCCACGAGACGATCGACCAGGGCAACCAGGTCGTCCGTCACTCGCGTAGCAGCTGCGTCATGCGATCAGGCATGAGGACTCGCACCCGGTCTGTCAGCCCCCGCACTCGCAGTAGCACGAGACCTCACCCGGAGGGACCGGATCGAATGTCCACGTCCCCGGATCTATCCGCCAGGCCTCCGCCGACACCACCGGGCAGAAGTCGCAGTCCATGGGATCCACCAGGGCGATGGCATAGGCGCCCGACGGCTCATGGGAACAGAAGTACCCCGGGACCGCCTCCGCCACCGCCGCGAACTCCACGGCGTCACCGATGAGCCAGAGGGCATGCCCGGTGTAGGTCCATCCCAACCACTGCTCCACCCAGGCCACCCGGGCAGGTTCTCCGAGTGCCCTCGCCTGCCAGCCGAGGCCGCCGCCCCCGTCGAGTATCCGCCCGCCCAGGTCCCAGAACCCCTCCAGCAGCACCGGCCCCCCTTCGGACAGGTCGATCGTTCGCGAGGTGTCCCCCGGTGCCGACAGGTAGGGCTGCGCCGTCACCACCCGGCCCACCACGGACCCGGCGGATGGGACAGACGACACCTCGGGCAGGGCCCCGGACCCCGGATCCACCTCCACGAGAGCGTCGGATGTCATGTTGGGCATCCAGGCGCGCAACACCACCGGCCCCCCCAGCGGCGAAGCCCAATTCCACTGCCCACCACGGGCCGTCGGAGGTGGCCCCGATGATGCCCGGGATGCCGGTGCCGGGCGGGACCACCAGGTCCACCGCATCCAGCACCAGGAACGACTCGGGGTTGCCACCCAACGGCCGCACCAGGGCGATGAAGCCGTCGAAACCGCCTCCCACCGACTGGGGCGGGTCGATGGGATGGGAGGCGAAGACCAGCTCCCAGCCGCAGCCGCCACCCGCGTCGCCCACGCAGAACCCCATGTGGGCGATCAGCCCCGTATTGCCCAACCCCTCGGCCCACAGGGTGCGCAACTCGTGTCCGGTGTCCCACTCCCCCCACACCACGCGGCCGTCGAGCAGGTCCGCCCACGACGCGACCGCCGCCAGGGTCGTTGTCGTGATCGATGCCGCCTCAGTCGTCGTCGAGACTGCGGTGGTGGGCACCGCGGTGTCGCTCGTGGTTGTGGAGGCCGGCTCGGAGGTGCTCGAGGCCGCAACGGTGGTCGGGAGAACCCCGGCATCATCGCCGCACGACGCCAGGAACAACGCCGGGAGCAGGAGAGCAAGGGCGCGTCTCATGTGGGAAGTATGCCCCACGGCGGCACGGCGCGAAGGAGGAACTCACATGCGGCCGGGCGGCCGCGCCCCTCCCGCGCTGTCGCGCAACAGGCAACGACACGGCTCCCCGCCCCGCCGACGGACCTCCTACCATCCCACCCGACGAAAGGAGCAGCGGTTGTCGGATCCCTTCGAGACCTCCCTGCCCGGTTCGGCCCCGGCCTCCGGCGACGCCACCGCCGCCGCTCGCCCGTCCCGGAGGAAGATGACCCCCGCGGCCACCCTGGGTACCGCCCTGCTCGCTTATGCCGGCCTCAACGGCCTCGCCGGCCTGTTCATGCTCACCTTCCCCCGTGCCCTTTGGGTGACCATCGGCGGAGCCGACCCCCTCTACGAGAGGGCCTATGCCTCGACCCGGATGACCGGGGCCATGATGGTGACCCTGGCCGTGGCCGCCCTCCTGGTGATCCGCAAGCCGGCCCGCCAGAGCACCCTGGTGACCCTGTTCGCCTTCGAGGCCACCCTGGTGGCTTTCGCCACGCTGGTGAACGCTGTGGGCGACAAGGTCCCCACCGACGTCTGGTTCGACTGGCTGATCGCCCTCGGCTCCATCGCCCTGGCCGGTTTCATGTGGTGGGCCCGCATCGTGGGGCGCAAGGCCCTGAGAGAGGCGGAGACCCCCCGTCGATAGGCCCGCCCCGGGATCACGATCCGGCTCGTGGTCGAACTGCAGGGTGATGCTCTTCGCGGCCTCATTACGCCCGTTCCGCTCCCCCCGCCGGCCGGTTCTCGAGAAAACCCTCTGTCGGCACGCGGGAGCCCCTCCGGTTCATCTACAATTTTGAGCGGACATACAAAGTCCCGGGGCGGCCGGGTGTCGCCGCCGGCCCACGCGGCGAGCCCTCCCCAAGCCCGGGAGGCCCGAGACGCGGCCCGGCACACTGCCGGGACCCCGAGCGAGGAGGGTTCATGGGCATCCGGATCAAGCGGGTAGCCGTGCTGGGGGCCGGGGTGATGGGGCAGGGAATCGCCGCCCACCTGGCCAACGCCGGCATCCCCTCATACCTCTTCGACATCGCTCCCGGCGAACTCACCGCCGACGAGCAGAAGAAGGGCCTGACGCTGCAGAGCCGAACGGTGCGCAACCGCATCGCCGACGCCGGCGTGGCGGCCATGGTCAAGTCGAGCCCGGCACTGCTCTACCGCGCCGACCTGGCCTCGCTCGTCACCCCGGTCAACTACCTCGACGACATGGAGCGCATCGGTGAATGCGACTGGATCGTCGAGGTGGTGGTGGAGCGCCTCGACATCAAACAGCGGGTCTTCACCGACGTCGAGAAGCACCGCAAGCCGGGGAGCATCGTTTCCTCGAACACCTCGGGGCTTTCGGTGGCCGCCATGGCCGAAGGGCGGAGCGAGGACTTCCGCCGCCACTTCATGGTGACCCACTTCTTCAACCCGGTGCGTTACATGCGCCTGCTGGAGATGATCCCCTGCGCCGACACCGACCCGGGCCTCTTCGCCGAGATGGCCCGCTTCGGGGAGACCGTGCTGGGCAAAGGCATCGTCTACGGCAAGGACACCCCCAACTTCGTGGCCAACCGCATCGGGGTGTTCGGCATCGTCTCCACCGTCCACTGGATGAAGGAACTGGGCATCGGCGTGGTCGAGGCCGACAAGGTGTTCGGGCCCACCATGGGCCGGCCCTCCTCCGCGGTATTTCGCACCGCCGACATCGTGGGCCTCGACACCATGGCCCACGTCATCGGCACCATCGCCGAGGGCTGCCCCGACGACCCCTGGCGGGACCGCTTCACCGTGCCCGAGTTTTTGCGCCAGATGGTGGCCAAGGGGATGCTGGGCGCCAAGGCCGGTGCCGGGTTCTACAAGAAGGTGCGCGACCCGAGCGGGAGCAAGATCCAGGCGATCGACCTGAACACCCTGGAGTACGCCGACCAGCCGGAGACCCGCCTCGCGGCCATCGGCGCCGCCCGAAAGCACGAGGCGGTGGGCGACAAGATCCGCGAGATGGTCTGGTTCGACGACCCCCACGGCCGCCTCGCCTGGAATGTGACCGCCGAGATCGCCGCCTACGCCGCCCAACTGCTCGGCGAGATCGCCGAAGACATCGTCAACGTCGACCGGGCGCTGCGCTGGGGCTTCAACTACGAGTTGGGCCCCTTCGAGACCTGGGACGCCATCGGCGTGGAGCGCTCGGTGCAGCGCATGCGGGACGAGGGCATGGCGGTGCCGCCGATCGTCGAGACCCTGCTGTCCAAGGGGGAAGGCACCTGGTACGTGAAGCGCAACGGCGTCCGGCACTACTGGGACGTGGCGGCCACCGAGTACCGGCCCGTCCCCACCGACCCCCGGCTGTTGTACCTGCCCGCCCTGGCCGAGCGCCAGGCGGTCATCGCCCGCAACGAAGGCGCCACCCTCTACGACATGGGCGACGGTGTCGGATGCGTGGAGTTCCATACCAAGATGAACTCCATCGACGGCCAGATCATCGAGATGCTCGGCATCGCCTGCGAGCGGGTGAACGCCGGCGAACTGGCCGGCCTGGTGGTGGGCAACGAGGCTCCCAACTTCTCGGTGGGGGCCAACGTGGGCCTGGTCGCCATGCTGGCCATGAACCAGGACTGGGCCGGCATCGAGACGGCGGTCAAGGGTATCCAGGACGCCCACATGAAGATGAAGTACTGCACCGGCCCGGTGGTCGTCGCCCCACGGGGCATGGCCCTGGGCGGCGGCTGCGAGTGCGTCATGCACGGCGACGCGGTGCGAGCTTCGGCCGAGTCGTACCTGGGCCTGGTCGAGCTCGGCGTGGGCCTCGTCCCCGCCGGGGGCGGCTGCAAGGAGATGGCGCTGCGCCACTACGGCAGCATCCCTCACGGGGTGAAGGCAGACCTCTTCCCCTTCATGGAGAAGGTATTCACCACCATCGGGATGGCCAAGGTGTCCACCAGCGCCGAGGAGGCGCGGCAGTACGGCTTTTTGAAGCCCACCGACCGGCTCTCGCTGAACCCGGAAGCTCTGCTGGCCGACGCCAAAGCCGACGTGCTCGCCATGGTGACCACCGGCTACCGGCCGCCGCTGGCACGGCCCATCCCGGTGCCGGGCGCCGGCGGCATCGCCGCCCTCAGGATCGCCATCCACACCATGAAGATGGGTGGCTTCCTGACGGAGTACGACCAGCACCTGGGCCACAAGCTGGCCCACATCATCTGCGGCGGCGAGGTGCCCGCCGGGACCGAGTTGAGCGAGCAGCAACTGCTCGACCTGGAACGGGAGGCCTTCCTAAGCCTCTGCGGAGAAGAAAGAACCCTCGCCCGCATCCTGCACATGCTGGAGAAGGGCAAGCCGTTGCGGAATTAGCGGGCAAGTGCACGCCGACAGGCTCGCCCCCGGGTCTCGCTCCGATTCGCTTTCGAGCCGGAGCGAGATCGGGCCCGCGGACTGTTGGCGGTGCGCTTTGAAAGGAGCAGAGGAATGAGCACTGGAGTCGTCGTAACCCATGCCTACCGCACTGCGGTGGGCCGGTCGGGGCGGGGCACGCTGCGCCACACCCGGCCCGACGAACTGATGGGGCTCCTCATCAAGGCCTTCCTGGAGCGGGTGCCGCAGCTCGACCCGGCCTCCATCGATGATGTGGTCCTCGGCTGCGCCTTCCCCGAAGCCGAGCAGGGCATGAACGTGGCTCGCATCGCGAGCTTGCGCGCCGGACTCCCGGTGAGCGTCCCGGCGATGACCATGAACCGCTTCTGCTCGTCGGGGCTGCAGGCCCTGGCCACGGGAGCCTCCGAGATCGTCGCCGGGTGGTCGCAGGTCGTGCTCAGCGGGGGCGTCGAGTCGATGAGCCTGGTCCCCATGGGCGGGCAGAAGCCGGCCCCCAACCCCTGGCTGGCGGCCAACTGGCCCGGCGCCTACGAGTCGATGGGCATCACCAGCGAGACGGTGGCCTCCCGCTACGGGGTGAGCCGCGCCGACCAGGATGCCTTCGGGGTCGCCTCGAACGCCAAGGCCCTCGCCGCCATCCGTGAGGGACGGTTCAAGGATGAGATCATCCCCATCACCACCCGGGTGGACGGCAGGGAGGTCGTCTTCGACACCGACGACGGCCCCCGGGAGAGCACGGTGGAAGGCCTTGGGAAGCTGCGACCCGTCTTCAAGGTGGACGGCGCCTCGACGGCGGGCAACTCTTCGCAGACCTCCGACGGGGCCGCTCTGCAGCTGCTCATGTCGCGGGCCAAGGCCGACGAGTTGGGCTTCACCCCGCTGGGCGAACTGGTCACCTTCCAGGTGGCCGGGGTCGATCCCGACGAAATGGGCATCGGGCCGGCGGTGGCCATCCCCAAGGCGCTCAAGGCGGCCGGTCTCGAGGCCAAGGACATCGGCCTGTTCGAGATCAACGAGGCCTTCGCCAGCCAGGCCCTGTACTGCGTGCGCACCCTCGGCCTGGACCCGGCGATCGTCAACGTGAACGGCGGGGCCATCGCCCTGGGGCACCCCCTGGGGTGCACCGGCGCCAAGCTCACCGCCAGCCTGCTGCACGAGATGGCGCGGCGGCAGGTGGAATACGGCATCGTGAGCATGTGCATCGGCGGCGGCATGGGGGCCGCAGCGGTGTTCCACCGGCGCTAGGTCGATCGAGGCGACAAGAGAGGCGGCGGGATTCACCCCGCCGCCTCTTCGCGTCGGGGACGGCCCCGTTGAGCAGGCCTCCCACCACCGTAGCCTTCCGGCTCCCCGGGCCCGGCGGCGCAGGAGCCATTCCCCTCGACGTCGGGCGGCGCAATGACGGGTTCCGCACCAACCTCCCGCGGCTGGATTCCTCCCCCTGCTTCAATCCCGGGCCCCGGCGCGACCCGGGGAACACCCACCGAGGCCCCCTCGTGGTCTCCAACGATGACGTGGTGCACCCCACTTCGTGCTTCGACACCCATCCCCGCCGCGACGTGGGAATCGTCACGTTGGTGCTCGACGACCGCTTCGCCCACGTCTGCGTGGCGGCGGGAACGGCCAGCCTCGACGGCGCCCCGGCGTTGGGCGCAGGAGACGCCACCCGGCTCACCGCGGCCGGGAGCCCGGCGCTGACCGCCGGCGAGGAAGGGGCCGAGGTCCTCCGTTGGGAGCTCGGCCGAGGCCCCGCGTGCCGTAGGCTGGGGACCGCCAACCGCAAGCAGGCCAACAGTGAAGCTGCTCATCCGGGCCGAGGAAGCCGGCGAAGACGAGGCCGTCTCCGAGGTGCAGATCCGTGCCTTCGGCCGCACCGTCGAGGCCGAACTGGTGGAGTCGCTGCGCGGCCGGGGGGCGCTGCTCGCCTCGCTGGTGGCCCTGGTGCGGAACCGCATCGTGGGCCACATCGCCCTCTCCCCGGTGGACGTCGGCGGCGTGCCGAGGGCCGCGGTGGCCCTGGGCCCCCTGGCGGTGGACCCCGACTACCAAGGCCGGGGCATAGGCGCCATGCTCGTCGATGCCTTCCTGCAGCATTGCCGGGTGCGAGACGAGGGCCTCGTCGTGGTCCTCGGCTACCCCGGCTACTACGGGCGCTTCGGCTTCGTGCCCGCCGAGCGTTTCGGCCTGCACTACCGCGACGCCGGGGAGCACTTCCAGGCGCTCGAGGTGCGCCGCGGGGCGGCGGAAGGCCTGAGCGGCGAGGTTACCTACCACCCGGCGTTCGACACGGCGTAGCCCTGATTGCCTCCCCCGCGGCTGCGAGGGAGGCGCGAGGCGGCACCCGTCATGAACCCCGGACACCCGGGGACCACGCGGCCGCCGAGCGGAGGGGGCAAAGCAACACGAAGCCTGCTTCGCGCCGGGGACCACGCGGCCGCAGGCCGCGGAGGAGGCATCCCCAGCCGTCCCACGGGCTCGGTGTGTAGCCGGACCCGCAAGGGCGCGCGCCGGCGACCGCCGCGCGGCCAGGGCAACGCCCAAAACGACCCACAGGCAGCACCGCCGCGCCCTCTCTCCCTCTCCCCGCACTCCCTCCCGGCCTCCCACTGCGGCCACCGACGGCTAGTGTTCTAACCAACCCGATCGCCGCAGTTGTGTTTTTGGCGCATCGGCTGACAGAGGGAACCGAAATGAACAAGTGGAGACTCATGGCGCTCCTCGCCGTGGTCGCCCTGCTCGTCGCCGCCTGCGGCGACGACGCAGTCGAAACCACCACGACGACGGCAGCTCCTACGACCACGGGTGCGCCTTTCGAGGCACTCTCGTTCTCAGCGCCGGACTGCGACTACGGCGGAGAGTTCAAGACCATCGAGGCGGTCGACGCCCTGACGGTTCGCTTCGAGTTGTGTCTCCCGGATGTGGCGTTCCGCTCGAAGGTGGCCTTCTCCGCCTTCGGCATCCACTCCGCGGAGTACCTCGAGCAGACCGGCGGCGGCGGCGACGCCCTGATCAGCAACCCGGTCGGCACCGGCCCCTACATGCTCGAGCAGTGGGACCGAGGCAACAGCCTGGTGCTGACGCGCTTCGCCGACTACTGGGGCACGCCGGCGATTGCCGACACCCTGGTGTTCCGCTGGAGCACCGAGGCCGCTCAGCGGCTGGTTGAGCTGCGGGCCGGCAGCGTGGACGGCGTCGACAATATCGGCCCCGACGACTTCCCCACAGTGGCCGGCGATGCCACCCTGCAGTTGATCGAGCGCCCGGCGTTGAACATCTTCTACATCGGGTTCAACAACAACTTCCCGCCGCTGGACAACGAGCAGGTGCGCCAGGCGCTGGCCATGGCCATCGACAAGCAGCGGATCGTGGACAACTTCTACCCGCCGGGCTCCTCGGTGGCCGAGCAGTTCTTGCCCTCCGCCATCCCCGGTTATGCCGCGGGGGCGACCTGGTACGAGTACAACCTGCAGACGGCCCGTGACATGCTGACCGCCGCCGGGTACCCGGACGGGTTCGACATCGAACTGTCCTACCGCGACGTGGTGCGCGGCTACCTGCCGCAGCCGGGCGTCGTGGCCCAGGACATCCAGGCCCAGTTGGCGCAGATCGGCGTCAACGTCACCCTCGACGTGATGGAATCCGGTGCCTTTATCGACGCCGCCGATGCCGGCGAGCTCCCTATGCACTTGCTGGGCTGGGGCGCCGACTACCCGGATGCGACCAACTTCCTGGACTACCACTTCGGGGCCGGGTCCTCGGACCAGTTCGGGATCCAGTTCGACGACATCACGGTGCTGCTCACGCAGGCGGGCTCCCTATCCGACCAGGCAGAGCGCGACGTGCTCTACGCCCAGGTAGCCGAGCTCATCAAACAGCACGTGCCCATGATCCCCGTGGCGCACGGCGGCTCCGGCCTGGCCTACAAGGCCGACGTCACCGGAGCCCATGCCAGCCCGCTGAGCAATGAGTACTTCGCCGTCATGGACCCGGGCGGCCGGGACACCTTCGTGTGGATGCAGAACGCCGAGCCCATCGGCCTCTACTGCGCCGACGAGAGCGACGGCGAGAGCCTCCGGGCTTGTGAGCAGATCAACGAGTCGCTGCTCTCCTACACGGTCGGCGGAGTGGGAGTCGAGCCCGGCCTGGCCACCTCCTGCGACGCCAACGAAGACCTGACGGTGTGGACCTGCAGCCTGCGTTCGGGCGTACTGTTCCACGACGGCAGCACCTTCGACGCCAACGACGTGGTCATGTCCTACGTGGTGCAGTGGGATGCCTCCCACCCGCTCCACATCGGCCGTGACGGCAGCTTCACCTACTTCCCGGGCCTGTTCGGGCAGTTCCTGAACGCCCCGCCCGCCGAGGGGTAGAGCCACCGTCTCAGACCCGCCAATTGGTGGGGGGCGCCCCTCGGGGCGCCCCCCACTGCTTGTCGCAGTAGATTGGCTCCCCAATGGCCCGCTTCGTCGCCCGCCGCTTCCTCTATTCGATCCCGGTGCTCCTCGGGATCCTCTTCGTGACATTCCTGCTGGCGCGGGTCATCCCCGGCGACCCCTGCCGGGCGGTGTTGGGCGAGCGGGCCACCGATCAGATCTGCGACGCCTTCATGGAACGCAAGGGCCTCAACAAGCCCTTCCATGTGCAGTTCGGGATCTACGTCAGGGACGTCTTCACCGGCGACCTCGGCGAGTCGTTCCGCTACGGCCGCCCCGTCACCACCATGCTCGTAGAGCGCCTCCCGGTCACCATCGAGTTGTCGATGGCCGCCCTCACCGTGGCGGTGCTGTTGGGGGTTCCCCTGGGGATCATCTCGGGCTATAAGCACAACTCGGCGGCCGACGTGGCCACCATGGTGGGGGCCAACGTCGGAGTGTCGATGCCGGTCTTCTGGCTCGGCCTGATGCTCCAGTACCTCTTCGCCGTGCTGTTGCGGGACACCTTCTTATCGTTACCCCCGTCGGGGTCCCTGGACGCCGGCCTGATCCCCGCCCCGTTCTACCAGTCCTGGGGCCTGCCGCCGTGGGGCATCTTCGAGTTCGTCTCGAACATGAACGTGTTCAACGCGCTGCTCAGCGCCAACTGGACCGCCTTCCGCAGCGCCGCCGGGCACTTGATCCTGCCGGCCATCGCCCTGGGCACCATCCCCATGGCGGTTATCGCCCGCATGACCCGGTCCTCCCTGCTCGACGTGCTCAGCCTCGACTACGTGCGCACCGCCCGGGCGAAGGGCCTCCCCGAGAAGCGGGTGGTCGTCCGCCACGCCCTGCGCAACGCCATGCTGCCGGTGGTCACCGTCATCGGCCTGTCGCTGGGGACCCTTCTCGGCGGGGCCATCCTCACCGAAACCATCTTCGGCCTCTCCGGGGTGGGCAAGAGCCTCTTCGATGCCATCCAGTCGCGCGACTACGCCGTGGTCCAGGGCTTCACTCTGGTCGTGGCCGTCGGCTTCGTGCTGGTGAACATGGTGGTGGACCTCCTCTACACCTACCTGAACCCCAAGGTGAGGATCACGTGAGCGGCCCCGGCGACCTCGTGCCCGATCCCTTCCATCCCGAAGGGCCCTTCCCCGCGGGCGCCGCGCCGGAACGGGCCGACCAGCGCGGCGAGACGGCCCGCCTCCCCGAGACCCGGGGCCTGTGGGCCACTGCCTTCCGAGAACTGCTCCACAAGCGCTCGGCGGTCATCGGCCTCGTGATGCTCAGCGTGCTCCTACTCGTCGCCATCTTCGCCCCGCTCATCGCCCCCTTCTCCCCCACGGAGACCGTCGGCATCGACCAGGGGATCCCGGTGCGGTCGGCGCCTTGCATCCACCTCTTCGGCTGTGATTCCTCGCAGCCGCAGCACATCCTGGGCACCGATGGGAACGGCCGTGACGAGTTCAGCCGTCTCCTCTTCGGGGCCCGAGTCTCCCTGCTTGCCGGCGTCGGGGCGGTGGCAGTCGCCGTGGCCGCCGGCACCCTGCTCGGCTTGCTGTCGGGCTTCTTCGGGGGCCGCATCGACAACTTGATCATGCGCATCATGGACGTGCTGCTGGCGTTCCCCTCGCTGCTCCTGGCCATCGCCATCATCACGGTCATGGGCCAGGGGCTCATCAACGCCATGCTGGCCATTTCCGTGGTCACCATCCCTGCCTACGCCCGCGTCGTGCGCTCGGCGGTGCTCACCGTCCGGGAGAACGACTACGTGGCCGCCGACCGGGCCCTGGGCGTTTCCACCGCCCGAATCATCTGGAACCGCATCCTCCCCAACTCCCTGACCCCCCTGGTGGTACAGGCCACCCTGGGCGTCGCCACCGCCGTGCTCGAGATCGCCGCCCTCTCCTTCCTGGGCCTCGGGGTGCGGCCCCCCACCGCCGAGTGGGGGTCGATGCTGGCCGCCGAGCGCAACCAGGTCTTCACCGCCCCTCACCTCGTGTTCTTCCCCGGGCTGGCCATCATGTGGAACGTCCTGGCCTTCAACCTCCTCGGCGACGGCCTGCGCGACGCCCTCGACCCCAGGCTGAACCGATGAGCGACAACGGCGCCCCCCTCCTCGAGCTCACCGGCCTCTCCACCTACTACTTCACCCGCGACGGGGTGGTAAAGGCGGTGGACGGGGTGGACCTGAAGATCGACCGCGGCGAGATCCTGGGCCTGGTGGGCGAGTCGGGATGCGGCAAGAGCGTGACCTCGCTCTCCATCCTCCGCCTGGTCGCCGATCCGGGGAAGGTCGTCTCGGGGCAGATTCGCTTCCACGACGACGACCTGCTCGCCAAGAGCATGGCCGACATGCGGGCCATCCGCGGCGATCGCATCTCGATGATCTTCCAGCAGCCGGTGTCGTCGCTGAACCCTGTGTACACCGCCGGCTTCCAGATCGCCGAGGTCTACGAGGTCCACCAGGGCCTCAAGCACAAGGTGGGCGAGGAGAAGGCGGTCGAGATGCTGGCCCGGGTGGGGATCTCCGACCCGGCGCGCCGGGCCAAGTCCTACCCCCACGAGCTGTCGGGAGGCATGGCCCAGCGGGTGATGATCGCCATGGCCCTCGCCGCCGGGCCGGAGCTGCTCATCGCCGACGAGCCCACCACCGCCCTCGACGTCACCATCCAGGCCCAGATCCTCGACCTCATGCGCCAACTCCGGGCCGACATGGGGATGGCCATCCTCCTCATCACCCACGACCTGGGCATCGTGGCCGAGATGGCCGACCGGGTGGCGGTCATGTACGCCGGGCGCATCGTCGAGGAGGCCTCCACCGAGAACCTGTTCGCCCGGCCGCAGCACCCCTACACCGTGGGCCTCATCGGGTCCATCCCCATCATCGGCACCCGCAAGGAGTGGCTCGACGTCATCCCCGGCCGGGTGCCCAACCTCATCGACCTGCCGGCGGGATGCCGCTTCGCCTCGCGCTGCCGGGCCCGCGAGGAGAAGGGCCTGGAGATCTGCACGGTCACCGAGCCCGACCTGATCGAAACCGAGCCGGGCCACAAGGTGCGATGCTGGTTGTTCCAGGAGGCGCTGTGAGCACGGTGCTGGTCGAGGCTCGCGGCGTGTCGAAGGTCTTCCCGGTCAAGGGTGGGGCAATGCAGCGCATCGTGGGGCACGTGCGCGCGGTCAGCGAGGTGGACCTCAAGGTCTTCGAGCAGGAGTCGCTGGGCCTGGTGGGCGAGTCGGGGTGCGGCAAGAGCACCATCGGCCGGCTGCTGCTGCGCCTCATCGCGGCCGACGAAGGGCAGATCCTGTTCGACGGCCGCGACATCACCCGGCTCAAAGAGAAGGAGTTGCGCGCCACCCGCCGGGAGATGCAGATCATCTTCCAGGATCCCTTCTCCTCCCTCGACCCCCGCACCCCCATCGGGGAGAGCATCGCCGAGGGGCTGCGGGTGCAGGGCATGGGCCGCGCCGAGCGGCGCCGGCGGGCCCTGGAGGCGCTGGAGTTGGTCGGCCTGGAGCAGTACCACTACCGCCGTTTCCCCCACGAGTTCTCAGGAGGCCAGCGGCAGCGCATCGGCATCGCCCGGGCGCTGGCGGTGAAGCCCCGCTTCCTGGTATGCGACGAGCCCGTCTCGGCCCTCGACGTCAGCATCCAGTCGCAGATCCTGAACCTGCTCAAGGAACTGCAACAGAATCTGCAGTTGACGGTGCTCTTCATCGCCCACAACCTCAGCGTCGTCGAGCACCTCTGCGATCGCATCGCGGTGATGTACCTGGGGCGGGTGGTAGAGGTGGGGACCCGCGAGGAGATCTTCGAGAGCCCGCATCACCCCTACACCCTGGCCCTGCTCTCCGCCATCCCAGTGCCCGACCCCAACCGGGTGAAGCGCCAGATCCTGCTCCCCGGGGAGATCCCCAGCCCTCTGCACCCGCCCTCCGGCTGCCCCTTCCACAGCCGTTGCCCCATCGTGGAGTGGGGCCTGTGCGACCAGGAGGTGCCCCAGTTGGCCGAGGTCCCCGGCCAGACGGGCCACCTCGCCTCGTGCCACCTGCGCACCGGCGCCCACCAGCACCTCGGCGGCCGCTGGGCCCGCATGGGCAGCGGCTGAGCAGCCCGGTGGCGGCCCGGCCGTTCCCCGACCTCACCCGGCGAGGCCGGGCCCGGCGCCTCCGCCTGATGGCTCGAGCCGCGCTGGCGGCTCGAAACCTCGGCGAATGCTCCCTCCGCTTCCTGGGCGACGACACCAACACCCTGTTCCAGGCGCGGGCGGCCGACGGCGCCCGCTTCGTCGTGCGCATCGGGGTCCACGGCCCCGTCGCCCACTCCCGCGGCGAAACCGAGGCCGAGGCCGCCTGGCTGGCCGCGCTGCGCGCCTCCGGCTTCACCGTGCCCGAACCGGTGCCCGACCACCGCGGGCGCCTCGTCACCCCGCTGACCATGCCGGGCATCGAGGGCGAGCGCCTGGTGGTGGTGTTCCGGTGGCTTCCCGGCCGCCTGCTCGAGGAGCGCCTCACCCCGCCCCACGTGGAGGCCTACGGCCGCCTCGCCGCCCAACTGCACGGGCATGCCGCCGGCTTCCAACCCCCCGGCAACCCCCCGCTGCCCCGCTACGACCGGGTCTTTCCCTTTCAGGAACCCGAGGTGCTGTTCGCCGCCGGGCCCACCCCGCTGCTGCCCCCGGAGCGGCGGGCCCTCTTCCTTCGGGTGGCGGATCGAGTGGAGCGGGCCATCGCCCGGTTGGAGGCCGGCGGGCCGATGCGCCTCCTCCACGGCGACTTCCACGTGTGGAACGTGCTGGTCCACCGGGGGCACCTCGCCGCCATCGACTTCGAGGACCTCATGTGGGGCTGGCCCATCCAGGACGTCGCCACAGCCTTCTACTACCTGTACCACCGGCCCGACTTCCCCGAAGCGCTCGCCGGGTTCCGTCGCGGCTACGAGCAGGTGGCTCCCTGGCCGGAGACGGAGCCGGGGGAACTGGACACCTTCATCGCCGGCCGGGCGCTCGTGCTGGCCAACACGGTCACCCTGATGCCCGCCTTCCCCACCGGGGAGTTCGACACCGCCGCCTTCTTCGAGCGAGCAGAGCGCCGCCTGCGGACCATCCTGGACGGGGGGACCTTCACCGGGTGAGGGCAACGTCACCCCAAGGGAGGGGTGACGTTGCCGACGGAGTCGGGCGGTGGAGGTCTGAGGCTCGACCGGTCGATCCTGGGCTACTGGCGTCGGGGGTAGGGTTGGTGGTGGTGGGCGGTCTGATGGTGCCTTCGGCACAGCAAGCGCAGGTTGCTGAGCACTTGATAGTCACACCCCAGACGGGGCCGCCCACGTGGATCCGCTCACCACATGCTCCTGGCTCAGGAGCTCAACCCCACTCCCGATGTCATCGAGGCTTCATGGCATGGGACAGAGCTCACTGGCTCGCAGCAATGGCTCAAGCTCCGGCGCGAACTGTATCTCTGCCGGCACCATGACCGCTGTGGGTTCGCCTCCGACGGTTGCCCGCATGAGCGCCGAGTACGGCCGCCAGGAGGTGGGCGTACCGAACGCACTGACGAACCCATCCAAGGTGGGCGGAGGTTCAACAGGAAACCCGTTGGCTGAAAGACACTCGTGTACCTCGGTCCAGGCTTCGTACCGGACTTCCCAAGTCCTTGGATCGTCCTCCGCCATGAGGAATCCCGCGTCCGTAGCGGCTGCCAGGCAGGCGTCATGAGCCGTAGGTAGCTCGTCGGCTTGGGATGGCGATTGGATCTGGACCGAAATGGTCCGCGAAGCCCCCGGCGAGGTCTCTGTCGACGCTGAGAACCCCAGCTCCTTCATGCAGGAAGCGACAAGTGCCGCTGACTCACCAAAGTCCCCTGGCTCAGGCCGTTCCGGAAGCGGGAGCTTCGCGAAGAAGCCAACGGCAGTGGCCTGATACTCTCGGGTCGCCTCCGCCACTCCGGCCGAAGCGCCCGAACCAGCTGTGGGCGAAGAGCAGGCAGCAACTGCTAATGCTGCCGCGGCCGCCAGCGCAATCAGATGTCGGCGAGGGTACTGCATCATGTCAGGATCCCGCAGTGTCCATGCTCGTTCGTCAGGTGTGCCGACGAAACGTCCCACAGGTAGAAGCCTTGGAGATAGGGACCCCAGTACCGATTGGTATAGCGGGCGGGTCCATACCGGATGTAGACCTGGTCATCGCCGGAGTAGATGAACATATGCCAGTGATACTCGTTGTGGTTGAGGGACCACCCTTCCGTCTGGCCGCGCCAGCCCTGACCGTAAGTCCCGCAGTACACGGACCCGTCGGCAGAGACTGAAGGCGAGACCAGTAACACCGTGAGGGCCACAGCACCAAGGAAGACGGCGGATGCCGCGACCCTACTGGGTTTGCCGGATCGCTCGACTTGGATCCGCGCAGCCGATACCTCAACTCCCATCTTGGATACCCTCCCTGCTCCGGTTGCCGACTTCCCCGAGCGGCAACTCGCATCGCAGGCTCACCAAAGCGGAGTCTCCGTCAGTTCACCTGTCGGTCTCGGCGTAGCCGCTGGGGTCCCCCCCTTCCCGACCCTCGGCCTTCTGGCGGACGCTACCACTGGGTGCCGGATGACGCCAGGGACAGAACCGCCAGCGTGGTCTTGAGTGTCCGGTGTGGCTACGCAGGGCAGGCTTGCCGAGGTCGGTGTTTCCGCCGTCTGCCCAATGCTGGAGATGGTGGGCGTCGCACCAGCGGGCGGGTATGTCGCATCCCCGATGGGTGCACCCCCCGTCCCGAAGATCCAACGCTCTTCGCAGGGCCGGAGACACGACCCGACGGGCCCTCCCCACTTCGATTGGGATCGAACCACCATCCAGGATGATGCGGCTGATGGTGGCGTCGCAGGCCGGGCGGCGTACGGTTTCTGTGCTGATCGGTCCGGCCTCGGTGTCGACCAAGCCGTTGCCGGTGAGCAGGGTGTTCCAGGGGATGGTGACGGTGATCTGCGGCCGACCGCCGGAGCCTGCCTGCCCGCCCTGCTGATGGCGGCTGCAGATCTCCACGAGAGCGTCAGCCCAACGCTGCTGCGGGATCCTGGTGTCCTGTGGGTCCAGGGCGGCCGGTTCGGCCAGGGAGCGGATGGCCGCCAGCACCACCTCACCACCCTCCGGGTCCAGGTCGCCGCTGAGGTGCACCATGCCAGACCACGCAGGCGACAGGTGCAGAGCCCGCAGCCGGTGCAGCCGCTCCGCATCCACCACCGCGCCATCGGGATCGGTGCTTCGCCTCCATGCGGCCAGCACCTGCGGCAGCCTCTTGGAGGACACCGTGGCTGCCTGGGCCACCAGGCAAGCCTCATCCTGGGCGAACTGCTCCGGCGCCAACGCCTGCACCTGGGCCAGCAGACGAACCCGGCATTCGGACACCTCACCGGAGACGAAGGCGGCTTTCGTCTCCGGCATCCCCTCCAACGCGGCGGCCACCGCTACCCGGCTACGGCACACCGGCGCCGGATCTCCCGACAAGGACATCAGCCAGGTGGTAGTCGACCCGAACCCTTTCTGGCGGGCTACCTGCTGGCGTTCGGCTTCGGCGATGAACTCCGCACGGTGGGCCTCCACCCGAGCGGCCAGCTGCCCTAGCCGGCGCAGGCCGTCGGCCAGCTCGACAGGGAGCAGGCCCTGCGGCCGAACCGACAGAATCGAGCACACCGCTCCGGATGATCCTTCCGTGCACACCCCACCTACATATCACCCGGCTATGACACACTCCCGGGTCCACGTCGGCGCCCCCCCAGTCCGTCATGGATGATCACCGCAGCCCAGGGTGACTCGGCCACGCCCGCCGGAAAGTGTTCGGTTCAATTGACACCGGACTGAGGCGTACAACTAGGGAATCTGTACGGTACGATTAGATCCGCCGGAACCGAACAACCCAGAGGAGTGCTGTGCCCCGAGGTCGTCCCCCCCGCGTCGCCATCTACCAGCGCCTTGATACGCAGATCACCGAACTGTGGGCCAGGATGGGCGGTCTCCCCAACCCCGACGAAGCCTCCGGAATCTGGACGGGAATCTGGTACGAGGAAGCCCACCACTCCACGGCCATCGAGGGCAACACGCTGGTGCTCAAGCAGGTGGAGGCTCTCCTGGCTGAGGGTCGGGCCGTCGGTGACAAGGAGTTGAAGGAGTACATGGAGGTCCGGGGGTACGCCGACGCAGCCCGCTGGGTCTATCAGCAGGCGATCACGCCGCGGCTCCGCAGCGATCGAAAGGTCATCACCCTCACGGAACTCAGGGAGGTTCACCGCTCTGCCTTGAAGCCCCTCTGGGAAGTGGCCCCCCATCCTGACACCACCCCGAGAGAAGGTCCCGGGTCGTTCCGCGAGCACGACATCCAGCCCTTCGCGGGAGGCCTGACGCCGCCGCCGTGGGTCGACGTGCCAGTCCAGATCGCCTCTTGGCTCCAGGATGTCAACCGTCTCAGACCGCGGACGCCGGGCCTGCCGGAGGAGATGGCCGCCTCTCACTGCCGGTTCGAACAGATCCACCCTTTCCTCGACGGGAACGGCAGAACGGGACGACTGGTGCTCAACCTGATCCTGGTGAGGTTCGGCTACCCGCCGGCCATCATCTACAAGAGCCAGCGTCTCAAGTACATCAGGGCGCTTCGCCGCGCCGATGAGGGAGACCCCGGAGCTCTCGGTGAACTCATCGCCCGCGCCATCCTCGACAACCTCTACAAGTTCGTCGTCCCCGCCGTCGCCGGGCCGGCCCGACTAGTCCCTTTGGCCGCCCTCGCCAGCGAGGAGATCACCCACAACGCCCTACGGGTCGCCGCGACAAGAGGCCGCCTCCAAGCCACCAAGGGCCCCGATAGCCAGTGGCGCAGTTCCCGGAGCTGGGTGGATCAGTACCTGGCCACGAGGTACCACCGCACCTGAGGCGTGTACTTTGCGGGCAGCACCCCAGGGTGACCGAGTGTCCCTCGTGCCGGTCAGTCGGGTCGGTAAACGTCTCGTCGATGTGCGACCCGCAGAACGACGACTTCCCTTGAGAGATCGTCGATGCGGTACAGGACCCGATAGGTCCCTCGCCGGGCGCTCCAGATGCCCTCGAGCTCGTCCCGCAACGGGGCGCCGACCCGGCGCGTATTGTCGAGGAGGGGACCGGTGACGAAGTAGATGACTGCAAAGGCCACCCCCTCGGGCAGACGCTCCCGAATGGCACGCGCCGCCGGCGCGGTCACGGCGATGTCGTAGTGAGCGGTGCTCACCGGGGTCGAAGAGCCCTGACTGCCTCCGTTCCCCGGACGATGCCCCCCTCGAGATAGGCACGGTGAGCCTCGACCAGTTCGGCGACCGCTTCGGAGTCACCGAGCACGGCGAGGGTCTCCTCGAGCGACTCAAGGTCGCCGGGGCTGATCAGCACGGCAGCCGGCGTTCCGTTGCGTGTGACGACCACGCGTTCGTGCTGGTGTTGCACTCGGTCGACGAACTCGGAGAACCGGTCACGCACCGATCGGAGGGACTCGCTCGACATGGCCACAATTGTGCCACGCGCTGGCTCCTTGCGGAAGCCTTCCGTTCGAGAGCGTCGGGAGACGGCGCGCCGTATCGTGACATTGCGAGGCAGCACCCCAGGGTGACGCGCTGTCACCTCCCCGACCGGCGGCCTCTCCTCCTCCCAAGGGGGAGGTGGCGACGAGCCATCGCGGATCCGTAGGGGTTGCGTGTTCCCCTCCGCACCCGTCGGCCTCAGACAAGCACCCCCCTCGCCTCCAAGACCGGACACTCCCCCTAGGGAGACGAGACCACGAACAGTTCCCACCACGATCTCAGGCGGGCGCCGTGGTGCCCCGGCACCAGGACCACGTGGTTCCCCAGTGGGTCGGTGAGCAGGCTTTCGACCACCCCCGGGCCGAGGCGAACCGTGGCCTGGGTGCGGCACAGGTCGGGCTCGGATCCCGAGGAGACCACCTCCCCTTCCTCGAGCCAGAGGCGCTCCAGGCCGATTCCGCCGACGCGCAGCAGGGTCACCGGCCCCGGGGGGAAGTCCCCCGCCAGGGCCTGCCCCAGCCCCGACTCGAAGTGGGTGTCCACTCGCACCCCGCTCACCAGGAGGCGAGGCACGGTGCAGTGGGCCAGGGTCACCGTACCGGCGACGACATCGAGGCGGGCCGGGTTGGCCATCCATGAGGCGGACCCCAGCACGCGGCGCACCCACAGCATGGCCAGGGCCGAGGGCACGTCGCCCTCGCAGCCGGCCACCACCCCGTCGTCGTTGAGGGCGGAGAGGGCCAGGCAGCCGGTGGCCTCCAGGGCCCCGATGAGGTCGAAGCAGCGCACGGCAACGGCGTCCAGGTGCTCCTCCCGCACCAGGGCTCGCAAGGCGGACTCCACCCCGCCGCCGGCCGAGCCCTCCACCGCGGCGGCGCGGCAGGAGGCCAGGAACCGCTCCATGCCTACCGCCACCACCTCGGGGCCCCACACCCGGCGCACCACCCCGGGGTCGGCACGGCAGGCCACCAGCCAGTCGGACGGGGGCCCCACCAGCCCCAGGCGGGACCGGCGCAGGGCCGCGGCCGCCTCCAGGTCGTTCACCGCGGCCACCGCCGCCGCCCGGCCCGCGGCGTCGCCCGGCCCGTCCAGGTAGAGGATGCGTCCCCGTCCCCCCCGCCGCCGCACCCCCGCCAGGGCCTCCAGGGCGGCGGGGAGGGAGTTGTGCCCCGGGTGGGCCACCAGGAAGAGCGGCCCCGAGCCGGCCCAGAGGTCGAGCAGGGCCCTTTCGCTTCCGCCGGTGGCCACCAGGAAGAGAAGCGGCCGGCCCCCCGCCGCCTGAGGCGAGGCGACCCGCCCGCCCCCGGCCTCCTCCAGAACCGCCAGATAGGGCGCCACCAGCGCGGCCACCTGCTCGGCCCCGTGCCCCGGGGACCCCACGACCACCACGGCGAAGCGCCCGTCCACGGGGGTAGTCCACCCTGCGGGGTCCTGCCCCGCCAGGGGCGAACGGCTCAGAGGGCCAGATCCACGAGGCGGGCGAACACTTCCATGAAATCCCCTCCCCGCCAGTCGTCGGCGGTCAGCGCCACCGTCACCCCGGAGTCGGGGAAGAAGAAGAGGGCCGACAGGTACCCGGGCATGCCCCCGCGGTGGCCCCAGGCCGAGCGCCCGGCGATCTCGAGCAGCTCCACCCCGAGACCGTAGTGCGCCGCCTCCCCGGCAACGCCCTGCGGCGCGGTCATGGCCCGGAGGCTCTCCTCCGAGGTCAACCGCCCGTCGAACCGGGCGGCGCCGAAGCGCACCAGGTCGGCCGGGGTGGAGACCAGGCTGCCCGCCGTCCACGACGACGTGTCGCTCCCCAGGTAGCCCTCTTCCGCCGCCGGGTTGCCGTAGGGCGCCGCGGTCACCTCACCGGCCTCGTACCCGCCCATGAAGGTAGCGGCACAGCCCAGCGGGACCAGCAGGCGGGCGCGGATCTCGGCCTCGGCCGGGTTCCCGGTGAGCGCCTCGATCAACAGGCCCGCCACCGCGAAGTTGGTGTTGGAGTAGGCGAAGTGGCTCCCCGGAGGGAAGACCTGCCCTCGCGCCACGGCCGCCGCCACCACCCGGACGGGATCCCAGGACTGGACCGCCGAGTCGACCCCGGCGTCGAGAGTGAAGTTCCACAGCCCGGAGCGATGCCCCAGGAGGTGCCGCAGGGTCAGCGCCTCGTCGAGGCCCAGGCCGGGAAGGAGGGGCGCCACCGCCTGGTCCAGGCCCACCGCTCCTTCGTCCACCAGTTGCAGCGCCACCGCCGCGGTGAAGGCCTCGGTGGTGCTGGCGATGCGCATCGTGTCACCCGGGGTCAGCGCCCCCCCCGCCGCCTCGTCGGCGAAGCCGGCCGCACCCTCCCAGGAGGCCCCGTCGGGCCAGAGCACGGCGGCGCTCACCCCCGCCGTGGTGGAGGCGGCCACGAAGTCGGCCAGTTCTCGCTGCAACCCGGCGGCCGTCGCGGCGGCACCGTCGCAACCGCAGAGGTAGGGGACGCCGCGGTGGTCGTCGAGGCCGTGGTGGGCGGTGAGCCCTCGCCCCCGCCGCAGGCGGCAGGCAGACAAGCCAGGGCGGCGGCTGCCGCCGCCGCCCCGATCTTCTGCCGGAGCAGGGGGCTCACCCCAGGCGCACCTTGCCGACGACCGCCAGGCCGTCCAGGTCGTTGCCCTGGAGGCCCTGCCAGGAAAGGGTCCACAGGGTGTCGCCGATCACCAGGGAGCGGGTGATCTGCGCCGCCCCGTAGTACTCGGGCCAGCAGACCTCGAGGCGCTCGTCGGGGGCCACCTCGACATCCCCCACCCCGTAGGCGGCCAGCATCTCGGCCACTGCCTCGGCCGGGGTGACCTCGCAGTAGTAGCCGCTGAAGCCACCCTCCTCCTCTGGGCCGCATAGCTGGACCACCATCTCCTCGGCTTCCCCGAAGTCCACCCGGCGGCAGTCCGTGCCGGCCGGGGCCTCGTCGGGCTCGTGGCTGACCTGGCCCACCTCGCGCAGGCCGTCGTCGGTCTTCAGGACGATCGCGCCCGCGAAGTTGCTCGACCAGTCCTGCATGGGCAGCACCACGATCTCCTCGGGCGCCCAGTACAGGAAGGCCAGGTGGTCGTACTCCACGTCGGTGTAGCCGTCGGCCAGTTGCCAACTGTCGATCGCCCGGGGGTTCGCCGGGTCCGACACGTCGAACAGGGTCACCTTGGCGCCGGTCACCCGGCCGTCCTCGGTGGCCTCCCGGCCCACCCCGAGCAGGCGCCCTTCGTCCAAGGGGTGCAGGTAGGCGGAGTAGCCGGTGATCTTCAGTTCGCCCGACACCCGGGGGGCGGCGGGGTCGCGCAGGTCCACCACGTAGAGCGGGTCGGTCTGGCGGAAGGTCACCACGTAGCCGGTGGGGCCCACGAAGCGCACCGAGTAGATACTCTCGCCCCGGCCCAGGTCGCCCACCCGGCCCACTTCGACCAGGGTGCCGCCGTCGATGGCCAGGACGCTCACCGCGCTCTTCGAGGTGTCGGTGCTGCTCCAGGGGGCGCCATCGGTGGTCGCCACCCGCAGGTGCCCCTCGTACTCGTCCATGGAGAACTGGTTGAGCAGGTGGCCGTCCACCGCGCCCGACGCCAGGTAGCGGGCCGGGCCGTCGCCGGTGATGTCGAAGGCGTGGAGGGCGGTGGAGTAGTCCTCCTCCAGTGGGGCCAGGCGGGCGTCGCCGATCAGTTCACCCGGCACCCAGACGTTGGTGGCCACGTACAGCCGCTCCGTGGAGGCGTACACCGTCTCCCCCTGGGCGATGACCGCCGCGGCTGCCGACGGGTCGAGGCGCCCGTCGAGGTCCAGCGTGAGCACCGACAGAGTGTCGAAGCCGGCGAACTCGGCGGGGCGATGGGTCTGCTCGCAGTCGGCCAGCAGGCCCTGCTCCATGACCTCGTTCCCGGCGAACAGCGTGTAGGAGGGCAGCCAGTCCTCGAGGGTGGATTGCTCGATGACCCGGCGATTGGACTCCAGGGCCAGAGCCTCGGCGGCCGGGCTGCTCGGGTACACGAAGGGGAGGTCGGCGGGGTACGAGGAGATCACCGCCCGCACCGTGCCGTCGATGGCCCGGGCGCTGAGGTAGCGGCCCTCGATGCGCAGCGTGCGGGTCACCCGCATCTGCGCCGGGTCGGACAGGTCGACCTCCTGCACCAGGGTCACCGGGCCGGTCCAGGTGGGCATGATCGACGCGGCCGCTTCCAGGAGGGGCACGGCGTAGGCGTCGCCCTGGGAAAAGACCAGAGCCCGGTCGCCCGCCATGAAGAAGCGATGGTCCCACCCGCCCTCCAGGGGCAGCGCCCCGGCGAGGCGGGCGGTGCCGCTGTCGACTTCGACGTAGTAGAGGGTGCCGTTGAGGACGGTGAGGATGCGCTCCCCGTCGGTCTTGATGGTGTCGGGCTCGTCCACCCCGGCCACCTGCACGTTGGTGGTGGAGTAGCCGTTGGATGTCCCCTCACCCGCCGTCGGGGCCAGGAGAGCCATGGTGGTGGCAGGGATCGTCCCCGCCTCGGCCATGCGGTCGGCCAACCAGGGGCCCGGGTAGTAGGTAGGGCCGCCGCTGAGGCCGTAGGGGCCCACCCGGGCCAGGGCCTCGGTGCGGAAGTAGCCGAGGAGGGCGTCACAGGAGTCGAAGCGCTGCAGGGCGGCCACGAAGCGCACCGACCCCGGGTCGAAGGTGCCGGCGATGCCGGTGATCCCGCTGGGGGAACCGGAGGGGAACGTGGTGCCGGGACCTCCCGGCCCCGTGGTGGTGGTGGCGCCTTCGCCGGTCGGCGCCGAACAGGCGGCGGCGACCAGGCCGAGGAAGGCAACGGTGATGATGGCCCGGCGCATGGCTCCTCCAGGGGGACTCGTCCACTCTATGACAGCCCGCGGCCGGTTCGGGGTTCCCGACCCGGCCGGCGAGCCGGGCCCGACCAAACCGCGCCGCTAAGGTCCTCATCCTGATGCGCACCCTGCGAGTTGGACCGCGGCTGTGCTCGGATCGCGATGCTGCGGTGCCGATGCCGGCTACTGGTTTGGTGAAGCACCCCGACCCCGGAGCACCGTCGACGTCATGCCGATAGGCGAAGGCTTCGCCACCACCCTCGCCGCCGCCAAAGAGGGCGCCGAGTGGGCCTGGTCCGCGCTGTACCGCGATCTGGTCGGCCCGCTCACCGGGTACCTCGCCTCCCGCGGCGCCCCCGATCCCGACGACGCCGCTGCAGAGGTCTTCTACCAGGTGGCTCGCTCCCTGCGCCGCTTCGAAGGTGACGAGGCTGCCTTCCGATCCTGGGTGTTCGTGATCGCCCACCGCCGCCTCATCGACCTGCGGCGCCGCCGCTCCCGCCGGCCCGAGACGACCACCTGGACCGCAGCCGCCTCCCGCGCCGGCGGCGATGCCGAGCAGGAGGCTATCGACGCCCTCGTAACCGGGGAGATCCAGTCCGCCCTGGCGCTGCTGACCGACGACCAGCGCGATGTACTGTCGCTACGCATCGTCGCCGGCCTCACCCTCGAAGAGACGGCCCGGGTCGTTGGCAAGCGCGTCGGCGCAGTCAAGGCCTTGCAGCGACGGGCCGTGCGTGCCTTGCAGAGGATCGTCGTCCTGGGGGGAGTAACCCTTTGAGCACTTCGTGCGATTACGGGGGCGACATGGCCGACAACGAACCCTCCGACCAGGATATCGAACACTTCCTCTGCGGGGAGACCCCGCAGAGTGAGGAACTCGCGCGGCTGGAACCCCTCTTCGAGAGGCTGCGGGACCTGGGCGACCACCGCCCCTCCGCGGCGCACGCGGCCGACATGGTAACCCACGCCGCCGAGATCGTTCGCTCCACCGCCCCCCCCCTCGCTGCACCGGTCGGGGCAGTCGCCACTCGCCCGACCCTGAGGAGACAACCCATGTGGACGAAGCGTAGGATCGCTGCCGGGCTGACCACCCTGCTGCTGTTCTTCACGATGGCCGGAGTGGCCGTGGCTTCTGATTGGTCTGCCCCCGGCAACGCCCTCTACGGCATCGACCGAGCCGCGGAACGGGTAGGCATCGGTGCCGGCGGCCTCCCCGAGCGCCTCGACGAGGCCCTGGCTCTCGCCGGCGCGGGGCGCCCCGCCGCCGCCCTGGAGCACGCCGCCGACGCTCTCGCCACCGAGAGCGAAGGCACCGGGGCCGCCGACGCTCTCCTGGCCGCCGCCGAAGCCGTCTTGAGCAACGACGAGGGAGACGCCGACGAGGTCCGCCAGGCCGTCGCCGAGATGCTCCTCTGGATGAGCACCACAGAACTGACGGGCACGGACTTCGGCCTCGCCGTGGCGGCACAGGCCCAGGAGCTCTCCACAGGGTTGGGCTCGCCCGACGACCTGCCCGGACCGCCCGACGACCTGCCCGCCCCACCCGTCAGCACCCCCGCCGGGCCCCCCGACGAACTCCCCGAACCGCCCGGCGGTTTCCCCACCCTGCCCTAGAGCGACCTCTCGCTCCCTCTCCATCGCCCCCCGGCGAGATCCCACCGGGGGGCGATGTCATCGGTACCAGGCGCACACCTCACACCGAACGCCGACTCCCGCGCTCCGCCCCGCCGGAGTGGCGCCGTAGCCCGCCTATCGTCCTCCCCGTGGATTGGATCCTGGTCACCAACGACGACGGCATCGACGTCCCCTCCCTGCCGGCCCTGGCCCGGGCCATCGCCACCCTGGGCCCGATCCGCGTGGTGGCCCCCGACGGTGAGCGCTCCTGGGTGGGCAAGGCCATTACCCGCTTCGAGCCCGTCCGGGTGCGCGTCGTGGAGCGCGACGGCATCGAGGTGCACGCAGTCGGCGGCTATCCCGCCGACTGCGTCCAACTGGGCCTCCACGCCCTGTTCGACGACCCGCCCCGGCTGGTGGTCTCGGGCATCAACGCCGGGTACAACCACGGCTCGGCCTACATCCAGTCGAGCGGCACCGTCGGGGCCGCCCTGGAGGCCGCCATCGGGGGCGTGGACGCCGTGGCCTTCTCCACCCAGAGCCGGAGCCGGCCCTGGACGGAGTGGCGGGTGTGGTCCCTGCGCCCCGAGTCGACCGCCATGTGGGAGCGGCTCTCCGCGGTGGCCGCCGCCATCGCCGCCCCGGTGCTGGCCGGGGCCCCGCAGGGAGTGGTGCTGAACGTGACCCTACCCGACGACGCCGACGCGGACACCCCCCGCCGCCTCACCCGGGTGGCCGACGTGGGCTACGACCGCCTCTTCAGCCGGGTCGCCGACGGCGAGTACCGCCACGACTACCGTGGGTACCTGAACCACTTCTCCCCGCCCGAGGGCACGGACGTGCAGGCGTCGGCCGAGGGGTGCATCGCCATCACCCCGCTCCGGGCCGTCCACACGGCCGACATGCCCGCAGGGTTGCGCGCCGCCCTCGGGTTCTAGCCCGAGCCGCAGAGGCCGGCGAGCAGCGGGTAGGGGTCGGCCAGGCCCTCCAGGTCCACCCACCGGCCCGGGTTGTCGGGGATCCACCCCAGGTGCAGGTGGGGGGAGTCGGCGTTGCCCGTGGACCCCACCCAACCGAGCAGGTCCCCCACCTCGACCACCGCCCCGGGGCGGATCCCGGGAGCGGTCCAGGTCATGTGGGCGTAGTAGTAGACGTCCCCGCTGTAGTAGCCGTCGAGGTAGACCCCGAAGCCCCCGGACCAGTGCCATCCCGACTGCACGATGGTCCCGCTCTCGATGGCAACCAGGGGCGTGCCGCGCTCGGCGTGGAGGTCCTCGCCCTTGTGGGCGCGCCCCCAGGGCCGCTCCTCCCCCCAGGTGGGCTCGAAGCGGAGCGGTCCGGCGACCGGACAGACCCGGCCCGGGGGCAGCAGGCCGGCGATGCCGGGGGCGGAGGAGGCCCGCAGCGCCTCCAGCAGGCCCAGCACCCGCCCCAGGGCACGCCGGTAGGCCGCCCAGTCGGCCAGCACCGGCCGCAGGCGGACGACCTCGGCGGCGTCGTTCGCCACCAGGCCCAGGGCGGGGATCGGACAGAACGGGCCGGCGGATGCCTGCACCTCGGTCGAGACGGTGGCCCCGAGTTGGCTCCCCAGGGCCTCGGAGGCCGCCGCCCGCCAGCGCCACACCCGAACTTCCACGACGGTGAGGTACGCCTGGACGTCCACCGCCCAATCGGCCCCACCCACCCGGGGGCCCGCGCCGAGGCGCTGCAGGCGATCGGTCTCCCGCTCCAGGGCAGCCGTCACCCGTTCGAGGCGCGACTCCGGGGAGGCGGCCGCAGCCGGGCGCGGTCCCGCCGCCAGGGTGGCCACCACCACGGCTAAGAAGACGACAACCCTCCTGCCTCCACCCACCGTGGGGAGGCTAGCGGGCAGGCGTCGGGCCCCGGCGGGGCCGGCGCAGTTGGTCCGGCCGGCCGGGACGGCGCTCAGCCCCCGCCCGGCGGGTCCTCGCCCTGGGGAAGCAGGCCGGCGAAGACGCCCCGGCACGCCTCGTTGGCCTCCTGGAAGGCGGGGTCCTGGAACACCTCCAGGCCAATGCCGGGGAACGGCCCGCCCCGGCCCATGCCCGCCACGCCGTCCACCGTGAAGTCGGGGTCGGGGAGGTCTAACCCGTGCTCCCGCATGCAGGCCGCGAAGGCGAGAAGGGCCTCCTCCAGGTCCACTTCGCTCCCTTCCGCCCGTTCCGCCACCGTGGGGGTGTTCGCAGTCCCTTCCAGGGTGGCGACGCCGCCGGCGTCCGCCCGCCCGCCGCAGCCGGCCGTCAGGGCCGCCAGGGCCAGGAGCCCGATCCCGCAGGTGCCGGCCGCCGCCGGATGCCGTCGCACGTCGTTTCCACTGTGCCGCAACCAAGGCACTGCGGGGCAGGGATCCGGGGCTCAACCGCCGCCGGGATCGCCCGCCCACCGCCGCGGGGCCACCACGATCTCGTCGTCGGGCCCCCGCAGCAGGGCGACCCGCGCCCCGGAGAAGCGCGCCAGTGTCTCGAGGGTCAGCACGGCGGCGGCCTCCCCGTCGGCCACCACCCGCCCCCCGTCGAGCAGGACGAGCCGGTCGGCGTACTGGGCCGCCAGAGTGAGGTCGTGTAGAGCCGTCACCACGGCGATGCCTCGCTCCCGCCGCAGGCCCTCGACCAGGTCGAGCACCTGCTGCTGGTGGCCGATGTCCAAGGAGGCCGTCGGCTCGTCGAGCAGCAGCACCTCGGGGTCCTGGGCCAGGGCCCGGGCCAGCACTACCCGCTGGCGTTCCCCCCCCGACAGGCTGCCGAGCGGCCGGGAGGCCAGGGCGCCGGCATCGAGGCGCTCCAGGGCGGCCAGCGCGGCGGCCACGTCGGCGGGGCCTTCCGCCGCCAGGTAGCCCAGGTGCGGGGTGCGTCCGAGCAGTACGTACTCGGCGGCGGTCATCGCGGCGGGGAGCACCGGATGCTGCGCCACCGCCGCCACCAGGCGGGCCCAGCGCCGCCGCGGCGTGCCACGGCGGGGCCGCCCTCCCACCGCCACCGTGCCGGCCGACGGCACGGTCCCGGCCCGGGCCCGCAGCAGAGACGTCTTGCCCGCCCCGTTGGGACCCACCAGTGCCACCCACTCCCCGGCCGCCACGGCGAGGTCCACCCCCTCGAGCGCTACCCGGCCGTCGTAGCGCACCCCGACCCCGTGGGCGGTGATGCCGCTCACGGCCCCCACCCCCGGCGGCTGGAGCGCAGCACGACGGCGAAGAAGGGAGCACCGACGAAGGCGGTGATCACCCCGAGGGGCACCTCGGCCGGGGAGACCAGAGTGCGCGCCCCCAGGTCGGCCAGCACCAGGAAGGCCGCCCCTCCCAGGACCGACAGCGGCAGGATCACCCGGTAGCTGCTCCCCGCCAGGAGGCGCACGGCGTGGGGCACCACGATGCCCACGAAGCCGATCAACCCGCTGACCGCCACCGCCGCTGCCGTGCCCAGGGTGGCTGCGGCCACCACCACCAGGCGGACCCGGGCGGTGCTCACCCCCAGCGTTTCCGCCTCCTCCTCCCCCACTGCCAGCACGTCGAGGAGGCGACGGTGCAGCAGCAGCAGCACGAGCGACACCGCGGCGTAGGGGGCCAGGAGGCCCACCTCGGACCACCCCACCGTGCTCAGCCGGCCCAGGATCCACGAGTACACCTCGCGCACCGTGTCGGCATGGCGTTGCTGCACGAAGGTCTGGACCGCGGTGAAGAAGGCGGCTACGGCTACGCCGGCCAGCACCAGGGTGGTCCCCGCCCGGCCGCCGCCGGTGGCGCCTCCCAGGGCGTAGGTGAGGAGCACGGCGGCCACCGCCCCGGCGAACGCTGCTGCCGGCAGAAGAGCGGAGGCGGCCCCCGCAGTGACGATGGCCGCCGTGGCCCCCAGGCCGGCCCCGGCGGCCACCCCGAGCAGGTAAGGGTCGGCCAGTGGGTTGCGGAACACCCCCTGATAGGCGGCCCCCGCCGCCGCCAGCGTGGCCCCGACCAGCGCGGCGAGCACCACGCGCGGCAGGCGCAGTTCCCAGACGATGGCCGCCTCCCGCTCCCCCAACCCCGAATCGATCGAGACGAACGGGAGGCGGTCGGCCACCTCGGCCAGCACCGCCCCGGGGGCCAGTCCCACCGCCCCTACCAGCAGTCCGGCCACCAGCGCTCCCAGGAGCAGCATCAGGGCCACTCCCACCGCAAGCGGCGAGAGGCGCCGCAGTGGGCGGCCGCGGGTCATCCGACGCCCCCGGCCGACACGGCGCCGGCCACCACGGTCAGCAGATCAACCAGGCGCGGCCCCCAGCGCGAGGCGACGTCGTCGTCGAGAGCCACCACCCTCCCTCCGGCCACGGCCTGCAAACCGGCCCAACCGGGGCGGGCCGCCACCGTCGCCGCCGACTGGCCGCAGCACTTCGTATCGGCCAGGAAGATGAGGTCCGGGTCGGCGGCCAGGATGAACTCCGCGCTGAGTTGCGGATAGCCGGTGCCGGCGCCGTCGGCCCGGTCGGCGATGTTCTCCATGCCCAGGAGAGCGAAGAGGCCGCCCACGAAGGTCCCCGAGGTGAGGCTGTAGAGCGTGGGGTCCAGTTCGTAGTAGTAGGTGAGGGGGCTGCCTCCATCGGCCACGGTGGAGACGAGGCGTTCCACATCGGCGCCGACCGCGGCCACCAGCACTGCCGCCTCGGCCTCCAGTCCGGTGGCCGCGCCCAGGGACCTCATCTGCCCGTAGGCGTCCTCCAGGGTCAGTGGCGGGGCGAAGAGCAGGGTGGGGATGCCCAGAGCGGCCAGGCCGGCGCACAGGTCGCCCGGGTCGTAGGAGAGCACCACCAGGTCGGGGCCCAGGGCCGCCACCGCCTCCACCCCCAGGTTGAAGGCATCCAGCTTGGGGGTGGCGTCCGCCTCGGGGGGGAAGTTGGAGAACTGGTCGGTGGCCACCACCCGCTCCCCCGCCCCCAGGGCGTAGAGGATCTCGGTGTGCGAGGCCGAGGCCGACACGATGCGCTGCGGCGCCGCCGGGATCAGGGTGCCGGCAACCTCGACGGGGAAACCCCCGCCCGGTGCCGCCGTGATAACGGCGCCCCCGGAGTCACCACCGCAGGCTGCAGCCAGCACCAGCATCGACAGGACGAGCGCCACCCAGGGCGCGGTACGAACTCGCTTCACGCGCGCCTCCCCATCGATCGGGGAGGAGGGGCTTGGGGCCGCGGCCGGCAGGTCACCCTTCCTCCGAGAGCGTCCACATCCGACCCGGCGGCAGGCGACCTGACTCGTCCCACCTCGGGGCTTCACAGTTGCGGGAACAGCGCCGGAGTCGAACCGGACTTCGCTCTTGCGTCCCTCGCTTGGGAGCCGCCGAGTCACCCGGCCTCATGCCGGACGGCCGCATGCTAGCGGCGTCTCTGGGCCCCGGCACGGCCCGCCAGCGCTCCCGACACCCGCGCCGGTCGTCGCATGTCGTCCCCGCCCGGTAGCACCCCTCTCTACACTGCTGCTGTGACCGCCGACCTCCGCCGGGCCCTGGCAGGCGGCGCCCTGGTGGCTTTGGCCCTGGCCGCGGCTCTCGCCACCCGCCGGCGCCGCCGTCCCGCCCCCGCCCCCGGCACCTGGCAGCCGCTGGAGGGCTGACCCGCGCCGTGCGCCTCGCTCTGCACCCCACCGGCGAGACCGGCCATCGCGCCGGGCGCATCCTGCTGGCCGAGCCCGGCCTCGAAGCCCTGGGCGTCTACGGCCGCCGCAGCGCCGCCACCGAGGAACGGCGCGCCATGGCCATCACCGACCTGGCCGGCTTCGCCGTGCTGGCGAGCGACGACACCGTTGCTCCCTTCGACCTGGCCGCCCTCGCCCTCGAGGACGGGCTGTCGTGCGTGCTCGCCGCCGACGTCACTCCCCACCCCGCCCTGGCCGAGCGCTTCGCCGCCATCGGCCGTTCCCTGCTCGTGGCCGCCTCCCTGCCCGGCCTGGCCGAAGCTCTGGCGCACCGGGCCTCCGGCCGAACGGCCGCGCCCGGGGCACTGCTAGTGGCCTGGACCCGGGAGGGGAAGCCGGAGCGGCGCGAGGTGGCCGTGCCCTTCCCCGACCCGGTCGGAGCGCGCTGGGGCACCCGGCTCTCCCCGCACGGGGGGGATGCGGCCACTACGACCCGGGCCGAAGTCCCGGTCGAGGGGCCCTGGGCCGGCGCCCTGGCCCGGGTGACGGTGGGCACCGGCAGGAAGCGTGAGGAGCGCCTGGTGGCCGTGGCCGACGACCGGCGTCACCTGGAAGCCATCGCTCTCGCTGCCGGAGCGCTGGTGCTGACCCGCGGTGAGGCCCCGCCCGGAGCCTGCCGGCCCGGCGAGGTGGCCGCCGCCTACCTGGACGCGTGCCTCGGGGTGGGTCTGGAAGTCGCCGGCGTGGGCCGGCGCGACTGACCCGGGCCCTTCCCTTCGGGCGGGACGCCGCGGCCCCGCCCGCGCGAGAGCGGTTCCCTCAGGTGCCGGTCTGGCGAGTGGCCTCGCCGGCCCCCGGGAGGGGCACACGCGGGGCCGCCGGGCCGCCGGGCACCCGGGTGGCCTCCCCGTCGCCGGGCGCTAGGGGGGGCACCAGTGGGGCCACCTTGGGCAGAGACCGCACGCCGCGACCCGTGGCCTCGCCCGCCGGGGCCACCGTCACCGGCAGGTGCACCCGCCGCGAGGCCGGCACGGAGGAACTGGTCTCCGCGAGCACCACGAACTCCACCCCGCCCACCAGGTCGGAGATCAGGTTGTAGACCACCGCCCCCAGAGTGAAGAGGCCGGTCATCAGGATGGTGCCCACGAGGCCCAGCAGCACCATGATGCGGAAGTAGACCGCCCCATCGAAGGCGATCCCGTTCTCGATGCCTATGGTGAGGGCCAGGTCGTTGACGCGGTCGGGGATGCCGGCGTTGACGAACACCGACCAGAAGACCACCAGGCCCAGCACCGTCACCAACGCCATGATGGCGTTGAAGACGAGGGACACCTTGAGGACGGTCCACGGGTCGATCTTGCGGATCACCCGCCGGACTCGCTGCACCGGCATGCGCACCTGGCTATTCGGCGACGCTCGGCAGTGTACCGGTGGGCCCCCTTCACCAGTAGCTTTGCCCCCCGGTCCCGGAGCGGAGCGGGACGCCCCGGTCAGTCCTCCCCGGCCTCGTCGGGCGGCACCAGGGCGAAGGCGGTGATCTGGGCGCCCGCGGAGAGGTTCATGACCTTGACCCCGGTGGCGTCGCGCTTCTGCCGGCTGATGGTGTCGGTGGCGATCCGGATGACCACCCCGTCGGATGAGGTCACGAAGATCTCGGACCCCGCGGAGACCCCCCGAGCCGCCACCAGTGTCCCCCGGACGCGAGTCGGCTTGATGGCCTTGACCCCGTATCCGCCGCGCTTCTGCTCCGGGAACTCGCTCATCCGGGTGCGCTTGCCGTAGCCTCCCGAGGTGAGAAGCAGGACCATGTCGCCGTCGGCATCGCAGGCTGCCGAGACCACGGCGTCGTCGGGCCGCAGCCGAATACCGCGCACTCCGGTGGTGTCGCGCCCCATGGAGCGCAACTCCTCCTCGGAGAAGCGGATGCCCGTTCCCGAACGGGCGAAGAGAAGGACGTCGTTCTTGCCCGAGGTGGTGAGCACCGCCACCACCTCGTCGCCCTCGTTGAGCCGCACCGCGATCAGGACCTGGAGGCGCGACTGGTAGTCGGAGAGACGGGTCTTCTTGACCACTCCCTGGCGAGTCACGATGACCAGGAACCGGTCGGCGTCATAGGCCCGGGTGTCGACCACCGCCTCAACCTTCTCGTCGGGCGCCATGGGGAGCACCGACTGCACCAGCACCCCCTTGTGGGTGCGCTCCTTGCGGGGGATCTCGTGGGCCTTGACCCGGTACACCTTGCCCCGGTTGGTGAAGAACAGCAGGTAGGAATGGGCCGTCGTGTGCACCGCGTGGGTGACGACGTCGTCCTCGCGCATCTGGGCGCCGATGACCCCCCGGCCCCCCCGGCCCTGGCGGCGGTAGGCGCTGGCGTTCACCGCCTTGACGTAGCCGTTGGCGGTGACGGTGACCATGACCTCCTCGTCGGCGATGAGGTCCTCGATGGTGAGGTCGCCCTCCTCGTCGGGCACGATGCGCGTGCGCCGTTCGTCGCCGTACTTCTGGCGGAGCGCCGTCAGTTCCTCGCCGATGAGCGCCCACCGCTTTGCCGGGCTGCCGAGCAGGTCCTTGAGGTAGCGGATGATCTTGGCCAGTTCCTCGGCCTCCTCGCGCAGCTTGCCCGTCTCCAGGGCGGTGAGGCGGCGCAGCGGCATGTCGAGGATGTGGCCTGCCTGCACCTCGCTGAGGGAGAAGCGCTCCATGAGGGCCCCCCGCGCCGTCTCCGTGTCGGGCGAGGAGCGAACGATCCGGACCACCTCGTCGATGTTGTCGAGGGCGATGAGCAGGCCGGCCACGATGTGCGCCCGGGCCTCAGCCCGCCCGAGCCGGTAGCGGGTGCGCCGCTCGATCACCTCCATTTGGTGTTCGAGGTAGTGGCGGATGATCTGCTCGACGTTGAGGGTTCGGGGGACCCCGTCGACCAGGGCCACCATGTTGACCCCGAAGCTCTCCTGCAGCTGGGTGTTCTTGTACAGCTGGTTGAGGACCACCTGGGGTATGGCGTCGCGCTTGAGCTCGATCACCAGCCGGGTGCCGGTGCGGTCGGACTCGTCGCGCAGGTCGGCGATGCCGCTCAGCTTGCGCTCCCGGACCAGGTCGGCGATCTTCTCCATGATCCGGTCGCGGGAGACCTGGTAGGGGATGGCGGTGGCCACGATGGCGGTGCGCCCCTTGCGCACCTCCTCGACCTCGACCGTGGCCCGCATCTTCACCGAGCCCCGGCCGGTGAGCAGCGCCTCGCGCAACCCCCGGGACCCCACGATGCAGGCCCCGGTGGGGAAGTCGGGGCCCTTGACGAAACGGAGCAGGTCCTCGGCGGTGGCCTCGGGGTGCTCCGCTTTGTAGATGGCAGCGTCGATGACCTCGCCCAGGTTGTGTGGCGGGATGTTGGTGGCCATGCCCACCGCGATGCCGGTGGAGCCGTTGACCAGCAGGTTGGGAAAGCGGGCGGGGAGCACCACCGGCTCCTGGCGCTCTCCCGAGTAGTTGTCCTGGAAGTTGACGGTGTCCTCGTCGATGCTCTCGAGCAAGTGCATGGCCAGCGCCTCGAGGCGGCACTCGGTGTAGCGCATGGCCGCCGGCGGGTCGTCCACCGTGCCGAAGTTGCCCTGGGGCTCGATGAGGCCGTAGCGGATGGCGAAGTCCTGGCCCATGCGGACCAGGGCGTCGTAGATGGCGTCGTTGCTGTGCGGGTGGAACCAGCCCATGACGTCGCCGACCACCCGGGCGCTCTTGCGGAAGGGCGTGCCCGGCCGGATGCCGGCGTCGTACATGGAGTACAGGATGCGCCGGTGCACCGGCTTGAGGCCATCGCGCACGTCGGGCAGGGCCCGCGAGACGATGACCGACATGGCGTACTCGAGGAACGAGGTGCGCACCTCGCTCTCTATGTCGATGAGCCGCACGTGCTCGGAGTCGGTGTCGGTGATGGTCATGGGGTCAGATGTCCAGGAAGCGGACGTCGCGGGCGTTCTGCTGGATGAAGGTGCGGCGCGCCTCGACGTCGTCGCCCATGAGGGTGGTGAACACGTCGTCGGCAATGGCCTCGTCGTCGAGGCCGACCCGGAGCAGCACCCGGGCGTCGGGGTCCATGGTGGTATCCCACAACTGGCCGGCGTTCATTTCGCCGAGGCCCTTGTAACGCTGGATGACCGGCCTCCTCCCCTCGAGCCCGCCCTTGATCTCCTCGAGTTGGCGGTCGGAGTAGGCGTAGGCCGCTTCCTTGCCCGCCTTCACCAGGTAGAGGGGCGGTTGGGCGATGTACATGTACCCCGCCTCAATGAGCTCGCGCATGTGGCGGAAGAAGAAGGTGAGCAGCAGAGTGCGGATGTGGGCGCCGTCGACGTCGGCGTCGGTGAGGATCACCACCTTGTGGTAACGGGCCCGCTCGATGGCGAAGTCCTCGCCGATGCCGGTGCCGATGGCAGTGATCAGAGCCTGGATCTCGTTGTTCTGCAGCACCCGCGCGAGGCGGGCCTTCTCGACGTTGATGATCTTGCCCCGAATGGGCAGGATGGCCTGAAACTCGCTGTTGCGAGCCTGCTTGGCCGAGCCGCCGGCGGAGTCGCCCTCGACGATGAACAACTCGCTGGCCTTTGGGTCGCGCGACGAGCAGTCGGCCAGCTTCCCCGGCAGGCCGGTGGACTCGAGCAGGCTCTTACGCCGGGTGAGGTCGCGGGCGGCGCGTGCCGCCATGCGGGCCCGGGCGGCGGTGCTGCACTTGTCGACGATGGCCCGGCCCTCGCCGGGGTGACGGCTCAGCCATTCGGGCAGCAGCCGGTTGAGAGCCACCTCGACGAAGGAGCGCACGTCGGTGTTGCCCAGCTTGGTCTTGGTCTGGCCTTCGAACTGGGGGTGCCGCACCCGCACCGCCACCACGGCGGTGAGCCCCTCTCGGATGTCCTCCCCCAGCAGGTTCTCGTCCTTCTCCTTGAGGAGGCCCTTCTCGCGGGCGAACTCGTTGATGGCCCGGGTGAGGGCGCGCCGGAAGCCCTCCTCGTGAGTGCCCCCTTCGTGAGTGTTGATGTTGTTGGCGAAGGTGAGCACCGTCTCGGTGTACCCGGCGTTCCACTGCAGGGCCGCGTCCATCTCGACGTCGCTGCTGAGCTCCTCGAGGCTGATCACGTGGGCGTGCAGCGGCTCACGCTTGGCGTTGAGGTAGCGCACGAAGTCGACCAGGCCGCCGCTGTACCGAAACGAGTCCTTGGCGCCCTCGCCGCGTTCGTCGACCAGGGCGATCTCGAGGCCCTTGTTGAGGAAGGCCATCTCGCGCATCCGGCCGGAGACGGTGGGGTAGTTGAACTCGGTGGTCTCGGTGAAGACCGCCGGCGACGGCCAGAAGGTGACGGTGGTCCCGGTACGGCGCGCCGGCTTGCCCTTGGTGACCTTGGTGACCGCGACGCCCATCTCGTAGGCCTGCTGCCACAGGAAGCCTTCCCGCGCCACCTCGACTTCGAGGCGCCGGGAGAGGGCGTTCACCACCGAGACCCCCACCCCATGCAGGCCCCCGGACACGGTGTACGCGCCCGAGTCGAACTTGCCACCGGCGTGGAGAGTGGTGAGGACCGTGGTGAGGGCCGACTGGCGCGTCTTGGCGTGGTTGCCGACCGGGATGCCTCGTCCGTCATCTTTGACCCGGATGCCGCCGTCGGCGAGCAGGGTCACGTCGATGCGGCTGCAGAACCCGGCCATGGCCTCGTCCACCGAGTTGTCGACCACCTCCCAGATCAGGTGGTGCAGGCCGCGCGGGCCGGTGCTGCCGATGTACATGGCGGGACGGCGGCGCACCGCCTCGAGGCCTTCGAGGACCTGAATGTCCTTGGCTTCGTATGAACCGTTAGCGCGTCTGGTGGCCACAAAGCTCCTCGTCACCGGGGCGGGCGGGCGGGCGGCCGGTGCCCCCGCCCCGGCCTCGCCACGGGCTTCGAAGCAAGGCCGCCGACAATGCTGTAAGTATAGCCGCCGGGGGAGACATCCCGACCGATCCCGCGTGCCGAATGCCCAGGTCAGAGGCCCTTTTTCGCGCTCCGGACCCGGAGGCGCACCGTCTCCACCAGACGGGCCCCCAGACCCTGCTCGAGACGCTCCAAGAGGCCGTTCACCTGGTACTTGAGCAGGCTGGCAGTGGTGCCGTCGGCCACCTCGACCACCAGGACCCCCCGGTGCAGGTTCACCGGCGCGGCCCGCCCGGCCCAGGGCTCCCCGGCCACCCGGGCCCAGTCGTCGACCAGGCGCTCGAGCACCCCGGGGGCCGGCAGGCCGAGGCGGCGCAACACCGTCTCCAGGTCGTCTCCGATGCGCTGCAGGTCGCTCACGTCTCCACCTCGGCTCGCACCATGCCCGGTTCCACGACCCAGCGCAAGCCTCCCGCGGGCACGTCTTCGCCGTGCGCCGTGGAGACGAACACCTGGCCCTGGGGCAGGCGCTCCACCAGGCGGGCGCGGCGTTCGCCGTCGAGCTCCGAGAACACGTCGTCGAGGACCAGGACCGGGGCCGAGCGCCGCCGCTCGGCGAGCAGGTCGAAAGCGGCCAGGCGCAGCGCCAGCGCCACGGTGCGCTGCTCCCCCTGGCTCGCCCGGGTCCGCAGATCGCGTCCGGCGGCCAACAGGGCCACTTCGTCGCGATGCGGGCCCACCGTGGTGGTGCGGCGGTCCAGGTCCTCTTCGCGGGACTTCGCCACCGCGTCGGCCAGGCGTCCCTGCAGAGCCGCCGGCGTCTCCTGGGGCTCCACCGTGCCGATCCGGAACCCCAGGTACTGCCAGGCGAAGGCCTCTCCCCCGCCTCCCAGGCGGCGGCAGAGCGCCTCGACGCCGCTCGCTACCGCTCCCAAGGCCTGGAGCCGCCGGTGCACCACCCCAGCCCCCAACACGGCCAGGCGCTCGTCCCACACCTCGAGCGTCATGGGGTCGGCGCGCCGCCCCTCCCGCCGTAGGAGAGCGTTGCGCTGGCGTAAGGCCCTCTCGTACTCTTGCTGGTCCGCCGCGGACCCCGGCCACAACTGCACCGCCAGGTCGTCGACGAACTCCCGGCGATAGGCAGGGCCCCGCTTCACCAGATCCAGGTCGTCGGGCAGGAAAGCCACCAGGGCCACGCGGGCGGCCACTTCAGCCCGGCCCGAGGCGCGTTTGCCGTCGATCTGCACGCGCTGGCGGCCCTGCCGGGGGACTTCGACTTCCACTCGCACCGTCCCCGCCTCACCGGTGAACTCGCCGCGCACTACGGCCGTCTCCGCTCCCACCCGCACCAGCGCCGCTTCAGGCGCCCGGCGGAAGGAGCGAAGCGTGGCCAGGTAGCCGATCGCCTCCAAAACGCTGCTCTTGCCCGTCCCGTTCCCCCCGACGAGCACGTTGACGCCCGGCCCGGGAGCCATCTCGAGCCCCTCATGGCAGCGGAAGTCCCGCAATTGGAGCCAGGTCAGGTGCATGGCCGCCTAAAGGCGGACGGGCATGAGCAGATAGAGGAAATCTCGGCTCTCCGCTCCGCGCAGCACTCCCGGTTTCAACGGGTCGATGACGTCGAGAACCACTTGATCCTCCTCGACCGCCCCCACGCCGTCGTTCAAGTAGCGGCTGTTGAAGGCGATGGTCATGTCCTCGCCCTCGTAGTCGCCCGTCACGTGCTCGGTTTCTCCGCCCACATCCTGGCGGGTCACGCTGAGTTCGACACCGCCGCTCTGCAGCTGGAGCCGAATGGGGATGTGATCCTCGGCAACCAGGGAAGCCCGTCCGATGGCCTCGAGCAGACTGTCTCGGCCCACCGTGAGATGGCTCGGGTAGCTGGCGGGCAGGAGCTGGCGATAGTTGGGGAATGTCCCCTCGATGAGCCTTACGGTCAGTGTGCCCCGTTCCGATCCGAAGGAAGCCTCTCGGCTCCCGACGGCCATCTGGAGTTTCTTGGCAGCCACGGTGCGGTGAAGCTCGCGCAAAGCCCGGGCCGGGATGAGTGCCGAGATGGTGGAGCGCACTGCCGGCACATCGCGCAGCGCCAGGCGGTACGAGTCGGTGGCCACGAGGCGCAGCGCTCCTTCATGTGACTCGAAGTACACCCCGGTGAGCACCGGGCGAGCGTCGTCGTGAGAAGCCGCCACCATGACCTGCCCCAGTGCCTGGACGAGGTCCTCTCCGGCGACTTCCACTCCTCCCTGGAGTTCGGCCTCGGGCACGGTGGGGAAGTCAGCCACTGCCATCTCGCGGAAGCGGAAGCGCGGCGCTCCGCCGGTGAGCTCCACCTCTCCTCCCCTGGCCTCGATAACAACCGCCCCGGGAGGCAGCTTCCGCACCGCCTCGCTGATGAGGCGAGCCGGGACC
>JBDROA010000180.1:0-2414 GCA_043810615.1 Actinomycetota bacterium | reverse complement strand
TTCCCGGCGGCCCGGCCGTGCCCGGCCAGGGAGGCACTGCTTCACAGGCGCGGCCCCCGACCGAACCCCCGTCCGGCAAGCCCGGCGCGGCTCCGGCAGCCGGCTCCAGCGGCCAGCGGCCGCAGGGGGCCGAGCGGCCCCCGGACCCCTGGCGGGCCGATCCCGGAACACCGAGGGGATCGCCCCCCCGTCCGGTGGTCTACTGGGCCGACAAGCCGACGGTTGATGTCAGTGGGGTCTTCGCGGAAGGTATCGAGAACGGGCGCCCCAGCCCCTTCCCGCTGGGGCCGCTGAAGCTGATCGGGATCCTTGCCGCCCTGGTGGCGCTGGGGGTGGGGGTCATGGCCTTTGCCGGCTGGTTCGGGCGCAGCCCCGAGGCCGCCCCGTCCACCACGGCCGCTCCCACCACCACGGCCGCTCCCACCACGACGGTGGCTCCCACTACGACGGTGGCTCCCACTACGACGGTGGCTCCCACCACCACGACGACCCCCGCGACGACGACCACCACCACCATTCCCCCCTACGTCGAACCCGTGGGAGCCCCCCTCGCAATCGACGCACTGCGCTTGAAGGTCACAGGCATCGGGCCCCTGGGGTTCGGCGACCCGGCCGACGAGGTGCTGGGGACACTCGCCGCCAGCCTCGGCCAACCCGACGCCGACACCGGCACCTTCGTGTCCGAGGGCGAGTACGGCACCTGCCCCGGGCTCATCGTCCGGGGAGTCCGGTGGGGGCCCCTGGTTGCCCTGAGCCGCTGGCAGGGAGCCGGGGGTGACGTCTTCTCCGGGTTCTGGCTCGACGGGCGGGAAGCCGACACGACCCACGCCGCTGCGGGCCTGGTCACGGTCAGCGGCATCGGCCTGGGCGCCACCGTGGCCGACCTCCAAGCCATCTACGCCTTCACCTTCGACCTGACCTTCCCCGACAGTCCGGGCGAGGGGCCGCTCTTCGAGATGCGCGTCGGCGGCACCCTGGTGCTGTGGGGGCCGATCTCGTCGTTTGAGCCCGACGGGTTGGTGCTGGGGATCTTCTCCGCCATGGGGTGCGAGGAGTAGGAAGACCCGCCGGCTCCGGCTGGGAGAGGATGGGGGAGCCGGGGCTTCGTTGGGGTTTGCCCGCACCGCTCGGCCGCCTGGGGGGCGGCCTCGCGGGTCTCCCGCGTTCGCGGGAGAGACGATGACACTCCATCTCCCGGCTTCGGCCGGGAGAAGCGAGGCACCTTCTCCGGTCCCACAGAACCCGGGGCGGGCAAACTGCGTAGGGTTGAGGCGCGGCACGTACTGGGAGGTTCGCGATGGGTCGTGGTATGTCGTCTGGACGCTTCTGGCGAGGAGCCGGAGTGGGGATAGCGGTGGGCATGTTGGTGGTGATGGCCATGCCGACCGGTGCCCAGACTCCGGATCAGCCCCGGCTCAGCGAGCCCCTGTTCAGCGGGCAAGTGAACTCGTCCAACGCCGTCACCACCCTGTCGGGGTCGGTGAGCGGAGGGGCCAACCTGGTCCTGAGCAACCGGGCTGCCAGGAGCCCGGCTCTGCAACTGAACGTGACCAGGGGCGCGCCACTGGTGGTGAACTCGCGAGCACGGGTGTTGATGCTGAACGCCGACCTGCTCGACGGCAAGCACGCCAGGGCCTTCGCCCTGACCAGGCATGCGCACGACGGGGTCTACCTGCCGGTGGCCGGGGTGGCGGCTGACTCGGACCTGCTCGATGGGCTGAACTCGACGGCGTTCGCCGCCGCAGTCCACACCCAGGCGTTCGCCAGCCTCACCGGCGTCCCGGCGGGCCTGGGCGACGGGGACGACGACACTCTGGGAGGCCTGGCTTGCCCGGCCGGGGAGATACCCAAGCGCAACGGCACGGGGACCGCCTGGGAGTGCGGCACCGACCTGAACCCGACCGATGCCGACACCGTCGACGGGCAGCACGCCGCCGACTTCGCCGACGCGGGGCATGACCACGACACCGCATACCTGGGCATCGGCAGCCGGGCGGCGGATTCGGACCTGTTGGATGGCTTCAACTCGTCCGTGTTCGCCTTTGGGGAGGGCGGGGTGGCCTTCAACTCCGAGCTTCTCGACGGGCGGGACTGGACGGCGTTCTCGCTGGCCGGCCATAACCACAACGGCGTCTATGCGGAGGTGGTGGGTACTCCGACGGAGGGCAACTTCCCCACGCTGACGGCTTTGGGGGAGTTGGCGGATTCGTTGTGGGGGCCGGCTTCGTTCTCCCTGGCCGGACACGACCATGCCGGGTTGTATCTGCCGGTCGGGGGGACGGCGGTGGATGCGGACCTGCTCGATGGGATGGACTCCGGTGACTTCCTGGGGGCGACGGCCCAGGCGGCCGATTCGCTTCTGCTGGGCGGGTTGGATTCGTCGGCGTTCTCCCTGGTTGGTCACGATCATGCCG
>JBDROA010000179.1:0-38535 GCA_043810615.1 Actinomycetota bacterium | reverse complement strand
CCAATTGCGACAACCTCTTCACCCTCCCCAAGCGGGTGCTCAGTCGGCGACGGGGCGCTCTGGGCCCGGCGAAGCTCGGTGAGTTGGACCGGGCGCTCATGGTGGCCCTTGGTCTCGGATAGGACCGGGGCAGGCCCGGGTTCAGCGGGACCCTCGCCCAGACGAACCCCACTCCCTGAGTCTCCACCCAGGGTCGCCCGCATCGACCGAAGGCTCTCCGACACCGTCATTCAGAACGCCGCTTCGTTCGCCCAGAAGGCCCAGCTCAGCCTTCCTTGCCGCATCGACGATCTCGATGAGCTGCCTGTGGTGCGATCCCCGCCAGTAGATCCTCTCGCACACTGTGCAGGTCCAGTAGTCGTCGAAGCTGTCCCGGGTCCTGAGCGGCAGCCGGTGAGCGATGTCGTCCTTCCCCGCGGGCTCGAGTAACCCGTTGCACGGCATGCATCTTGTGAACGGGGTGATGCGGTCGGAGAGGTGAAAGCGGCGAACGATCTCGATGAGCTGTTGTCGAGGGTCGGTAGACCGCACGTAGTAGCCGTGGGTGATGGACCCGTGCTTGAGGAGGCCGACATCTCGGGTCAGCAAGATGCGGTGCTCCTCGGTTGAGACCGCCACCAACTCATGATCGGACCAGGCGTTGCTGCAGAGAGAGTCAAACCCCAGCAGCCGCAGGAACCCGGCCAGTCGGCCAAGGTGCCCATCGAGAACGAAGCGCACCCGACGCAGCGCCTGTGGCCGGACCCGCAGAACCGGTGAGATGTCAAACGCCTCAAACACGGGATACACGCTGATGCGGTCTCCGTCCGCCGGCCGGTAGGAGAAGTCGACGGACTCGCCGTTTGCCAAGATGAGGTCCACTTCGGTGTGCGGCACGCCGCACGCCTCAATCACGTCCTTGACACTCCCCGGGACGTCGAACGTGCGGGTGACCGTCCCGGAACGGTGCTCCGGGGCGAGCAGATCTCTCAACTCAGCGTAGAACCGAAGAACGGCGCGCACTAGCTGCGACCCTCATTGTGTAGCCGACCATAACGGCACGTGATGGTCTGACATCGGCCGAGTGCTCGGGAAACCGTGACGGCCGACTCTGGGAACCTCATCCCCACACCAGGCGACGTCGTCCGAGCGGACCGGCCGAGATGGCCGCCTTTGGCTCGGCGCCCGCAGTCGGTTCGGCGGAGTACCTTGTCGGGGGATGAACGCCCTCGCTTCGGGACACGATGAGCGGTTCCTGATCGATGACTTCGAGCCTGCCTACACGCGCACGCTGAGAGAAGGGCTGCTCCAGGGGAAGGTGGACGCGGCGCGACAGGAATTGGCCAATTGCAGGGCCTGTCCCCGGGACTGTGGTGTCGACCGGCTGCATGACGAGCGGGGGATCTGCCACACCGGGCGTCACGCCTACGTGGCGAGCGCGTTCCCCCATCTGGGTGAAGAGGACTGCCTGCGCGGCTGGCGCGGCTCGGGAACGATCTTCTTCTCGTACTGCAACCTCAAGTGCGTGTTCTGCCAGAACTGGGACATCTCCTCAAAGGGCGCTGGACGGGAAGCCACCGCCGCCGACATCGCCGACCGGATGCTCCAGCTCCAAGACGAGCGATGCCACAACATCAACTTCGTGACTCCCGAGCACGTCGCACCTCAGGTGGTGGAAGCCATCGCGTTGGCGATCCCCCGCGGCCTCGAGGTTCCCATCGTCTACAACACGTCGGGCTACGACGCCATCGCCTCGCTCCGGCTCATGGACGGACTGATTGACATCTACATGCCGGACTTCAAGGTCTGGAAGCCCGAGACCGCCCGCCGGCTCCTTCGGGCGACCGACTACCCCGCGGTAGCGCGGGCGGCATTGACCGAGATGCACCGCCAGGTCGGCGCCCTGCGGTTCGGCCGTGACGGCCTGGCCCGGCGCGGCGTGCTCGTCAGGCACCTCGTGATGCCCGGCCAGTGGGCCGAGTCCGCCGCGATCTTCCGCTGGCTCCACGATGAGCTGTCACCCGACACCTACATCAACATCATGGGCCAGTACCGGCCGGACCACCGCGTGCACCAGAACGAACGCTATGCGGACATCGATCATCGATCCCGGCGCGTCGAACTCGTCGCCGCGTTCGACGCGGCCCGAGAAGCCGGGCTCTGGCGCATCGACAAGGGTCCTCCATGAGCGGCTCGACGGCTCCGCTGGCGCCTCCCGAGTCGATCGTTCCCACCAAGTACTGGCATCGCCTGGACGACGGGCGGGTCCAGTGCGACATGTGCCCGCGGTTCTGCAAGCTGAGCGAGCACCAACGGGGCTTGTGTTTCGTTCGCGCCCGCCAAGACGATCAGATCGTGCTCACCACGTACGGCCGTTCGAGCGGGTTCTGCGTCGACCCGATCGAGAAGAAGCCCTTGAACCACTTTCTCCCCGGTACTCCGGTGCTCTCGTTTGGCACCGCCGGGTGCAACCTCGCCTGCCGCTTCTGCCAGAACTGGGACATCTCCAGGGCGAGCGAGTACGACACCCTGACCGATCAGGCCTCGCCGGAGGTGATCGCTCGCCGGGCGCTCGATCTGGGATGCCGCAGTGTGGCCTTCACCTACAACGACCCGGTCGTATTCCACGAGTACGCGATTGAGGTCGCCGCCGCCTGTCGGGCCGTCGAGGTCAACACTGTGGCCGTCACAGCCGGGTACGTGACCGCACAACCGCGAGCCGAGTTCTATGCCCACATGGACGCGGCGAACATCGACTTGAAGGCATTCACCGAGGAGTTCTACCGCAGAACTTGCATCGGGCACCTCGACCCCGTGCTCGAGACACTCGAGTACGTGCAGCGGGAGACGGATGTGTGGCTCGAGGTGACGACGCTGCTGATACCCGGGCTCAACGACTCCCCGGAGGAGATAGACGGGCTGACGAAGTGGATCGCGGAGCATCTCGGGCTCGACGTGCCGCTCCACTTCACTGCGTACCACCCCGACCACAAGATGCTGGATCGCCCGCCCACCCCCCTCGCGACTCTCGCCAGGGCACGGAGCACCGGGCTCGCCAACGGACTGCGACACGTCTACACCGGCAATGTCGATGATCGTCGCGGTGAGACCACCTACTGCCACGAGTGTGGGACCGAACTCATCGAGCGCAACCGTTACCGTCTCGGGCACTGGGGCCTGGACGGCGATGGCTGTTGTGCCTCGTGCGGTACGCGCTGCCCCGGCGTGTTCGAATCTCGTCCCGGGACCTGGGGGGCGCGCCGGCTCCCGGTACGGCTCGCCAGATAGCAGTCAGATCTTGGGGCCCACGGCGAAGGCCCCATACCCGACCACCTGATGCATCGAGCCGGCCGTGTCACCCGAGTTGCGGAGATCGATCAGCCGGCAGGTCCAGCCTCTTCGCTTGGCGAGCACCAGCGCAGCCTGAACGGCGGTGCGTCCGCAGGCGTCGCCGGGAGACAGATCAGCCGGGCGGAGCTCAGTGATCGCCGTCGCGGTGCGGGTGTCCCGGCGACGGGCCGCGTCGTAATCGAGATAGTGGGACAGATCCGACGAGACGATGCCGATCACGTCATCCGCCGCGATCACCTCGTCTAACACGTCGGCGGCGGCGTCGGGTCCGACGTTCCCAGTGACCAGAGCAAGAACCGAGAACTCGGGGATCACAACCTGGAGGAAAGGGAGCTGCACCTCGAGGCTGTGCTCGCGGGCGTGGGCGACGGGATCGGGGCCGACAATCGGGTGCGAGTGTGCCGATGCGGTCAGCTCCGTGTCGACCGGAACCTCCCCGAGCGGGGTCTCCAGGGCGTCCACGCCAGGGGTCGCCAGCCCCGAGGGCGCCACGAAGTGCGCCGGGCCGACGAGCACAACACGGCGGAGGGCATCGCCCACGTCGCGGAGCAACCGGTAGGCGCTCGCCGCGACGAGCCCGGAGTACACGTAACCGGCGTGCGGAACGATGAGGAGACTCGGCCGAATGCCCAGCTCGCTCTCCGAGCCGTCGCGGAGCAGATCCTCGACGGAGCGGCGCAGCACGGCCGGGTCGGCCGGATAGAACGTCCCCGCCACCGAGGCGGGACGGACCGTCGCCATGCCGTCAACTCTACGTTCATCGGGAGAAGGGCCCGACGGAGACCGATCCAACCCTGTCCGCCGCGGCATCCTGGACCGCAAAGGAACCGCTCATCAGGGTACGGAACCTCTTGGTCGGGTGAGGCTGGGGGAGCGCCTCCTGGGGGTCTACTCGGTACCATTCGTTGACGACGATGAGACGATCCGTGTAACCGAGGCGGGAGGGACCCGAGATAGGACGGATGCTGTGAAAGGCTCAATCCACAGGCCTGTGCTCGCATTGCTGGTCGTGTTGGTGTTCACCGGGGCGTGTGGGGACGGCGATGGGACCGCCCCCATCGGGACGGAGGCCACAACCGCGGCACCGGTCGGCGAATCCGCCTCGACCACGACGACGACGCCGACCACAACGTCGACACCCGCCACAACGACGGCTGCACCGACGACCGTTGCCGACGGGCCGGTCTCGGCGTCGGAGAGCCTGGCAGGGTTCTTTGCCGCCGCGGAAGACCTCGACGTGCGCATCAGGGCAGCCGCCGATCTGTTCAACGAGACCCTTGACCCTGATACGGGGACCGTGAGCGCAGAGGCGGCGAACGTGATCTACACACTCAACGCAGGTCCCCTGGTGCGCCTGATCCCGGGCGGCATGACCGCGGATCTGGAGGTGGCGGTCCTGGCGGTGTTCGCCGATCTCGACAGCCGGATCGCCTCCCTGATGGGGGGGGTGGAGGACCTCGATTGCCTCGCTGCCGGGGGTGAATCGGCACGACGCTTCCCCGACGACCTCGCCACCGCCCGGAGCCTGGCGGCGACGGTACCTGCTGTGGTGATGGCACCCGACTCACCCGAGTCCGGGATGGTCGCCGCCCGCCTCACATACATCCAGGGTTCCAACTGGTGCTGCGGCTCATGCGGCGGGTACGCCTACGAGGAGCCGATCGAGGTGGACTGGGAGGGTCGGATACTCGGGCCTGGATGGATCAATGCCCCGTTCGTGGCCACCTTCGACGGAGAGTCCTGGCAGGTGGAGTTCCCCCAGGCCGGCTGAGTGATCCCCGCCGAGAACGGGAAGGGAGGCGCCAATGGAAACTCGTTGGACATGGGCCGTGGTGGTGGTTGCCGCGACGGCGCTGGGGGCATGCGGCAGCGCCGAGGAGATCGCAGCGCCTACCTCATCGTCGGCGGTGATAACCGATTCGCAGCGCGGGGTGCTGCTCGCCGAAGCCGCCTGTTCGGTCCTGATGTCCGAAGACGCCGAGGCCGCCTTCGGTAGAACCGTCGTAGGCGGAGGCAACGAGGTGGGCGAATGTCGCTTCGTCCTTGAACCGGGTCTGGGTGGTGCGAGCCAGTTGGTCGTAGAGGCCGCGCTCTGGCCGGGTGGAGAGGATCTGCGGCCCCAGCAGTTCTTCGAGGAACAACGGGTCAAGGATCAGGTCGTCGAGGTGCCCGGGATCGGATTCCCGGCCTTGTACGACCCGGTCGTCTCGGTGGTTTGGACGCTGGTGGAGCCGTCGAATGCGACGCTGCCCGGACGGGCAGCCGATTTGGGGCCGGTTGAGAACGTGGTGCTCGAGCTCCAGGTGCTGCTGCCGGGCGTGGGTGTGGCCCCAGATGACGCTCGCGACGAGATACGCTCCGGGCTCAGCCGCCTGGCAGAGGTGGTGGCTCCGAGACTCTAGAGAGATGGTCCCAGGCTTCGACGGCGTCAGTTACCGGGCGTGATGTACCACTGCCAATCGCCGTTGTGGTCGATCGCCAGGTGCGACCCGAGGTAGTAGCCGTCCTCCCAGAGATCTTCGACTTCATCCAGGACGCTCTCGCCGTACAGGTCCACGATGGCCTGACGGTCGGCCTCAGGCGCACTTGCCCAGTCGTCGTAGACGGCAACCGACGGCCACACGTAGAGCGGGACCCCAACCAGCACTTGCTCCGTCACGCCGTACGGAAGACTCAACAGTTCCACCATCCCGGCAAGAGGCATCGATCCGAAGTCCTCCATGAAGCGCCAATGATCGGCCGGGTCATCCGCCGCGTTCGGGTCGTACGACCATGCGAACTCGCCGGGCAGGCCCAGCGCCGCCAGCGTGTTGATGTCGCACTCCATTGCGGCGGACATGATGGCCCACCTCATGTCGTCGACGGCACCGGGAAGGTCGGGCTCGTCCGGCAAGACGCCCACGATGCCCGAGGTCGAACACCCCGACGGAGGTGGAGCGGTGGTGGTGGTGGCCGCCGCACTGGTCGTCGTGGTCGGCTGGGTAGTTGTCGCCTCCGTGGTGGTGGTGCTCGACGTAGTCGTCGGAGCCTGGGAGGTCGGGGTAGGGGCCTCGGAGACAGTGGTCACAGTGGTCCGGAGAGCAGCATCGTCGCCGCAACCTGTCGCGACGAGAACCATGATGAGTCCGACTGTCAAACGTCTCATTGCTCAGTCTCTTCCCCCCTCGCCATTCTCTTGTGTTGTGCAGTCGACGGCATCGGCCTCATGGGTAGCAGGACCCGTTGTCGCAACAGGGCTTCGCTCCGCGAAGCCGGCGATCAAACGTGCGTCCGTCGATTCATCGATGGATCGCCCATCAACGTTGATGCTAGGCGCGACCCAGCCTGGACGGCCGGCCCGGGTCGTTTCCCAGAGGCTCGGCTCTTTGGGACCGTCTCGACACTCCGCGTGTGTGGTCGCGGTTGGGCTGTGCCCTGCGTCTCAATTGTCGCGAAGGGTGGCGATCGGCCGGCCCTCTTCGAGGAGGATCGGGACGGCACAGCCCCCGGGTAGTTCATCCACCTCAGCCGGTCCGGCATTCCGAAGCGATCCCGGTGATCGGCGAGTAGTCCGTCGGCTCTCCGACACTGGTCTACCGTTCGCTCGGCCGGCGTCTGCGCGTACCTGTCAACCGCCCCCTCGGTCGCGCGCTGATCCGGGATGGTCCGCAAGGCCCTGTCGCCGGGGGCCGGCCGTGGCACCGGTCTCTGCCGCTAGACCGTGATGACCACGTTCCCGATCTTCTGGCCCGTCTCGACGTAGCGGTAGGCGTCGACGATCTCATCGAGTGGGTAGACGCGATCGATGACCGGCGTGAACTCACCAGACTCGATTAGGTCCTTCAGGTAGCGAACGGCTTCTGGGTCGCGGCGGGGGGTCACAAACACCTGCTTGCGGCCTCGGAAGAGGGGTGTGACCAACGAGAAGAGTGGGCCGTGCCACATGAATCCGACGTCGCTCGATGTGTAGATGCCGCCCGGCTTCAGCAGCCCGAGACAGCGACGGAACGAGCTCTTGCCGACCGCGTCCAGCACCAGGTCGTATCGCTGGGTGTCCTTGGTGAAATCCTCGATCTGGTAGTCGATCACCCGGTCGGCGCCCAGCCTCTCGACCAGGTCTACGTGGTCCGTGCCGCACACCGCGGTGATGTTGAGTCCAAGGCTCTTGCCGATCTGCACCGCCGCCGAACCGATCGCCCCGGTGGCGCCGTAGATGAGGACCTGTTGACCGGGCCCCGCGCCTGTTCGTCGGAACGTGCCGAGCGCGTAGTGGGATCCCTCGGTGCTGGGGGCTGCGTCAGCGAAGCTGCGATCATCGGGGATCCGTGCGACCAGCCGGTTGGCGGCGACCGTCATGTACTCGGCGTGGGCGCCGAATGTCCCCTCGCAATAGCCGCACACCCGATCGCCCGCCTGGAACTCGGTGACGCCGTTGCCAATGGCTTCGACCACTCCAGCGAACTCGGTCCCCAGGATGGTGGCCTTGGGCCGCCACAGCCCACTGAAGAAGCGGATGATCCACGGCTTGCCGCCCCGGTAACCGCAATCCGTGCGGTTCACCGTGGTGGCGTGCACCTTGACGAGCAACTTCCCCTCGTCGGCAACCGGCTTCTCAACCTCGTCGATCCGCACCACTTCGGGCGGTCCATACTTGGTAGCGACTGCAGCCCTCATGCTTGAGGTCATCGAACCCGGTTCCTGTGGTCGTCGTCTTCGGGGTCGCCAACGCTAATCGGCAGGAGCCTGTGTGCGCGGCCAAGACCTTGTTCCCCCGGCCACGCCCGAGTCACCCAAGGAGGACCCTCACCCACGAATCTCCGACCACGGCCTGATCCGCCATGCCGGGTCTGATTCATCCGCAGAAGGCTCTCCTAACGATGAGAAACAGACCCCCACGCCCTCAGCCTCCACGAGGGGGTCGGTCCTTTCGGCCGTCGGCTCTGCGACACCGAAGGCGTTCGCCGTTTCCGACGTGCTCGGGGGCGGCGGCCGGGGAGCAGACACCCCTGCTCGGAGTGGGGGGGCCGGCAGGAGCCATCGGCCTTCGTGTTGATCGCAATCTCACCGAGCGAGAATCGCCCAGACGACGGCGGTGATCACGACCACGAGACCGAGGGTCAGTCCAATTCGCACTGCCACGGACCACGCACGGTCCGGCCCGTTCGATGATTGCCAGGCGCTCATCGTGCGTCGCCTCCTTGGACGGCTGTCGGCGACCACCATAAGCTACCTTGCAGGGGAGTTGCTGCAGCGGCAGCCACCACCGCTCGAGACAGGGGAGATGCCATGCCATTCGACCTTGCAGAGGGAGAACAGGAACTCGGCAGCTGGACGCTCAACTACGTACCGCCCGAAGGGGGCCGATACACGGGGAAGCTGACGGTGACCGGCCGCCGGCTGCTGTTCGATGCGAGATTCGACACGTCGCTGTCCGGGACGCTGAGGGAGCTGGTCATCGTTGGGGGCAGCCACGGCTACCTTGCCATCGAGAAGTCGGCAATTCGCAAAGTCGACGTGAAGAGCGGGATGCTCAAGAAGAAGGTCATCGTGACGCTTGAGGATGGCCGCGAACACACCTTCGACTACGGGATGCTGTCGGTTGCCAAGATCGCCGAGGCAATCGAGCAACGCTGAAGAACGCTCCCGCCCGGGTTTGTCGCACAGGACGACTGCGGCCTCTTCGAGCGACCGGCGGCTGAGCTCGGGACCGCGACGGCGCGACTCTGCTTGCCGTCAAGAGTGCCCCCCTCGAGCCTTCAGGAGGGGCCGCCCCTGCCGGCAGACGGCCTGCTCCACCCGGAACAGGCCCACCCCGGCCACGCCCTGACCCTCCACCTGGGGTCGGCTAAATCCACGGAGGGCTCTGCGACACTGGAGCACCCGACGCCTGTGTTCATCCGCTCTCGCCGGAGTCTCTGATTGATCTGGACGGTTTAGCCAGAGGCAGACGGGGGGCCGGGACGCGGAGCGCGCCGGGCGGCTCGTGATTCCCCCCACGACTTGGAGCATCTCACTCCAGCCCGCGCTGCAGGACAGGTGGCGGTCGATCGGGACCTTTGCCGGAGGCGGATCATCGTTCTCCCCGGGAGGTGCGGGACCGCCACAGCGGAGTTCCCCAGAACCGCAGGTCCTGGGCCGGGGGTCGGCCCAGCCCGGGTGCCGGGAACCGGACGAGGATCGCTGAGCGGCCAAGGGGCCCAGGGGTGGGAGCGGCGAACGAAGCGAACCAGGCGAACGAAAGGGGCGGCCATCGGCAACCTGCTAGAAACAACCCGGCAAGGCCGACGCGGCATCACCCACACACCACGCCCCAGGACGTGCCCCGATTGGTTGGTGCCGGTCGAGCGGGGTGTATGGGTTTGTTGGCGTGATCGCCCTTGCCACGTGCGCCCAGACCGGGCCACCCGGGAGGGAGAGGAAGGCGGATGGGGCCGATTCCCGACAAGGTCCTCATCGTGGACGCAGACACCTGCACCGGATGCTGCGTCTGCGAACTGGTGTGCTCGATGGCCAAGCACGGCGAGTACAACCCGAAGAAGTCGTACATCCGGGTGCTGAAGAACCGCGACATGAGCGTCGACATCGTGGCGCTCGACACGCGTTGCGACTTCTGCAACCGATGTGTCGAATGGTGCCTGCCGCGGGCGATTTGGTTCGTGGATTCACCGCAAGCGGCCGTGATCCGCAAGCAGCACCGGATCGGGACGTTCCCGGCGCCCCGTCTCGCGCAGGGTGGGCCGGTGACCCGGGGAGGTGAGCGGTGAACGGTTGGGCCGGGCGGATTCTCCGGGTGGACCTGACCTCGGGGAGCGTCACCAGCGAGCCGCTCGATCCTGCTCTGGCGCATGCCTACATCGGTGGCCGCGGGCTCAACGCCCGAATCCTCTACGACGAGGTCGGCGTCGGTGTCGATCCCCTCGGGCCGGGCAACAAGCTGATCCTCGGCGTGGGCCCCTGCAGCGGCACGCCGGTGCCGGGCAGCCAGCGGTTCACCGTGTCCATGAAGTCCCCGGCGACCGGGCTGTACGCCGACTCCAACTGCGGCGGCTCGTTCGGGGCGACTCTCAAGTACGCCGGATACGACGTGCTGATCGTCGAGGGTGCCTCTCCGGAACCGGTGTACCTGTGGATTGACGACGACCGTGTCGAGATCAGGCCGGCCGAACATCTCTGGGGCACGACGACCCGGGAAGCCGCTCGGGCCATCGTGCTCGAGGTGGGGGATCCGGACGTGAGCACGCTGGCCATCGGCCCCGCCGGGGAGAACCTGGTGGCGTATGCCAGCGTGATCGCCGACCTCGGCAGGGCCCTCGGCAGGACCGGGGTGGGGGCGGTGTTCGGATCGAAGCGGCTCAAGGCGGTGGCGGCCAGGGGCACCCGGGGCGTACGGGTCGCCGATCCCCGCGCCCTCGCCACTGAGATCCGGAGGAGCTATGAGGCCTGGGACGCCAACCGCGAGATGTACGACCTGATCGCCGCCTACGGCCCCTCCCGGGGGGCTCTTCGCTACGGCGGGTTGATGGGGGACCGCAACTTCCGGGGCGGCGACCCGACCGGGTGGTTGTCGATGATGTCGTTCGAGAATCAGGCCGATCGCTATGTCAAGACCCGGGCATGCTTCTCGTGCCCCCAGGCCTGCGACCACATGTACGTGGTGACCCGGGGGCCGTTCACCGGCGCCTACGGCCAGGGCATGGAGCTTTCCCAACCGCTCGATCTCGGGGTGAGACTCGGGCTCTACGACCTCGATGCGGTGCTCGCCGCCGGCACGCTGGCCGACGAGTACGGCCTCGACTACTTCGACTGCTCGGCGGCTATCGGGTTCGCCATGGAGTGCTACGAGCGGGGCCTGCTCGACGATGATCGGACGGACGGGCTGCGCCTGGAGTGGGGGAGCCAGGACGCCATTCCGCGGCTCATCGAAATGATCGCCCGTCGGGAAGGGATCGGCGATCTGCTGAGCGGTCCCCTCGACGCCATCCCCGGCCGGGTAGGCGAAGGCGCCGAGGACCTGATGATCCACACGAAGGGGATCACCTTCGCCGGCCGGGACGCCCGAGCCTCCAAAGGGTGGGGCCTGAGCTATGCCGTGTCCAGCCGGGGGGCGTGCCACATCCGGGCTTTCATCCCCGAGTCGATGCCCGATCACGGCTGGGACGTGTCCGTGCGGCCGGTGCTCGAGCGGTACCTGGATGCCACGAACCCGGTGACCGAAGAGGGCAAACCGGAACTGGTCTACTGGTACGAGAACCTGCTGGCGTTCAAGAACTCCCTTGAGATCTGCCTGTTCACCAGCGACCCCTGGATGTTCGCGAAGGACGCCGAACAGTTCTCGATGGCAGGGATGGTGGCCCGGCTCTGCAATGCGACCACCGGCCTCGACCTCACCGAGGAAGACGTGTTGACCATCGGCGAGCGGATCGTGAACATCGAGAGGGCATTCAACGTGCGGGAAGGGCTGACCAGGGCCGACGACACGCTCCCCAAGCGCATGCGTTGCGAGCCGATGCCGGACGGCTTCGCCGCAGGGCAGGTCGTGGACCTCGACCCGATGCTCGACGAGTACTACCGGTTCCGGGGTTGGGACACGGCGACCGGGTTGCCGACCAGGGCGAGGCTGCTCGAACTCGGTCTCGCCGACGTCGCCGACGATCTCCACGCCACCGGGAGACTCGCTCCCTGACCACGGCTCCCGACCGCAAGGCGGGCGTCGAGCCCCCACATGGGCCTGGCGGCGATGAAGCCGATCTCGATGAGCCACTCCGGGCGGGCCGGGTCCGGCCGCGGACATCAGCTTGGATGCCGCCGTTGAGCCTCCCGGCACTGAGCGACAGCATCGCGTACGCATGTCGAGAATCATGGAACCGGATGTCCGGAAGCCCGAACGCCTTGACCACGGTGTGGAACCACGCGAGAAGGACTCAGGACGCAGCGGCTCACCGATCTCGTTGCGGAACACAGGATCGGACGCTGGCGCCCCGGGACCGATAGCGACCGGCTCCTCAAGCCGAGCAGGATGGTGACTCCGCAACACATCGACGGTTCACCGATCCAAGGCCACGAGTCTTCCACGGCCACTCTTCGGGTCAGAGGAGACCGGAGTCCAGTCGACGATCACCGGCACCCGTCGAATCTGAACGGCTCCGGTCTCCAGGTCGAGGTCATGCCAACGAAGACCGAGAGTCTCGCCGCCTCTCGTCCCGGTGGTGACGGCTAGTGGTCTGTCAACGCCCTGGCCGAATCGACCATCGGCCTCTACAAGCGGGAACTCGTCGCCAACCTCGGACCCTGGGGGGAAGCCGATGTCGTGGAGTTCGCAATCCTGCTCTGGGTCGAATGGTGGGACACCCGTCGCCTCATCGGCAAGACCACACCCACCGAGCGAGAGGAGGCCCACTACCGTCGGCACACCCCGGCAAGCGAGGCAGCACACGAGCCGGCCTCCACCAGACCCGGGGGTTCACCGCCGACCGGGCGGGGACAGAGCGTCGAGCCCCGACGTCGACTCGGTGAGCCCCGTATCTGAGACTTGTTCTACAGACACGAAGCTCTCCGAGCGCATTGCATCAGGGTGCCCCTACTCAGCTTCCTCGGCCACCGGGAGCACGACCGCGCTCCAAAACGCCGCCGGCTCGATGTCCACGCCGGGCATCACGTACTCGTCCGGATGGCACTTCATCGAGACACGAAACCTCTTCAGGTGCCGGTAGATCGTCGCTCGGCTCCGACCAGCGCGCCGCATCCCCTCGAAGCCGCCGAAGAAGTGCCAGCACAGCCAGAACCCCATGTTCTCCATCGTCAGTCGCTCGCCAACGTGCGAGAACGCCCGGTCCCAGGAAGCAGGCCTGACGAAGCCCAGAGCCGCGGAGTAGCCGGTCCAGACCTTGAACGCCTTGCCGAGGCCCTCTGCAGAATCCATCCGCTGCCTGCGCAGGTCATCCATCCCAGTCTCATCCTAGAGACTGCAACAGCCGGCCCAAGTCGTGAGACCCGGGGTCTACCATGCGGTTTGCGAGTGCTGTGATACAGAGAGCGCACCCGCCTTCTGGCAACCTTCCAGCAAGGCGTGAGTTCATTGACTACCCGGCAGGTCTAGTCGTCTGATCCATCCCCGAACTCGCCCGAAACCCACCTCCCGCAACGGGCGGAGCAGAGAGGTACCACATGGAAGTGCCGGTGAGGGGCTACGAGACGGCAATGCGATTGCTGCGCAAAGGGGTTGATATCCCGAATCCCCTGAGTCTGGACATCGGTTCTGAGGTCGATCCGGACCGGATCTCCGGCGGCGGCGTGACGATCTACCCGGGTTGTCGCATCTACGGCGGGAAGACGGTCATCTCCGCGGGGGTCAAGCTGGGAGCGGAGGGGCCGGTCACAATCGACAACTGTCAGTTGGGTCCCGGTGTCGAGCTCAGAGGGGGCTACTTCTCGAAGTCGGTGTTCCTGCAGAAGGCGAACATGGGACTGGGCGCCCACGTGCGAGAGGGTACCCTCCTCGAGGAGGAGGCCAATGGTGCCCACTGCGTCGGGTTGAAGCAGACCATTCTCTTCCCCTTCGTCACCCTCGGCAGCCTCATCAACTTCTGTGATTGCCTGATGGCCGGCGGCACGAGTCGTAAGGACCACAGTGAAGTGGGCTCTTCGTACATCCACTTCAACTACACCCCTGACGGCAACAAGGCGACGGCGTCGCTCTTCGGGGACGTGCCGCGCGGCGTCATGCTCAATCAGCCGCCGATCTTCCTGGGAGGTCAGGGAGGGGCCGTCGGCCCGGTGGGCACAGGCTTCGGGACGGTGGTCGCGGCAGGATCGGTGCTGCGTGACGATGTGCTCGAGGACGGCATGCTCGTCGTGACCGAGGCGTTGCCCGGACTGCGGCGCCCCGTTGGCCCCCGTGTGTACAGGAGGCTCTCTCGGGCGGTCGCGAGGAACATCGTCTACCTGGCCAATCTGTCCGCACTCGAGAAGTGGTACGCCTCCGTTCGCCGGCCCTTCTTCGAAGCGCAGGACCTGGGGCTTCTGGTCTATGAGGGCGCGCGGGAGACGCTGGCTGCGGCCAAGCGGGAACGCACCATGCGGCTCATGGCTATGGTCGCCACCGTGTCACCTGATGACCAGGCGCGCAAGGAACTTCGCGAACGCATCACCGAGGTGCTCGCGCTCTTCGACGCGCCCGAGGTCCACCCCGGAGAGGAATTCCTGGCGGCCTTCTGGTCGAGCGTCGGGCACTCTCCCGCCGACTACGTAACCACCATCCGGACACTGCCCCCAGAGATCTCCGCCGCGGGAGTGCAGTGGCTGCAACAGATCGTCGACGACCTGTGCGCGCAGGCCGGATCGCTGGTGCCATCTATGGATCTTTTCGCTACCGCCTGAGCAGCCGAAAGGCGAATCGCCAACGAACGGGAGAAGCCCAATGGGGAAGTTGTTTGGAACCGACGGGATCCGAGGCGAAGCCAATCGCTATCCCATGGATGCTGCGGTCGCGTTCGCTCTGGGGCAGGCGGTCACCTACGTCCTCAAGAAGAAGAACCACCAGACCCGAGTGATCATCGGTAAGGACACCCGCATCTCCGGCTACATGTTGGAGAGCGCCCTGGAGGCCGGCGTCACCTCGATGGGCGGCGTCGCGCAGATGGTCGGCGTCATGCCTACGCCGGGGATCGCCTACATCACCGAGAGCATGCGCGCCGACGCCGGCTTCGTTGTCTCGGCTTCGCACAACCCTTACCAGGACAACGGGATCAAGGTCTTCTCGGGCTCGGGCCTCAAACTGACGGACGAGGAGGAAGCCGAGATCGAAGAGCTCATCCTCGGCGGGGACTTGCCGACCATGGTGCCCGCTGCGCACGACATGGGCCGCGCCGTCCGATTGGACGACGCCATCGGTCGCTACATCGCCTTCCTCAAGGAGACCTTCCCGCGGGGCCTGTCCGTCGAAGGCATCAAGATCGCCATGGACGTCGGAAATGGCGCCACATACAGGGTTGGCCCTGCGGTTTTCCAGGAGCTGGGCGCCGATGTCACCGTGATTCACAACGCTCCCAACGGACTGAACATCAACGACAACTGCGGCTCGCAGCACACGCAGGACTTGCGCAGGACTGTGCTGGAAACCGGGTCGGTGATCGGGCTGGCGTTCGACGGCGACGGCGACCGGCTCATCGCCGTCGACGAGCTTGGCAACGAGATTGCCGGCGACCAGATCCTCATCATCTGCGCGACCCAGCTCAAGAAGGAAGGTCGGCTCACAAACGACCTGCTGGTCAGCACGGTTATGAGCAACTTGGGCCTGAGGGTCGCCTGTGAGAAGTACGGGTTCCGACACCACGCCTCAAGGGTCGGCGACCGGTACGTCCTCGAGGACATGCAGCGACTTGGAGCCGTCATCGGGGGAGAGGAGTCCGGCCACGTGATCTTCCTCAGGAACCACACGACCGGCGACGGCATCCTCACCGCCCTGCAGCTCGTCGCTGCCATGCTCAAGGCCCGTCAGCCACTCTCGGAGTTGGCCGCGTTGATGGACGTCTACCCGCAGAAGCTGATCAACGTGGAGGTCGCGCGCAAGCCGGAAATCAGCAGCGTCCCGGAGATCGTGGCCGCGATTGCGCGGGTGGAGGCGGAACTCGAGGGCAAGGGTCGGGTGCTCGTGCGCTACTCGGGCACCCAGAACATGTGCCGCGTCATGGTGGAAGGCCCCACCCTGGAATTGACCGAGAAGTACGCCCGCGAGGTAGCGGACGTCGTCGAAGCTGCTATCGGCTGAAGATGGAGAAGTGAGATGAGCCTCACCATCTATGTGACCCGGGACTTCGACCAGATGAGCAAGATGGCCGCCAACGTCGTCGAGGCCGACATCCGCGAGAAGCAGTCGGTCAAGGATGAGTATGTGCTCGGCCTGGCAACGGGCAACACCCCCACTGGGCTCTACAAACACCTGGCCAAGGCGTTCAACGCCGGCCGGATCGACTCTTGCCGGGTCCGCTCGTTCAACCTGGATGAGTACGTGGGCCTCCCCGGGGAGAACGCACAGCAGCGCGCTCTCCACCCGGAGTCATACACCTACTTCATGGTGTCGGAGCTCTTCGCCTTTCTGGAGCGGCCATTCCGCGAGACGAATGTGCCCTGGGGGACGCTGGTGGACCAAGCAGAACTGATCGAGGCGCTCGAGCGATACCCGCACTGCTACGAGATGCAGGGGACGAACAAGGGTAAGGCGGTTGTGATCAAGGACCGCGCCGAGGGCGTCTTGCGTTTCATCAAGGAGGAGATCCTCGACGGGTACGCGAGGAAGATCGCATCTGCCGGCGGCATCGACCTGCACGTGGTCGGCATCGGCGGGCGAGGTCATGTGGCCTTTCACGAGAGCGGGGTTCCCTTCGATGCCTCCCCCGTGCTGCTTGTCAAGCTGGACGACAACACTGTGGAGAACGCCGTTGCCGACGGGCACTTCCGGGCCATCGAAGACAGCCCCCAATACGCCATCTCCATGGGTGCGGACCTGGTCTACCAGGCGCGAACCATCGTCGTGCTCGCCAACGGTGCCCGCAAGACCGGCCCGATCTGCGAGTCTGTCCTGGGCCCGGTCACGTGTGACGTCCCGGCCTCCCGCGGTCAGACGTTCGTGGAAGAGGGCGGCACGCTCGTCTACGTTGTGGACGGGGCGGCCGCGGCGGAGGTGCTGGCTCGCAGTTCCGAAGTCGAGGCACGAGGGTACGGGATCATCGACGTGCGCGAGCAACCGTGCGAGCGGGTGGCGGATCTGAGCTTTGCCCGCGACCCGGACACGGGCCGCGTGCGGTAGAGCCTCCGATGCAGGAGCGAGTCATCGACCTGCTGGAGCGAACGGCTCCCCTGACGGGCTCCGAGATCCATGAGGCACTGGGCGGCGAGACGTTCGCGGTGTGGAAGGCGTGCATGCTGTCTCCCCGGCTGGTGACCCGGAGGGTGGGCCGACGTTACCTCAGGGTCGACCGGCGGGTCGATGGCTACGCTCGCTTGTCTCCGTCCATCCTGCGGGAGTTCCTCACGTACACGGTGGTAGGGCTCTCGCAGGATCCCGCTGCGATCGAGCTGCGGAGCCAGGAACTCCAGGCGCACGTCAAGAACGTCAGCCAGAAGAAGTTGGAACTGGCGACGCGCATCGTGACCGACATCGCCGCGCGGTTCACCGTCGAGGCCGACGGGGAGAAACGTTTCTGCGCAGTGCTGGCCGGCGACATCGTCTACGAGATGGCACACGACGTGAATCGGCCGGAGCGCAGCACTGGTGGAATGGTGCGCGGCTCCGACCTGGACATCGTGGTGATCGTAAGTGATGATGCGCCGGGCGAGCTGGTGACCCAGCTGGATGAAGCGATCTACCAGGAGAAGTTCCGGTACCTCAAGAACCCTGCCTTCCGCGAGGAGATCGACTACGTCGTCAAGCGGTTCAGCAGGTTGCGCGAGCAGGCCGAGTTCGACACCGTCCGGCGGATGGTGGCATGCAAGATCTTCGATGAGGCGGTCTTGCTCTGCGGCAGTACGGGACTCTTCGCGGCCGGCAAGGCTCTGCTGGACGAGCGCGGGATCATCGACCGGTTGCGGGCCATGGAGGAGTGCGCCATCCGCGCGCGGGAACAGGACGAGCGGTACCTGCTCGCCACCGATGAGCGGGCTCTGCGCGGGGAGGACTTCTCCGTCTTCTGCACCGGCGACGAAGCCGAGGAGTTCGAGTAGGACCCGCCCACCTCGCTGACCAGCCCCGCGCTCGACTGTGCGTTGGTCGACCCTCAAGGGTGGTTCTGCGCGGTGGCGTGGGATGGGTCCCTCGTCCTCGGCGGGGTCATGCTGCCACGCTGAGGGCGAGGAGCAGGGCTCGGGCGGCGAAGTCGGTGATGTGGTGAAGCCGTAGGCGGGAGAGAGGCCGCCGATGGGGACCGCCAACTTCACAAGCCTCGTGACTCGGCCGCGCCAGCCGCTGTGGTCGAAGCACTGTTCGGAACGGCGAAGTAGTCGCGGCCGACTTGGCGCGGGAGTCCTGCTTGTTCCAGACGGGCTACTTCGGCATTCGGGTGGCGGTACACCGCGGCTGCGTCGCGAGCGCGGACTACCCGGATGGCGCATGGCACCACTCGGGAGGAAGCGGCGCTGCATGTGACACCGTGTGGTGACTCTGGGCTATTGGCCTGCTACGAGAGCACTTCGAGCGCGTGACACCCTGATGCTGCTCCGTGCGGTCGATGGTCGCTCTCGACCTGGGCTGAGCCGAGCTGCCCCCCTAACCCGCGGTCGGCTCCAGGTAGCGGGCCCGGAGGAGGGCCGATTCGGCAGCGCCCACGCCCAGCGCCTCGGCCAGGTAGGCCTCCACCGAGCCGAACCGGGCGGCGAGGCGGCCGAACATCACTTCGAGCCACTCTCCCCGGACGCCCGACAGCGCGAAGAGGGCTTCGGGGGTCAGCGGCTGCGTCCGGCCCTGGTTGAGACGGGCGGCCAGTTCCTCGAGGCGCTCCGGGGTGGCCAGAGCACCGTTGCTGGCCACGAAGTCGGCCACGATGGCCTCCGGGGTGGCGCCCAGGGCCCGAAGGACCAGGGCCGAGACGGCGCCGGTGCGGTCCTTGCCGCCGGTGCAGTGGAAGAGGACCGCCTCCCCGGGCGCGGCTTCGAGCAGAGCAGCGAACACGGCGCGCACCGATTCGGGGTACCGCGCCGGGGCGTCGAAGACCCCGGTGGTGGCCCACCAGTCGGCCATCTCGCTCTCCGTCAGCGCGCCGCTGAGGAATCGGCTGAAGATCCCGGCGACGGCCTCGTCGCTCGCCAGGGGAGCCGCGACGAGCTTCCCCGCCGGCCATTCGAAGGGGTGCAGGCGCTGCTCCCAGGCAGAGCGAAGGTCCACGACGGTGCGGACCCGCCACGACTCCAGGGCGCGCCGGTCGGCCTCGGTCATCTCGTGGAGCGAGCCGGAGCGGTAGATGCGCCCGGGCACCACCCGTCGGCCATCCCCCGTGGGCAAGCCTCCCAGGTCGCGCAGGTTGGACACCCGCTCCAGGTGCAGTCCCGTAGTCATTGCGGCCGCGAGTCTGGCAGAGCGGTGGGACCACCTCGCCGCGTCGCCTCCCCGGGCGAACCGGCCGCCCGGCGCTGCACCTCCATGCGCCGCCGCCCGGTTCGCGGGCCCGGCGTGAACTGCCGCTAACCGCGCGGGACCTGCTCTGCTAGCGTCGCCGTCCGCGCTCCTGGGAGGGAAGCAGATGGCGGACGACGTCCCCGCGACCATGCCCGCCGAGCCGGCCCCGCTGGGCCTGATCGGACTGGCGGTGGCCGCCCTGGTCCTGGGACTCACAGACCTGGGCTGGGCCTCGGCGGCCGACAAGTCGCTGATGAACCCTAGGACGCTCTTCCTGGGGGCCACGGCCCAACTGATCGCCGGGATCATCGACTTCCGGCGGGCCAACATATTCGGGGGCACCGCCTTCACCGCCTACTCGCTTCTGTGGTACGCGGTGTCGCTCACTCTGCTGATCACCATCTTCACCGATGCCGCCGTCGATACCACCCACTACGCCCACGGCCTGATCGGGTTCCTGGTCTTCAGCCTGATTCTCACGGTGGCGGCGACCATGACCAACAAGGTCTTCTTCACCGTGCTGATCGGGATCGACCTCGCCATCTTCCTCCTGGTGGGGCAGTTGCTGGGCGGCTGGCCCGCGGAGCCGGTGGGGGTCTCCCTGCTGGGCGTCTCGGCAGCGTCGTTCTACGGGGCGGGCGCCGTTCTCATCAACCGCATGGCCGCCAGGACGGTGGTCCCGGTGGGCAAGGCCCTCTGGGTGCCCCGGAGCGGCTGAGCCGTCGCCGGGAAGGGGCCGGGGCGGGACCGCCGGGCCGCCGGGCACGGCTAGCGCAGGTCGTTCTCGCGCAAGCCGAAAGCGGGATGCCGGAGCCGGCAAAGGGCGAGCTTCTCGAGCTGGCGGATGCGCTCCCGGGTCAGGGTGAACTCCTCCCCGATCTCACCCAGGGTGCGCGGCACGCCGTCGAAGAACCCAAAGCGAAGCTCGAGGATCCGACGCTCGCGAGGGGGCAGTTCGCTGATGAGCTGGTGCAGCTTGCGGGTCGTTTCGGCGTCGATGGCCACCTGGGCGGGGTCGGCGGCATCGCCGTCCTCGATGAAGTCGCCCAGCAAGGCGCCGTCCTCGCCGATGGGTTGGTCGAGGGAAGCCGTGCCGGCCACCTTCAGCGCCACCTGGACTCTGTCGACGGGGAACCCGGTCAGCTCGGCAATCTCCTCGGGTCGAGGCTCGCGTCCCAACTCCGCCTTGAGGCCGTCCTGCACGCGCCGTACGGCGCGCACCGTGTCGTGGAGGTGCACCGGGATCCGGATGGTGCGCTCCTTGTCGGCGATCGCTCGGCTGATGGCCTGGCGGATCCACCAGGTGGCGTAGGTGGAGAACTTGAAGCCCTTCCTCCAGTCGAACTTCTCGACCGCTCGAATCAGGCCCAGATTGCCCTCCTGGATCAGGTCGAGGAGGCCGATGCCGGACGCCCGGGAGTAGCGGCGGGCGTTGGCGACCACCAGCCTCAAGTTGGCGGAGACGAATCGCTCCTTCGCCTCGCGCCGGGTGCGCAGGGCGCGGCGCAGGGCGATCGCGTCTGCGTCATCCGGGGCGTCGAGGGTGCCGATCCGCGCCGCCGTGGCTGCGGCCGCTTCCATCTGTTGGGCGAGGGCGACTTCTTCCTGGGCGGTCAGGAGGTCGTAGTGGGCCATGGCGCTGAGGTACTGCGACAGGGAATCGCCGGGCAGAGCCCCCGGCTCTGTCGCTCCCCGGTCCCAGGGCCGCTGCCGGCCGTCGCGGCCACGGCGGAGCCGGGCTGCGGGCCCCGAGCCGGTTTGCCCCGGAGTGGGAGCATCCCCGCGGCGTCCCGGGTCCCGGTGGGCACCATCGCCGGGGAGCGCGCTCGGGGCGACTGCCACTACACGTGGCGCCAGATGATCCGCCCCCGGGTCGGGTCGTAGAGCGACACCTCGATATCGACGGCGTCCCCCGGAAGGATGCGGATCTTGCGGCCCCGGCGCATGCGGCCGGCGGCCCGGGCGATTACTTCCATCCCCTGCTCCGTCTCGACCAGGAACTTGGCGTCGCGCAGCACGGTCTTGATCGTGCCGCTGGTGCGATACGTCTGCGGGACTCGTTCCGGCGCCGGCTCACGCACCGAGGCGGGCTTGCGTCGCGGAGGCCCGTTGCGCGGCCGGGGCCGCGGCGCGCCGCTCAACTGGTGCGGGCCTTGGCCAGGTTGACCCTGAGCTGACGGCCGTCCAGGGCCTTGCCGTCGGTGGCGGCGATGGCCTTCTGGGCCTCCTCGGCGGAGGTCATCTCCACGAAGCCGAAGCCGCGGGAGCGGCCGGTGTCGCGGTCTTCGACGACCTGGGCGCTGGTCACCTCGCCGTGGGGGGCGAAGAGGGAGCGGAGGGCGGCGGAGTCGGTGGAGAAGGCGAGGTTCCCTACATAGATCTTGGTGGGCATGAGTGCTCCTTTGCGGGCCTTGCACCGTCAGAAGGGATACGCCCCACGGAGGTCCCCGGGGGCGGCTTCGATGGGGTCGAGGCAGCCCGGGAGAACCCTGCGGCGACTTCGCTCGACGGGACGAAGGAGCAAAGACAGGCGCCGCACGCGTTCCGCGTGCGCAGAGAACATGCTAGCCCGTTCCCGGGGCAAGCCGAGCGGCGGGCCGCGGGTGGCGCGAGCGCTCTCCAGGCCGTCTGCTCCCGTACCCGCTTCGAACTCGAGCCTCTCCTCTCGCGGAAGCGAAAGGCCGACGGGCTCAAGGGCCACCGGGTAGCCCGCGGCCCGGGCCGATCTAGGATTCTGGGGTCGCCGTTGCCCTCCACCGGGAGTGTCGCCCCTTGCATGAGTTCGCCCTCGCCGATGCGGTCGTGAAGGCCGCACTGCGCGCCGCCCGGGATGCCGGGATAGACCGCATCCAGACGATCACGGTTCGGGTGGGCGAACTGCAGCAGATAAGGACGGACCTCTTCGAGTTTTCCTTGGCCGAGGTGCTCCCGGCATCCGATCCGGTTCTCGAAGGCGCCCGATTCGTGGTGGAGCAGGAACCGGTGCGCTTCCGCTGCCGGGTGTGCGAGCGCGAATTCGGCAGGCCCGACCTGGAGGCAGACGGAGCCGACGAGTTGGAGGCAATGCACTTCATCCCCGAGCTCTCCCATGCCTTCGTGCGGTGCCCGGGGTGCGGGAGCCCGGACTTCTTTATCCTGGCCGGCCGCGGGGTCACCCTCGAGAGGGTCGAGGGGCGCGGCGGCGATGACCCGGCATCGGCCTGACCCGATGGACCCCCGAGCCGCCGCCGTCGACGACCGCCTCGCCGGCATCGGCCGGATCGTGGCGGTCACGGGGAGCAAGGGCGGAATCGGCAAGAGCGTGGTCTCCACGAGCCTGGCTCTGGCCTGGGCGGACGAGGGGCGGCGGGTCGGTCTCCTCGACCTCGACTTCACCTCTCCCAGCGACCACGTGATCCTGGGGACCGAGGGGCGGTTCCCAACGGAGGAGTTCGGTGTCGATCCCATCGCCGTCGAGGGGATCGGCATCATGTCGGTGGCCTTCTTCTCGGGTGAGGCGGCGACACCACTCCGGGGCGGCGACGTCACCAACACGCTGCTGGAGTTGCTGGCCATCACCCGTTGGGGCGAAGCGGATCTTCTCGTGCTCGACCTCCCGCCCGGCCTCGGCGACATCGCCCTCGATGTAGTGCGCCTGGTGCCGCGAACCGAGTTCCTCCTCCTGGGCGCGGCTTCACGGGTCGTCATCGGGAGCGTTCGCCGGGCCCTGCGGCTGCTCACCGAGCTTCGGGCCCCGATCGTGGGTGTGGTGGAGAACCTGCAGCGGGACGTCGACGACTCGGTGGCGGAGCTCGCCGCCTCCTTCGGGGTGCCGTTCCTGGGGGCGGTGCCCTACGACCCCGGGCTGGAGGAGGCCCTCGGCGACCCTCGCCGGCTACGAGAGACCGCTCTCTTCGCCGCCGTCCGCCGGGTGGCCCGCCGCGTCGCGGGGTGATCCCCTCCCGGCCCGACGAGCGCTACCCCCAGCGGAAGTCCGGCACGTACCGGCTGCCCTCCCCGGGGATGCCCGTCCTGACGAGGAGCAGGGCGAGCAGCAGCGCCGGGAGGGGGATCGGCTCAGAGCAGAAGGCACGAAAGGGGCGGCGGGTGAGACGGGCCACCCGGTCTTCCCGGGCGAAGAGGTCCCAGAGGCGGGCCCGGCCCCAGCCGCCTTCGGCCGGGTTGAGGGTGTAGGCGTAGTCTCGGCCGTTGATGCCGTAGTTGCCCGCAACGGCGCCGGCAGCGGCCATCGCGAGCTTCTGTCGGGCCTCGTTGACGACTACCACCGCCAGGCCGCCGCCGCGCTCGATGGTGGTGAGGCGCCAGCGCCCGCCCCACGGCAGGGCGATCTTCTGCCCCGGCCCGAAGAAGTAGATGTTCAGGGCGCCGTAGCGGGCCAGCTCTACCCGGAGGCCCGGCTGGGCGGTCAGGCGGTACGAGGGGAAGCGGACGAGGTGCGCCCGGCGTACCGCAGCCGCGCCGGAGACCATCGGGATGGGCGAAGGGACGGGCGCCACCGGGCCCGCCGTAGGCTGCTGCCGTCGCATCGAGGGACCTCCCCGCCGGTGGGAGGCTAGCGGGGGCCTGCGGTCCCGCGACATGCCGCCGGCCTCAGCCCCTGGCGTCCTCCACCCGGGCGATCAGGTAGTCGCCGAGGGCATGGAGCACCGCGGCCACCGGGCCCGGGGGGAGCGCCTCCAGGGCGGCCACCGCCGCTGCGGTGTGGCCGCGAGCCACCTCCAGGGCGCGCTCCACATGCCCTCCGGCCCGGGCCAGGGAGATCACCTCGGCTACCGCTTCGGGGGGGTAGGGACGCCCGCCGGCCAGCAGGCGGCGCACCTCGGCTCCCTCGGTCCCTTCCAGGGCGTAGAGGACGGGCAGGGTGAAGGTGCCCTCGTTCACGTCGGACCCGGCCGGCTTGCCCAGGAACTCGGCGGTGGCCACCAGGTCGAGTACGTCGTCTGTGATCTGGAAGGCCAGGCCCACCTCGTGGGCCCAGCGGCTCGCCGCCTCGATCTCCGGCGGCGCCGCCGCGCCGGCCATGGCTCCCAGCCGGGCCGAGGTGCGGATGAGGCTGGCGGTCTTGAGGGCGACCACGCGGAAGTAGTCCCCGGTGCCCTGCTCGGTATTGCCCATCAACTGCAACTCCAGGATCTGGCCTTCGCAGAGGTCGGCGTAGGTGCGGGCGAGCAGCGTGACCGCCTCCACCCCGAGGGGGGCGGCCGTCTCGCTGGCCCGGGCGAGGAGGAAGTCCCCGGCCAGGATGGCCACGGTGTTCGACCAGTTGGCGTTCACCGACACCGCCCCGCGCCGGCTGGCGGCCTCGTCGATGACGTCGTCGTGGTACAGGCTGCCCAGGTGCACCAATTCCACCGCCACCCCGGCGGCGACCGGGCCCTCGCCGGGGGCCCCGCCCAGTTCGGCGGCCACCTGGGCCAGCAGGGGGCGGTAGCGCTTCCCTCCGGCGGCCAGGAGGTGCTGGGCGATGCGGGTCAGGAAGGGGTCGGTCGAGGTGGTGGCCCGGCGCAAACCTTCCTCCACCGCCTCAAGGCGGGCCCAAATCCGTTCGATAGGGATGAGGTCGCGAACGACGGGGCGATCCATGGAGGGGCCTATGCGTCGGGTGCCCGGGGATGGTAGCGGCGGCGGCCTGCCAGGCCCCTTCCTGCCCGCGGACGGGGGTGGGAACATGAGGTCGCGTCGGGGTTTCGGCGAGGGCCGCGACGACCACGGAGGTCCCGGTTGGGTTCAGCAGGCCCACCGCTATAGTCACCGAGGCGCCTCCGGAACCGGAAGCGCCGTTGCCACATCAGGAGACTGAGAGCCTTGTTCGAGAGGTTCACCGACAGAGCCCGCCGGGTGGTGGTCCTGGCCCAGGAAGAGGCCAGGCTGCTCAACCACAACTACATCGGCACCGAGCACATCCTCCTCGGCCTCATCCACGAGGGCGAGGGCGTCGCCGCCCGGGCCCTCGAAGGCATGGGCATCAGCCTGGAGTCGGTGCGCTCCCAGGTGGTGGAGATCATCGGCCAGGGGGCCCAGGCCCCCAGCGGCCACATCCCCTTCACCCCACGGGCCAAGAAGGTCCTCGAGCTGTCGCTGCGCGAGGCCCTGCAGTTGGGCCACAACTACATCGGAACCGAGCACATCCTCCTCGGCCTGATTCGCGAGGGCGAGGGCGTCGCCGCCCAGGTGCTCCAGAAGCTCGGGGCCGAGCTGCACAAGGTGCGCCAGACCGTCATCCAGCTGCTCTCCGGCTCCCATTCCGAGGAGGCTTCCGGGTCCGAATCGCCCTCCGGCGGGCGACGCGGCGGCGGGGCCCATGGCGGAGGCGCCCCGGAGTCCTCGGGCGGTGGGTCCACCGTCCTCGACCAGTTCGGGCGCAACCTCACCCAGTACGCCCGGGAGCGCAAGCTCGACCCGGTCATCGGCCGGGAGCGGGAGATCGACCGGGTCATGCAGATCCTGTCCCGCCGCACCAAGAACAACCCGGTCCTGGTGGGAGAGCCCGGAGTGGGCAAGACTGCCATCGTCGAGGGCCTGGCACAGCGCATCATCGCCGGCGAGGTCCCGGAGACGCTCAAGGGCAAGCAGATCTACACCCTCGACCTGGGGGCCCTGGTGGCCGGCTCCCGCTACCGCGGCGACTTCGAGGAGCGCCTCAAGAAGGTGCTGAAGGAGATCCGCACCCGCGGCGACATAGTGTTGTTCATCGACGAGATCCATACCCTGGTGGGAGCGGGGGCCGCCGAGGGGGCCATCGACGCCGCCAGCATCCTCAAGCCCATGCTCGCCCGGGGCGAGCTGCAGACGGTGGGGGCCACCACGCTCGAGGAGTACCGCAAGCACCTCGAGAAGGACTCCGCCCTCGAGCGCCGCTTCCAGCCGGTGCAGGTGGACGAGCCTTCGGTGGTCGAGACCATCAAGATCCTCACCGGCCTGCGGGAGAAGTACGAGACCCACCACGGGGCGCGCTACACCGACGCCGCCCTGGTGAGCGCGGCCAACCTGGCTGATCGCTACATCGCCGACCGGCAGCTGCCCGACAAGGCCATCGACCTCATCGACGAGGCGGGGAGCCGGATGCGCATCCACCACCGCCCCTCCTCGCCCGAGCTCGACGACCTGGACCGGCGCATCTCCGCCCTGCGCGGCCAGAAGGAAGAGGCCGTCCAGGCCCAGCAGTTCGAGCGGGCCGCCCAGGTCCGTGACCAGGAGCGGGCCTTGCTTGCCGAGCGCCTCCGTCTCGAGGCGGAGCTGTCCCCGGGGACGCCCTTCTCGGTCATCGACGAGGAGCAGATCGCCGAGGTGCTGGCCCAGTGGACCGGCATCCCGGTGCAGAGCCTCACCGAGGAGGAGACCGCCAAGCTGTTGCGCATGGAGGACGAGCTGCACCACCGCATCGTCGGGCAGCACGAGGCCATCGTGGCGGTGAGCCGGGCCATCCGTCGCACCCGGGCCGGCCTCAAGGATCCCAAGCGGCCGACCGGATCGTTCATCTTCCTGGGGCCCTCGGGCGTGGGCAAGACCGAGACGGCCAAAGCCCTGGCCGAGTTCCTGTTCGGCAACGAGAGCTCCCTCATCCAGCTCGACATGTCGGAGTACATGGAAAAGCACACGGTGAGCCGCCTGGTGGGCTCGCCCCCCGGCTACGTGGGCTACGACGAGGGCGGGCAGCTGACCGAGGCGGTGCGCCGCAAGCCGTTCTCGGTGGTGCTCTTCGACGAGATCGAGAAGGCCCACCCCGACGTCTTCAACACCCTGTTGCAGATCCTCGAGGACGGGCGCCTCACCGACTCCCAGGGCCGGACGGTGGACTTCAAGAACACCGTGATCATCATGACCTCCAACCTGGGGACGGCCGACCTGCGGCGCAAGTCCATCGGCTTCGTGGCCAATGGGGCCGACGTCGGCTACCAGCAGATCAAGGACAAGGTGACGGAGGCGCTCAAGAGGTCCTTCCGCCCCGAGTTCCTCAACCGCATCGACGAGGTCATCGTCTTCCACGAGCTGACCATGGCCGAGGTGGGCCAGATCGTGGACCTCATGATGGCCCGGGTGCGCCGCCAGCTGCAGGCCCAGGCGCTGGAGCTCATGCTCACCGACGCCGCCAAGGACCTGCTCGCCCGGCGGGGCTACGACCCCCAACTGGGGGCCCGGCCGCTGCGGCGGGCCATCCAGCGTCTCCTGGAGGACCCCCTGTCGGAGAAGGTGCTCTTCCACGAGTTCCCCGCCGGGGCCACCATCCTGGTGGACGTGGATGAGGAAGGCTCCGGCCTCACCTTCGTCCCGGTGTCGGCTCCCGACCGGCCCCCGGTGGAATTGGCCCAGTCCCCGGAGTCATAGAGGCCGAACGGCCCGACGAAGCGGCCCCCACTTCGTTTAGACTCCTGTTACGGCCTCCGATGGCCTGAAGTGGGACGGAGCGAAGAGGAGCCAGATTCCATGATGAGAAGAAGGCTTGCCCTGGTCGCGCTCTTGGCAGTGTTCGGTCTGATCGTTGCCGCCTGCGGTGACGACACCAGCGATACCACCATTGCCCCGACGACGACCGCGGCGACAACTACTACGGCGGCGCCGACTACTACGGCGGCGCCGACTACTACTACTGCAGCGCCAACGACCACGGCTGCGCCGATCGCGATGAAGGCCTGCGAGATCACCGACGTCGGTGGCATCGACGACAAGTCGTTCAACGAGACGGCTTGGAACGGCATGTTGCTCGCCCGCGACACCCTCGGTGTCGAGGTGGCCTACCTGGAGTCACAGGCGGCGACCGACTACCGGCCGAACATCGAGGCCTTCGTCAACGAGGGCTGCGACCTGATCATCACGGTGGGCTTCCTGCTCGCCGCCGACACGGCCCAAGCCGCCTGCGACTTCTACCCCCAGATGTTCGCCATCATCGACCAGAGCCCCTACCCGGGCGCCCCGTGGGCCGATGATGCCGGCAACTACCTCTGCGACTACTCCAAGCTGCGCGGCCTGACGTTCGCCACCGACGAGGCGGCGTTCCTGGCCGGGTACCTGGCGGCCGGCATGACGACGTCGGGCGTGGTGGGCACCTTCGGCGGTATCAACATCCCGCCGGTGACCATCTTCATGGACGGCTTCGTCAAGGGCGTCCGCTACTTCAACGAACTCAACGGCACCGAGGTCGAGGCGCTCGGATGGGACCCGGACACCCAGGAAGGGCTGTTCACGGGCAACTTCGAGAGCCTCGACGACGGCCGGGCGTTCGGTGAGAACCTGAACGACGAAGGCGCCGACATCATCCTGCCGGTGGCCGGCCCCGTGGGCCTGGGCACCGCGGCGGCGTGCATGGAGCGGGGATGCCTGGTCGTCGGCGTCGATGCCGACTGGTATATCACCGCCCCCGAGTTCAACTCGATCACGCTGACCTCGATCCTGAAGAACATGGATGCCGCCGTGCTCAACACCATCACCAACGTGTTGAACCTGGGCTCGGTCGGCAACCTCTACGTGGGCACCCTCGCCAACGGCGGCGTGGGCCTGGCCCCCTACCACGACCTCGCGGCGACCGTGCCCGCCGAACTGGCTGCTGCCGTCGAGCAACTGAAGGCGGACATCATCGCTGCCGGCGACCTCGCGACCTTCCTGACCCCGTAGGAGTAGCCGCAGCGTTCGCGCAATCGACTAGAGACGGATCCCCCCGGCCTCGCCGGGGGGATCCGTCTTTTTGGGCGGCGCCGGGCCGGTCGTGTAGTGTGCGGCCTGCTCACGGGGAGACAGGGAGCCGGGTTGGAACTCCAGTTGCGAGGGATCACCAAGCGGTTCCCCGGTGTGCTCGCCAACGACCGCATCGACCTGTCGATGCGGTCGGGGGAGATCCTCGGCTTACTCGGCGAGAACGGCGCCGGCAAGACCACCCTCATGAACATCCTCTACGGCCTGTACTCGGCCGACGAGGGCGAGATCCTCATCGACGGGACGGTCCAGCGCTTCACCGGGCCGGGTGACGCCATCGCCGCCGGCACCGGCATGGTTCACCAGCACTTCATGCTCGTCCCGGTGTTCTCCGTGGCGGAGAACGTGGTGCTCGGAGTGGAGCCGACGCGGCGCATGCCGGCCTGGCTGGCGCCCGCCCTGGCGGCAGGCGCCGGGGCGATGATCACCGGCTCTTCCATCGACTTCGAGTCCCAGGCCTGGCTGTGGATGCTGGTGGCGGCCGCAGTGGGGGCGGCAGTGGGCTTTCTGGCCCGCCTGGCGTGGCCCTTCCTGACCCGCTCCCGGGGTCGCTCCCGCCGGGGAGGATCCATCAACCTGCGCGAGGCGCGGCGCGAGGTGGCGGAGATCTCGGAGCGCTACGGCCTTCACGTGGACCCCGAGGCCATCATCGAGGACCTCCCGGTCGGGGTGCAGCAGCGGGTGGAGATCATCAAGGTCCTCTTCCGCGAGGCACGCTTCCTGATCTTCGACGAGCCCACCGCCGTGCTCACCCCCCAGGAGGTGGAGGAGTTCTTCGGCATCGTGCGCTCGCTGCGGGATGCCGGCAAGGGCATCGTCTTCATCACCCACAAGCTGGGGGAGGTGCTCCGCATCTCCGATCGCATCGAGGTGCTCCGCGACGGCCGGGTGGTAGGCGGGGCGGTGCCGGGGGAGGTGGACCAGAACCACCTGGCCGAGATGATGGTGGGCCGCCCGGTTGAGTTGACCGTGGCCAAGGAGACGGCCCAACCGGGGAAGACCGTCCTCGAAGTGACCGACCTCGTGGTGCTCGACGAACGGGAGCACCCGGCGGTCAACGGGGTGTCGTTCCGGGTGCGGGCCGGGGGGATCGTGGGCATCGCCGGCGTCCAGGGCAACGGCCAGACCGAACTGGTCCGGGCCCTCACCGGGATGCGGGTGCCCCTCTCCGGTTCCATCAGGGTGGGCGGCAAGGAAGTGGCCGGAGCGAGCCCGCGGCACATCCACAAGCTCGGGGTGGCTCACGTCCCCGAGGACCGCCTGCGCCACGGCTTGGTGACTGCCTTCACGGTGGCGGAGAACATCGTGCTCGACAGCTACCACTCCCGGCCCTACTCGCGCGGCCTGGTCATGGACTGGGGGAAGACCCGGGAGGAAGCCCGGCGCCTGGTGGAGCAGTTCGATGTACGTACCCCGAGCATCGAAGTCAAGGCGGCCAATCTCTCGGGCGGTAACCAGCAGAAGGTCATCGTCGCCCGGGAGTTCGGGCGGCCGAACGTAGCCCTGGCCATCGCCTCCCAACCCACCCGTGGGCTCGATGTGGGCTCCATCGAGTACATCCACAGCCAGATCGTGGCGCAGCGCGACCGGGGGGCGGCCATCCTCATCGTCTCCACCGAACTGGACGAGGTGATGGCGCTCAGCGACCGGCTGCTGGTGATGTACCGGGGCAAGGTCGTGGGCGAGCTGGACCCGAAGCAGGTGTCTCCGGCCGACGTCGGCCTCTACATGGCGGGAGCGACACCGTGAGCGATCGACCCGAGGGGCAGGGGACTCCCGAGCCGGCGGCCTCCCCGCCGGAGAAGAAGGCCGGTCGCCGGGGCAGCCGCCTGTTCCGGGAGATCACCGGGGTCGGCCTGGACTGGCGCAACGCGGTGCTCGTCCCCCTGCTGGCAGTGTTCACCGCGCTCATCGTCGGGGCCATCATCATCGCCGTCACCGACATCGAAGCGCTGCGCAACTGGGGCAGCAACCCGGGCGAGGCCTTCCGCGACACCACCACCACCATTCGCGACGCCTACGTCGCCCTGTTCCAGGGGGCCTTCGTGGGCGTGAAGGCCTGGTCGGAGACCCTGGTGGCGTCGGCGCCGTTGATCCTGACCGGGCTGTCGGTGGCCATCGGGTTCCGGGCGGGCCTGTTCAACATCGGAGCCGAGGGGCAGATGCTCATGGGCGGCCTCCTGGCGACCATCGTGGGCTTCTACTTCCACCTCCCCTGGCCCATCCACCTGCCCATGGCGCTGCTCGGCGGCATCATCGGAGGGGCCCTGTGGGGCGGCATCCCGGGCCTGCTGCGGGCCAAGACCGGGGCTCACGAGGTCATCACCACCATCATGCTGAACTGGATCGCCATCCGGTTCATGGACTGGGTGCTGCGGGCGGACTTCATCCAGGCCGCCGGCCGCGACGACCCCATCTCCAAGGATGTGGCGACCACCGCTCGCCTGCCGCAGTTCTTCCCCAACGACCCCACTAACCGCGTTCACGTCGGCATCGTGATGGCCGTGCTGGCCGCAGCCTTCATCTTCTGGCTGCTGTACCGCACCACGGTGGGCTACCAGTTCCGGGCGCTGGGCTACAACCCCGACGGGGCCCACTACGCCGGCATGAGCGTCACCTGGCTGTACGTGCTCGCCATGGCCATCGCCGGGGCCATGGCCGGGCTGGCGGGCGCCAACCAGATTCTGGGGCCGCTGACCCGGGCCACGCCGGGGTTCTCCGCCGGGCTGGGCTTCGACGCCATCGCCCTGGCCCTGCTGGGTCGCTCCCATCCGGTGGGGGTGGTGTTCGCCGGCCTTCTCTTCGGGGCGCTGGAGTCCGGGGGCCGCCAGATGCAGGTGGCCACCGACGTCTCCATCGACCTCATCCTGGTGGTGCAGGCCCTCATCGTGGTGTTCATCGCCGCCCCGGCTTTGATCCGGGCCATCTACCGGGTCCGTACCGGCAAGGGTGCCGAGCAGATCACCAAGGGGTGGGCGGCATGACCGCCGAGTCCACGGTCCGTTCCCCCCGGGAGATCCGCCGGGCTCGCTACCTGGGCATCACCTACTTGCTGCTCGCCGTCTTCACGCTGTGGTTCTTCGGGGTAGGCAGTTGGGGGGAGGGGAGTGCCGCCTTCGGCCTGGCCCGGCCCACCGACACCTTCAATTGGATCCCGGACCTGTCCGTCCCGGCGGGGGCGTTGGGCATCGGGGTGGCGGTGGCCATGGCCTTCATGGGCGGGGTTCAGTTGTTCCGCGGCTTCGGCCGCTGGCAGAACCGCATGCTGGCCCTCGGCTTCATCCTGTTCATCTTCGCCTTCCTCGCCTGGGCGGCGGCCGGCAAGTCGTTCAACCTGGTGGGCATGCTGCGCACGGCGGTGGAGCGCAGCACTCCGATCACGTTTGGGGCGCTCGCCGGCCTCCTCGGGGAGCGGGTGGCGGTCATCAACATCGCCATCGAGGGGCAGTTGCTCGCCGGGGCTTTCGCCGGCGCCCTGGTCGCGTCGCTAACCGGCAACGCCTGGCCGGGGGTGGCGGCGGCCATCGGCGCCGGACTGCTCCTCGGGTGGGTGCTGGCGGTGCTGGCGATCCGCTACCGGGTGGACCAGATCATCATCGGGGTGGTCATCAACATCTTCGTGCTGGGCCTCACCTCGTTCCTCACCGCTCGGATCCTGGCCTCCAATCCCCACCTGAACTCCGGGATCAAGCTCACCTCGTGGCGGATCCCCGGCCTCGGCGACATCCCATCATCGGGCCGATCCTCTTCGACCAGACGATCTTCGTGTACGCCTCGCTGATCGTTGTGGCTGTCCTCACCTATGCCCTCTTCCACACCCGGTGGGGTCTGCAGGCCCGGGCGGTGGGGGAGCACCCGCGAGCGGCGGACACGGTGGGCATCAACGTCTATCGCTACCGCTATCTCAACGTGCTCCTGGGGGGGGCGGTGGCCGGCTTCGGGGGCGCCTACTTCACCATCGGCACTGTGGGCCGCTTCGACGAGAACATGACCACCGGCCGCGGCTTCATCGCCCTGGCCGCCATGATCTTCGGGCGCTGGCACCCGGTGGGGGCGCTGTCGGCGGCCCTCATCTTCGGCTTCGCCGACGCCCTGGCCGGGAAGCTGGGGATCCTCCAGACCGGCATCCCCTCGGAGTTCCTGCTGATGGCTCCCTACATCGCCACTCTGGTGGTGGTCACTGGCATCGTCGGCAAGGCCCGCCCGCCGGCCGCCGACGGCCAGGTGTACGAGAAGGAGTAGCGCCGCTTCTTGTCCTTCCCCGGCGCTCTCGCGCCGGGGAAGGACAAGGCCGTAGGCCGCAGAGGGGCTTTCGCGTTGTTGTCGCCGGCCCGGCTTCGGGCCGGGGCGGCCGGCGGCCGCGCCGGGGAAGGCGCGAGACGGCCACCGTTCTGGGCGGCGAACCTCTGCGACGGCGCGGCCGTCGAGCGGAGGGGGCAACGCACGACAGATCCGGCTGTTCTTCGATTTTTTTGGGGGGCAGAACTCCGCCCCCACCCTCTCCCGGCCCAAGGCCGCCGGAGGGGGAGTCGTCACCCCACTACCCTCGCGCCGATGCCCGAGCGCTCTCCGGTGTCGACGGTGGTGGCCCTGCTGGCCGCGGCCTACGTGGCGGCGCAGATCCTGGCCGACGTCGCCAGCCTCAAGATCACCGAGGTGGCGGGCTTCAGCATGGATGCCGGCACCCTGGTGTACCCCTTCACCTTCACCCTGCGCGACCTGGTGCACAAGGTGGCGGGGAAGCAGGTGGCCCGGGCCCTCATCCTGGCGGCGGCAGCAGTCAACCTCTTCATGGCCGGGTTGTTCTGGCTGGTGGCTCGCCTGCCCGCACTTGCCGGGGTCGGTCCCCAGACGGAGCAGTTCGGAAACGTGCTGGCCCCGGTGTGGCGCATCGTCTGCGCCTCGATCCTGGCCGAGGTAGTCGCAGAGCTGGTCGATACCGAGGCCTACGCCCGGTGGGAGCGGCGGTTCGGGGAGCGACGCCAGTGGGGGCGGGTGCTCGCCTCCAACGCCGTCTCCGTACCCATCGATTCGGCCCTGTTCGTGGTGGTGGCGTTCGCCGGCGTGCTCTCGATGGGCAACGTCGGCGAGACGTTTGTGACCAACGTGGTGGTCAAGGGCGTGATCACCCTGATCTCGATCCCGTGGATCTACCTGGTGCGCCCCGGTGGGAGGCGCCCCGGCGAAGCGCCGGCTCAGCCGGTGGTCTCGGGGGAGACCCGGCCGTAGAAGGCGATCTCCTGGGCGGCCAGTTCCGGGAAGGGCTCCCGGCCCTCGTAGGTCTGGCCGGGGTAGGCGCTGGTGATCGTGATGGTCACGCTGGAGGTGCGCAGGCTGCGCAACTGCACCCGCTGCGGTTCGTTGGTGTCGTCCAGGTCGGCGATCTTGGCCTGGGGCAGGTCGTCGATGACGATCTCGATCCCCTTGATGCGGGCGTTGCGCTCGAAGCGAGCGGTGTCCTCGAGGTTGTAAATGATCACCTCGGCGATCTGCACCGGTGGCGAAAAGAGGAAGGTGAGCACGGTGCCCACCCCGCCCGCCTGGGCGTTCCAGGAGTTGTCGGGGTTGTCGTCGATGAGGGCAGTGCAGGGGAAAGACGGCAGTTGCGACGTGCAATCGACCCGGATGGGGTTCAGCTGCTGTATGTCGAGGGGCGGCTGGGAGGTGGTCGAAGTGGTGGTGGGCTCGACGGTGCCGTCGCCGTCGCGGAACACGTTGACGGCCAGCGCGAGCAGGGCGACCGTGAGGATGACGCCGGCCAGCACCATGAGGGCCCGGGCTCCGGCGGTAGTGCGCAGCATGGGCTGCGGCGCCACCGGCAGGGGGGCCTGCGAGAGGCGGGCCCCGCAGGAATCGCAGTGGCGATTGAAGGGGGGGTTGTGGGTGCCGCACGAAGGGCAGGGCACCCCGGTGGGGGGCCCGCCCCGCCCGCCGCCCGCGCGCGCCGCCGGGGCCTCTTGGGGATGCGGCGCCACCCGGCGGGTCTCGCCGGTAGGCGTGCCCTCGAGCTCGAAGGGCTCGAAGTTCTCCTCGAAGGGCTCGTCGGGCCTGTCGTCCACGATCCTCGCCTGGGGTGGTGCCGCGGGCCCGCACGGAAGTGCCGGCGCCGTCGGGGTATTGTGCCACGGATGGAATCGTTGGCGACGCAGGCGCTGGCTCAGATCCGGCTGGCCGAGGGCTGGTCGGTGGGCAACGTCCTCGGCGCCCTCCTCCTGGGCAGCATCGCTGTGGGCCTGCTCGGCTTCGCCCTTCTTGTCACCCTACGCCGGTAGCGTCACCTCGTGCACTACCGGTGCGAGGCCTGCGGCTACTCGAGCCCCAAGTGGATGGGCTTCTGCCCCGGCTGCGGCGGCGCGGCGGCCCTGATCGAGGCGCCGGTCGCACCCGGCCGCGGCGCCCCGCCCCGGCCGACGCGAGTGGTGCAACTCTCCGCCATAGGTCCCGACGAGGCGGTGCGCCGCCCCACCGGCATCGACGAAATCGACCGCGTGCTCGGAGGGGGCCTGGTGCCCGGGGCCACCCTGCTGGTGGGGGGTGAGCCCGGTGTCGGCAAGTCCACCCTCCTCCTCCAGGTGGCGGGAGCCCTCGCTGCCGCCGGGGGGACCGCTCTGCTGGCCAGTGCCGAGGAATCCGCCGCCCAGGTCGCCCTGCGTGCCGGCCGCCTGGGCCTCATCCACCCCGGGGTGCTGCTCGCCGCCGAGAGCGACGTCGACGCCATCGTCGCCGCCGCCGATCGGGTTCGTCCCGACCTGCTGGTGGTCGACTCCATCCAGACCGTAGCCGCCTCCGAGGTGGGCGGTACGCCCGGGGGAGTGGCCCAGGTGCGCGAGGCGGCAGCCCGCCTGGTGCGCTTCTCCAAGGAGAGCGGCGTGCCCGTGGCCCTGATCGGCCACGTCACCAAGGACGGCTCTATCGCCGGGCCGCGTTTGCTCGAACACGCCGTCGACGTGGTGTTGTACCTCGAGGGCGACGTCGAGCGCGGGGTGCGGGTGCTGCGCAGCCTCAAGAATCGCTTCGGGGCCACTCACCAGGTGGGGCTGTTCGAGATGGGAGATGCCGGCATGCGCGAGGTGCCCGATCCCTCGGGCTGGCTCGTGGCCGGATGGCGGGGTGGGGTTCCCGGCAGCGTGGTGTTCCCCTCGGTCGACGGGCGCCGTCCCCTGCTGGTCGAGGTCCAGGCCCTCGTCTCCGAGGAACGGGTACCCCAGCCGCGGCGCAGCGTGCGGGGTCTCGAGGCGGCCCGGGTCCACCAGGTGCTGGCGGTGCTCGAGCGCCATGCCCACTTCAACTTCGGCGCCCGTGACGTGTACGTCTCGGTGGTGGGGGGCCTCCAGGTGCGTGACCCCGGTGTCGACCTGCCCGTGGCCATCGCCCTCGTGTCGTCGCTGCTCGACGAGGCACTCGGCCCCACCGCCGCCTGGGGGGAGGTGGGCCTCACCGGGGAAGTGCGGGCGGTGGCCTACGGCGACCGCCGCGCCGCCGAGGCGGCCCGCCTGGGGGTGGGGGTGGCCATCGGGCCCACCGGCAACGGGGAGGACCGCATCGACCGGGCCCTGGTGCGCGCCGGGCTCCCTCCGGCCTCGTGAGCCCTTCCCCGGGTGCCCAGCCCGGCGCTGCGTAGTAGCCTCGCCGCGAATGACCAAGCGTGACGCGGCCCTCGACGTCCTCCGCTCTCTGGCCCCCGGGACTCCTCTGCGGCGGGCCGTGGAGCTGATCCTGAGCCAGGACTCCGGGGCCCTTATCGTCCTCGGCTATGGGCCCGACGTCGAGGCCATCTGCAGCGGCGGCTTCCACCTCGACGGCGCCGCCTTCAGCCCGGCCCGGCTCGCCGAGCTGGCCAAGATGGACGGGGCGGTGGTCATCGACGAGGGCGGAGATCTGATCCGGCGGGCAAACGTCCACCTCATCCCCGACTCCACCATCCCCACCACCGAGGCCGGCACCCGGCACCGCACCGCCGAGCGAGTGGCGGTGCAGATTGGGCGCCCGGTCGTGGTGGTGAGCCAGGGTCGGGCCATGGTCACGGTGTACACCAGGCGGGGCAAGCACGAGCTGCGCAACCCCACCGCGCTGCTCGAGCAGGCCAACCAGAACCTGCTCACCCTGGAGCGCTTTCGTTGGCGTCTCAACGAAGTGGAGAACCGGCTGACCCAGCTGGAGGTAGACGACATCGTCACCTGTCGGGATGTGGTGCGGGTGCTGCAGCGGGCCGCCCTGGTGCGCCACATCGCCCGCGACCTGGACCACTACACGGTCGAACTCGGCGGGGAGGGGCAGCTGACCCGTATCCAACTGGAGGACCTCATCTCCGGGTTGCAGGAGACGGCGGAGCAGGTATACGTGGACTACGCCCGCTCCTTCCCGCCCAAGTCGCGCCAACCCCTCGATCTGCTCGAGAACCTGAGCACGGAACACCTCGGTGATCCCTCGCGGGTCGCTTCGCTCCTCAACCTCGGTCCGCTCGACGCCCGAGTCCGCCCCCGGGGCTACCGGGCGCTGAATCGCGTGCCCCGCCTCCCTGAGGCGGTGAAGTCGTCGCTGGTGGCCTGCTTCGGTGACCTGCAGCGCCTGATGCGGGCCTCGGTGAGCGACCTGGACCAGGTGGGCGGAGTGGGGCGGGCCCGGGCGCAGCAGTTGCGCCACTACTTCGATCGCCTTCTCGAGTCGAACCGGGGGTGGGCCCTCGGCGAAGGGTGAGCCCGGGGCGTCTCGGCCCCCGGGGTACAATGCCGCCCCCCACCCGGTGAGGCGCATGGCCGCGGACAACAAGACCGCCGCAAGCAGCACTGCGACCCAGCAGAAGAGGGCCGCGGCCCGGAATCCCAATTCGCCGGCCGACAAGGCCGTTCCCGCCAAGGCGTCGGCGAAGGTCGCCACGCTCGGAGCGGCGGCCAAGAAGGCCAAGAAGAAGGCGGCGGCACCCAAGCCCTCTGCTCCCAAGAAGCCTGCTCCCAGGGCGGCTGCTCCCAAGGCGGCTGCTGCTAAGGCGGAGCCGAAGAGGCCTGCTCCTAAGCCAGAGGCCGGGAAGCCTGATCCCAGGGCGGCTGCTGCCGAGGCGGAGCCGAAGAAGCCTGCTCCTAAGGCGGCTGCTGCCAAGGCGGAGGCCAGGAAGCCTGCTCCCAAGCCCTCTGCTCCCAAGCCCTCTGCTCCCAAGAAGCCTGCTCCCAAGGCGGCTGCTCCCAAGGCGGAGCCGAAGAAGCCTGCTGCTAAGGCGGCTGCTCCTAAGGCGGAGCCGAAGAAGCCTGCTGCTAAGGCGGCTGCTCCTAAGGCGGAGCCGAAGAAGCCTGCTGCTAAGGCGGCTGCTGCCAAGGCGGAGCCGAAGAAGCCTGCTCCCAAGGCGGAGCCGAAGAAACCAGAGCCGCCTCCGCCCTTCGCCGTCGGCGACAAGGTGGTCTACCCCCATCACGGGGCCGCGGTGATCACCCGCAAGGAAC
>JBDROA010000178.1:0-5422 GCA_043810615.1 Actinomycetota bacterium | reverse complement strand
TGACTTAGACCTTCGCCAGGGCGAGATCCACGTGCTCCTCGGGGAGAACGGCGCCGGCAAGACCACCCTGATGAACATCCTCTTCGGGCACGTGCCGAGCGATTCCGGCGAGATCCGGGTACGCGGCGAGCGGGTGGAGATCCGCTCCCCAGCCGATGCCATAGACCTCGGCATCGGCATGGTCCACCAGCACTTCAGCCTGGTCCCGACCTTCACCGTGGCGCAGAACGTCGTCCTCGGCCTGGAACGCGTGACGAACCTCCGCCTCCGCATCTCCGACATCGAGGACCGGGTTCGCTGGCGTGCCGACGAGCTTGCGATGCCCATCGACCCGACGGTCATCGTCGGCGATCTCCCTGTCGAGCTGCAGCAGCGCGTCGAGATCATCAAGGCTCTGTACCGGGGGGGCACCATCTTGATCCTCGACGAACCCACCGCTCTTCTGGGGCCGGCGCAGATCGCCAATCTGCTCGGCATCCTCAGCGTGCTTCGCGAGCGCGGGTACTCCATCGTGCTGGTGACCCACAAGCTCGCGGAGGTCATGGAGGTGGCCGACAGGGTCACTGTGCTGCGCCGGGGGCGCCGGGTACACCAGGCGGTCCGGGGCAGCTTCGACGAGCGCTCCCTAGCCATGGCCATGACCGGGCAGGAATTCGAGGCCGTCTCCTCCGCCGAAGCCGGCGAGGGGACAGGGGCCGAGCCCGTCCTCGAGGCCGGGCACTTGTCGATGGACCGCATCGAGGAGAGCCACGGAAGTGTGCTCGACGACCTGAGCTTCTCGCTCCGCCCGGGGGAGATCCTCGGGATCGCGGGGGTCGAGGGTAACGGCCAGCGGGAACTGGTCGAGGCCCTAACCGGGCTGCGCAAGGTCAAGTCGGGCCAGATCCTGCTCGGAGGCGTCGACATCACCCATGCCGAGCCGGCCGAGCGCCGCGGCCGGGGCCTGGGCGTGATTCCGGAGGACCGGCATGGATTGGGGCTGGTGCTCGACATGACCCTGGCGGAGAACCTGATGGTCACCGAGATACCTCAGGGAACCCACAGTCGCTGGGGCCTGCTGCGGTGGAAGGACATCCGGTCGCGCGCCCGCCAGATCCTGGAGGAGTACGACGTCAGGCCCCCCGACCCCCAGCTCAAGGTCGCCTCGCTCTCGGGGGGCAACCAGCAGAAGGTCGTGCTGGCCCGTGAGATGTCGCGGCAGCCTGCAGTGCTCATCGCCGACAACCCCACCTGGGGGCTGGACGTCGGCGCCATCGACTACGTCCACCGCCGCCTGCTGGACATGCGAGCCCGCGGGGGGGCGGTGCTGCTGATCACTCTCGACCTCGACGAGCTCCTTCAGCTCTCCGACCGGATCCTGGTGCTCTACCGGGGACGGGGCGTCCTGGAGCAGAGCCGGGCAGAGATGGCCCAGGACGAACTGGCTCTGGCCATGACCGGGCGGGAGATCACGTGACACGTCGGGGTCTGGCCCGGGCGGCAGCTCGTCTCGCCGCGGAGGGCCGGTACCGGGCCAACCGAACTGGAATCCTGTTGTCAGCACGTTGAAGAGCCTGATTGCTCGACTTCCCGCAAGTGGAGGAGGAGTCATGGGACAAGCCGATGAGCGCCCGCCGGACGGGATGCTGGTGGATTGGGATGTCGCGGTGGCCATGGACGATGGCATCGTGCTGCGCGCCGATGTCTTCCGGCCGGCCGATGGGGGCCGGTACCCCGTCATCCTGAGCTACGGCCCGTACGGCAAGGGCCTGGCCTTCCAGGAGGGGTATCCGGACCAGTGGAACCGCATGGCCATTGAACATCCGGATGTGACGGCGGGGTCCTCGAACCGGTACCAGAACTGGGAGACGTGCGACCCGGAAAAGTGGGTGCCGGACGGGTACGTTTGCGTGCGCTTCGACTCACGTGGCACCGGCTGCTCTCCCGGCTACATCGACCACTTCTCCCCCCGGGAGACCCGGGACATCTACGAGTGCATCGAGTGGGCCGCGGTGCAGCCGTGGTCCGACGGGAAGGTGGGGCTCTCGGGCATCTCGTACCTGGCAATGAACCAGTGGGCAGTTGCCAGCCTGCAGCCGCCGCACCTGGTGGCGATGATCCCCTGGGAGGGCGCCGCCGACTGGTATCGAGACTCCACTCATCACGGCGGGCTGCTGTCCACCTTCTGGGGCAACTGGTACGACATGCAGGTGCTCCCGGTGCAGCACGGGTACGGCAGCCGGGGACGGGTGAACCCGAACAACGGTGAGCTGGTGGCCGGCCCGGAGACCCTGTCCGACGAGGAGTTGGAGGCCAACCGCTGCCGCTTCGGCGACGAGATCCTGGCCCATCCGCTCGATGACGCCTACCACCGGGATCGCTCCCCGGATTGGTCCCGGGTCGAGGTTCCCTTCCTATCGGCCGGCAACTGGGGAGGCCACGGGCTGCACCTGCGCGGCAACGTGGAGTCGTTCGTCCGGGCCGCGTCGGCGGAGAAGTGGCTCGAACTGCATGGTCTGGAGCACTGGACCCACTACTACACCGACTACGGGGTCGACCTCCAGAAGCGATTCTTCGCGTACTACCTGAAGGGCATCAACAACGACTGGGAGAAGACCCCGCGGGTGCTGCTGAATGTGCGCCGCTTGGACGGTTTCGTCGAACGAGCCGAGAACGAGTGGCCGCTGGCTCGCACTCGCTGGACTCGGTTCTACCTGGACCCTGTGGCCAAGAGCCTGGGCGAAGCGCCTCCAGCCAGTGAAGCCGCGCTGGAGTACGAGGCCATAGGGGAGGGGCTGACCTTCCTGATGGCCCCGATGGCAGCCGAGACGGAGATCACCGGCCCCCTGGCGGCGCGGCTGTTCGTGTCGTCCAGCACCGTCGACGCCGACGTGTTCGTGGTCCTGCGCCTCTTCGACCCGAAGGGGAACGAGGTCGTCTTCCAGGGCGCGGTGGACCCGAACATGCCGGTGGCGCAAGGCTGGCTGCGGGCTTCGCACCGCAAGCTCGACCCGGTGCTGTCCACCGAGTACCGGCCGTACCACACGCACGATGAGGCGCAGCCGCTCACCCCGGGCGTGGTGTATCAGTTGGAGATCGAGTTCTGGCCCACCTCGATCGTGGTCCCCAAGGGGTACCGGCTCGGGCTCTCGGTTCGCGGCAAGGACTACGAGTACCGCGGCTCCGCCGGCGCGCTGACGACATTCAAGAACGAACTGCGGGGTTGCGGCCCGTTCATCCACATCGATCCCCGCGACCGGCCTCCTGAGGTCTTCGGCGGGACCAATCGGCTGCACTTCGGGCCCGCGCAGCAGGCCTACCTGCTGCTGCCGGTCATACCCTCGGCCTGATCCATCGGTAGGGCCGACGGCCTCCCAATGAGGACGTCCGGCTCGGCCGGGCCCTTCGAGTTCCGGCCGAGCCGGGATGCCTTCTGCGCGTGTGCCGAGTCGCGACCGCCGCCGCGCCGGCGGCGCCTCCAGGCTTGCCGCCCCGCCGACGATGGGTCGGGATCAACCGCCCTTGCCGGCGGGCTGGTAGGGGATCCCCACCGCAGCGGGGTACCGTGATCCGGGGGCAAACACGACCACGACGAGGGTGACCGCGTAGGGGAGGGCGATCCAGAATTGGCCGGGCAGGACGGCGAGGGCGTCGACCTTGGTCGCGAGGAACTGCAGGCCTTGGGAGAGCCCGAAGCCGAGGGCGCACAGCAGCACCCAGGCAGGCCGCCACCGGGCCAGGACCACCACCCCCAGGGCGATGAAGCCCCGCCCGGCCGTCATGCCCGGCACGAAGCCCCCCGACGTACTGAGGACCAGAGCCGAGCCCCCTGTGGCGGCAACGGCACAGCCGATGATCACCGCCGGGGCGCGCAGTCGCTTGATGTTCAGTCCACCGGACTCCGCGGCCGTGGGCCGCTCGCCGGCGGATCTGGTGTACAGCCCCCACCAGGTGCGGTACAGGAAGAAGTGCACCACGAAGGCCAGGGCGATCCCCACGTAGAGCATGGCGTTCTGCTGGGAAGTGATGGGGCCCAGCCACGGGATCCGATCGATGCCCGGGATGCGCACCAGCGGCAAGGTGGGCCCATTCTTGCCGGCGAGGAACGTGCTGTGCAGCACTCCGGTGAACCCGGTAGCCAGCAAGTTGAACATGAGACCCGTGACGATCTGGTCCGTCCCGCGATAGACGTAGAAGAAGGCGAGGATGGCCCCGGTCAGGATGCCCGATCCGACTCCGGCCAGGATCCCGACGATGGCGTTGCCGCTGTTGATACCGGCGAAGGCGGTGGCGAACGCACCGACGATCATCACCCCCTCGATGCCGACGTTGAGAACGCCGCTCTTCTCGGTGATGGCCTCCCCGAGGGCCGCCAGCAGGATGGGGACCATCAGCTGTATGCCGATGATGAAGAACCCCAGGACGATGTCCTCAGTGAGCATCCGAGCTCTCCGGGTACTTGAAGCGGATCACCTTGCCCAGCATCAAGAGCAGGATGAACAGGGCCACCATGGCGATACCGAGTGAGGGGGAGAGCCCCACGGCCGCCTGCAGGCTGTTGCTGCCGACGCGAAGGATCCCGAACACCAGGGCAGAGGGGACCACCCACAGCGGATGCAGGCGGGCGACGAGCGCCACCCCGATCCCGAGGTAGCCGAAGCTGGCCGAGAAGTTGAGCAGGAGGGCGCCATCGCGGCCCTGGACGATGAGCGCTCCGGCCAGCCCAGCGAAGGCGCCGGCCAGGAGGAAGGCCCTGACGGTGACGCTGCTGGTCCGGACCCCGGCGAGGCGGGACGCCCGGGCATTGGCCCCGATGGCCCGTATCGAGAATCCGAGCCGGGTCCGAGCGACGGCCACGAAGGCGACGACGGCGGCGGCCAGCGCGATGAACACCCCTATATCGACGAGCCAGCCCTGCCAGGGGCGGGGCAGCCGCGCATTGGAGATGATGCTGCGGGTCTGCTGCACCCCCTGGGGGAACCCGTTGAAGATCACCCAGTCGGCGATGTAGAGGGTGATGAAGTTGAGCATCAGGCTGGTCACGATCTCGCTGGCGTCGAACCGCGCCTTGAGCCAGCCCGGGATCATGGCCCACAAGGACCCGCCGATCAGCGCCGCCAGCGCAACCACGGGGACCACCAACAAGGCGGGCCACTGCCCCGGGATGACGATGCCCACGATGGCCGCCACTATTGCCCCGATGGTCATCTGGCCTTCTCCCCCGACGTTCCACAACCGAGCGGAGAAGGGAATGGCCGCCGCCAGGCCCGTGAGGATCAGGACGCTGCTGACGACGATGGTCTGGCCCAGGTTGAACTTGTTCCCCAGCGCCCCGGTGATGATGGCCTTGCCGGTGGCTAGAGGAGAGGCGCCGAGAGCGGCGATGATCGCGGCCATCACCAACAGCGTCCCCAGCAAGGCCAGCAGCGTACGGATCCAGGTC
>JBDROA010000177.1:0-2011 GCA_043810615.1 Actinomycetota bacterium | reverse complement strand
GAGACGGAGGTCACCCTGTTCGCCGTGGACCCGTCCGCTCAGGGCCTGGGCTATGGCCGAGCGCTCATGGACCAGTTCGTCGCGGCCTGCTGGGGCGCCGGAGCCGCACGGATCACGGTTGAGACCGACCGAGAATCGAGCTTCGGCTTCTACGACCGGTACGGATTCGAGGTGGTCGGCGGTTTCCACTCCCCGATGACTGCCCTCTTCAGCGGTGGCAGAGGTGACTCGTTCGTCTACGAACTGACCGTGTAGCCGGCCGGTACCGATGCCCTACGGCTGCGTGGTGCCGAGGAACATCGAGAACGCCATCACAGCGAAGTCCCGGCAGGAGCCCCGAGGGATCTCAGCGGTTGTCCGTGCCGGCTGAGTTGATCCGGGTTGCGGAGGGGTTCGCGGAGGGATGGCCTCACGTACCGTCGTAGGCGGCCAGAGCCTCGGGAAGGGCTTGGGTGACCCCGAGCCCGGCGGCCGGCAGTCCCAGGAGCAAAGCCGAGATCACCTCGTCGCGTGATGCCCCGGCCTTCTTGGCGACGGTGACGTGAAACGCGAGGCCGCTGTGGAGGCGGAGGGCGGCCAGCACAGACAGGTAGGCGAGACCGGCGGTCTTGGGGTCGAGGGCGCTTGCGTCCGCCAACCTCTCGACTGCCTTTCCCCACGCCTCGGAGTGGCGCGACGCCTCCGTCATGAATGCGCGAAAGGCGTCGCTCACCTTGGGTTCTCCACTCACGGTGGCTCCTTCGTGGTCGAGGGGCTCCATCGCACGAGCACATCTCGTTACCGAGGCTGTGCCCGTGTCAAGAAGCAGATGGCAGCGAACTCCAGACAAGTAGGGCCCCGAGGGGTGCCCTGCTTCATCCCAGTTCGAAGCGGCTCCACCACCGGGCGGTGACGGCCCACCCGGCGATGGCGGTGAGTGGAACCAGGGAGAGCTGGAGGGCGGTCACCCGGATCGCCTCGCGCTGCCCCGACACCGCCCACAGCCCGGGGGCAGCGATCGGGTACCAGGCGCCGGACCCGAACAGGACCGCCACCTGGGCGCTGATGAGCAGCAGGACCATCACCCCGATCCCCGGCAGGTAGCCCCGGCCAACGCTGGCGGGGAGTGCCAGCGGGAGCGTGACCAGTGCGGTGAGGGCGGCGACCCCGAGCAGCTTGACCATCTCGCCGAGGGCGGGGCCGTCGGGCCGCCCCAGCACCTCCGCCCCCAGCGCCGTCGCCAGGACCACCAGGACCACGCTGACCGCAACGCCCCAGCCGACGATCACCACGATCTTGGCGGTGGCGATCGACCCGCGGGACACCGGGAGATCGAACAGCGAGCCGACGGTGCGGTCGGAGAACTCCCGGCCGAAGCACCAGATGACCACCACCCCGAACCCGACAAAGAGGGCGGTGGCGGCGAACTGGTGGAGCAGGCCGGCATAGGCGACCCAGCCGGTCCCGGACACCAGGGCCTGGACCTTGGCGGCCAGCAGGCTGCCTTCGCCGGATCCTTCGACCACGGAGACGAAGGCGACACACAGGGCCGGGCACAGCACGACCATCAGGATCCCGGTCACCCAGGTGACGGGGGAGCGGCGCACCTTGAGGAACTCGACGGCGAGGGCGTCACGCATGGACGGCTCCCGCCCGCAGTTCGAGTTCGGCGGCATGGACCAGGTCGAAGAAGCGCCGTTCCAGGTCGATGCCGCCCGGGTCGATCGTCCCCACGAGCCGCCCCCGGTGGAGCACCGAGATGCGGTGGGCGATTCGGGCCACCTCGTCGAGATGGTGGGAGGAGACGAGGACCGCGGAGTCACGAGTCCTTGCCTCGTCGCGCAGCAGGTCCCTGATCAGCACCACCCCGGCCGGGTCGAGTGAGTTCGAGGGCTCGTCGAGGATGATGATGCGGGGCCGGTGCACCAGGCCGCAGGCGAGCCCGAGCCGCTGCCGGTTCCCCAGCGAGAGGTGGCGGGCGCGGGCATGCGCCCAGTGGGTCAGTTCGAACAGGTCGATCATTGCGGTGGTG
>JBDROA010000176.1:0-8908 GCA_043810615.1 Actinomycetota bacterium | reverse complement strand
GCCCTCCGCAAGGCGGTCGGCACCGACTTCGCCATCCACGGGATCACCTACCTGGGGGTGCTCCTCGCCATGGTGGTGCTCGTGATCTTCTTCGCCGTCGACGACTACTTCGGCCGCACCTTCCGCATCCCCTGGACGCGCCCGTTCATCTTCATGGTGTTCCCGGCGTTCTTTTTCGCGCTCGCCTGGGTGCTGCGCCACCGCAGCGGTATCCCACAGGCGGCCATCGCCATCGAGCTGATCGGGGCCGTGCTGGTCCCGGCGATGGTGGCCGCCCTCTTCCGGGACGGCTACTCCATCCCGCCCAACGTCGAGCGACTCGGACGGTGGGTGATGTACGCCGGCTCCGGCCTACCCGCCTTGCTGGTGTTCTGGTGGCTGGCTCGGCGCCGCCGGCTCTACGCCTACCTCATCGCCCCGACCGTGTGGACCATGGCCGGGGCCCTGGGCCTCTACCTGCACTTCCACTGGGTCGAGGGCGGGGACCAGCCCATGCCCGAGGGCATGTCGGCGTACCAGGTGATCCTCATCCTGGCGGTCATGGCCCTGACCGTGCTGGTGGCCACCCTGACTCGCCGGACCCGGCTGGGGGAGCTGGTCTCCGTGCCCACGGTGCGGGCGGCGGTGGCGACGGCGCCGTTCGTGCTGGTCGCCGCCATCCAGTTCGCCTACTCCGACGCCTTGCTGGAGGGCCCTCCGGGGGTGGGGCCCGGACTTGAGCAGATGGACGTGCCGATCGGGCTCGCCGCCGTTGCCACTGGGGTCCTGTACCTCTTCGCTCGGCGGGCCCGTTACGCCTGGGAGGGTCTGCCCGAGAGGGCGCAGCGCGACATCCCCGAAACGCTGGCCGTGCTGGGGAGCGTCACCGTGGCGGCGGCCGCCGGGTTCGGCTTCACCGACCTCGTGCCGCTCCCCTGGGTGGGGGTCATCGTCTGCGCCACCGGCGTGGCCCTGGCTGCCCTGGAACGGGTTCCGGGGTTCGGGAGCCTCGGTGGGTCGTGGGTGGGGGCGGCGGCGGTCGCCGGGGGGCTGATGATGTCGCTGGGAGGCGGGGGCGCCACGGCCGCCGCTTGGGGCCTGACCGCCCTCGCCCTGGCCGCCTTCCCGGGCCCGGTCAACGCTCTCTTCCGGGCGACACCCGCACCGGAGAGCGTGAGCCGGCTGCTGCTGTGGGCCACCTCCCTGGTTGCCCTGGGCGCCGGCGCCGGGCGTCTCGCCTGGCCCGGGGGCACAGCCTGGGTGCTGGTCGGGTCGGCGGTGCTGCTCGCCGGCGCCAGGTTGCCGAAGGCTCTGCCGGCCCGGGTGCGCTCTCTGGCGCACGCCCCGGCGGCGGTGCTGGTGGCTGCGGCCCTGGGAGTGACCGCGGCCCGGGCCGCCGCGGGGGACGGGCCCGGCTACGCGGTGTCCGGGGCGCTGGTTCTGGCCGCCGGCCTCGCCGTTCTCCTGCTCGACTACCCGTGGGCCGTGCGTCTGCTGCCCGGGACTGCCCTGCTCGTGGCCGGGGGCCTGGTGGAGGTGCGGCCGGCCCTCGACGTCGGCGCCTGGGTGGGGGCCGCCGCCGACGCCGCGGTGCTCGGCGGCCTGGGTCTGGGCCTGGTGGGTGACGCCCTCCTGCGCCGCTCCGGGCGCCACCGGGTCTGGCACGCCGCCCTGGGTTACCTCCTGCTGCTGGCTTCGCTGGGCAGGAGTCTGCCCCACGAGCGCTCCGCCCTGGTGGGGCTGGGCCTGTTCTTCGCCGCCACCGCCGCCGAAGCAGCCGCCGTCGAGTTCGACCGGTCGGGCCTCACGGGACGTGTCACGTCGCTGCCCGGGGTGGCGGCGGCCTGGCGCTCCCTGCCCGCGGCGGCGGCGGCGACCGCCCTGCCCGTCCTGGCCGTGCTGGCGGGGAGGCGGATACCGGCGGTGGCTGCCGAGGCGGAGCGCAGCGGATTGGTGCTGACCGTCACCGCGCTGGGCCTCGCCGCGGGAACCGCCGTCTGGCGGAGACGGCCTCTGTTGCGGACCGTGACGGCATTGGCCGGGACCGCAGCGGCCCTGGCCGGCCTGGCCGGGGCGGCTCCCTCACCCACCGGTGCGGTGTTGGCGACCGGGGCGGCGACGGTCACCACGGCGGTGGTCGCGGTGAGCTGTCGGCTCCCGGGGGCCACGGTATTGCCCTGGGCCGGGGCGGCGGCCACTCTGCTGCTCGGACTGTGGCGCGGCGGGGTAGCGACGCCGGACCTCCGCTTCGGGATGCTGGGCGCCGGCGCGCTCCTGGCGGTCGGGCCGGCGGCCGTCAACTGGCGCCGCGGGCGCCCCATGCCGGTGCTGGGACCGTGGCTGTGGCCGCCGCTGGGCGTGGGGCTCGCCCTGCTCTCGACCGCCGTCGGGTTCGGCCTGGCCCGGCCGAGGCTGCTGGGCCTGGTAGCCATCGGCGTGGCGGGGGTTCTGGCCTTCGTCGGCTGGAGCCTGCGGGCCGGGGCGGCGTCGGTGCCGGTCTCCGCCGCGGTGGCCATCGGCTACGCCCACCTCCTCCAGGGTCACTGGCCGGTGTTCGCCGACGGGGTGCGGTGGATGCCCCTCGCCGGAGTCCTGGTGGGCGCCGCCGCCCTACTCCCCGGGCGTCGCTCCTGGCGGGTGCTCTTGGACGGGTCGCCCGGGACGCTGCTCTCCGGCCTCGTCGTGGCCGGGATGGGGGTCGGGGTGGGTGCCTACCGGGGGGAGGCCGCCCCCGCCCTGCTGTGCCTGTCCGGCCTGCTGGCGGTGGTCTGGGCGACGCGGCGGGTGGAGGCGTGGCTGTACGTCTCGCTGCTCGCCGCCCTGGCGGCCGGCCTGACGGCGGCTCCGGAGTGGTGGTGGCTCGCCGCCACGGCGGCGGCGGACGCGGTCGTCCTCGGGATCCTGGGCGTGCGTCGCGCCGGAGAGTCCGCCGGGGAGGTCCTGGCCATGGGGTCGGCGGCACTGGCCGCGGTGGCCTTCGGGGCTCTCACGGAGTGGGGGGCCTGGGGGACGGTCCCGCTGCTGACGGCGTCCGCTTCGGCCGCCGTGGCCACCGGGGCCGCGGCCACCGTCCTGGGCGTGCCGCGGGGCTGGCGGCCCGGGGTGGCCATCTGGCGGCTGCCGGCAGTGACTCTGGCCCTGGGGGCCGCGGCGAACCTGGCCACCGAGGGCCACCTGCGACTGGGGCACGACGCCCCGGGCGTCGATGCGGCGACCCTGGCTGCCGCCGCGTTGGCCGCCGGGATCGTCGGGACGTGGCGCCTGTGGCCGGGGCTGGTCGGGGGATCGACGCTGTCGGCGGCGGCGGCGTACGGTTGTCTGGGGGGTTGGTGGGGGTGGTCGGCTGAGGTGGTGGTGGGAGTGACCGCGGCGGTGGGTGGGGTGCTGGCGGTGGCCGGTTCCTGGCTGAGCCTGCGGGAGGGGTGGTCGGCGCGGTGGGTGTTGTGGCGGGCGCCCCTGCATGGGCTGGCCCAGGTGGCGGCCTTTGCGGTGGCCGTCGTGGCGCTGGCGGAGTTCGGGGTGCCGGAGGGTCTGGGGGTGGTGTCGGCGGTGCTGGCGGCCGAGGCGGTGCTGGCGGGGGTGTTGGGGACGGTGTGGCGGCGGGCGGACCTGGTTGCCTCCTCGGCCGTGTTCTCGGCGGCGGCGTACGGTTGTCTGGGGGGTTGGTGGGGGTGGTCGGCTGAGGTGGTGGTGGGAGTGACCGCGGCGGTGGCTGGGGTGCTGGCCGCGGTGGCGACGGCCCTCAGCTACTGGCGGCAGGCCCCGGATCGGGCGGCCCTGTGGCAAGCGCCCCTGCATGGGCTGGCCCAGGTGGCGGCCTTTGCGGTGGCCGTCGTGGCGCTGGCGGAGTTCGGGGTGCCGGAGGGTCTGGGGGTGGTGTCGGCGGTGCTGGCGGCCGAGGCGGTGCTGGCCGGTGCGGTGGGCACTGTGGAGCGGTGGGCCGGCCCGGTGGCCGCGTCCGCCGGGCTCTCCGCCGCCGCCTACGGCTGTCTGGTCGCCTGGCTGGAGTGGGGCACCGACCTGGTGGTAGGGGTGACGGCCGCGGCGGGCGGGGCGGTGGCGGTCGCCGCCACGGTGGCGAGCGCCCGGCGGGAGGCGGCGCAGCGTCTCGCCCTGTGGCATCGGCCCCTGCATGCCCTGGCGCAGGCGGCGGCGGCGACGGTGATTCTGGGCGCGGCCCAGGGTTACGAGCCGGCGCAGGCCCTGTGGGTGGCGGCCGCGGTCTTTGCCTTCGAGGCCGCCTGCTTGGCGGTGAACGCCGGCGCGATCCCTGCCGAATGGGCGCCGCGGCACCTGGCGGCGCTGTCGGGGGTGGCCGCCGTGTTCCTCACCCTGGCCGCGGTCGGTGAGTCCGGCCGGGCGGCCGGTCCGTGGGTGCAGGGTGCGGCCGCCCTGGCCCTTTCCGCGGCAGTGGGCTACGGCCTGGCCGGGGAGGCTCACCCGTGGCGGCAGCCGGCGGCGGTGTTCGCCGTGCTGGTCGCCCCGGGGGCGGCCGCGGCCGCGACCTGGATCATCGGTTCGCCCTACGCGCATACGTCAGCGGCGGTGGCCTTCGGAGGCGCCGGCCTGGTGGCGGTGGGCCTCTTGACGCGGCGGCTGGCCTTCGTCGAAGGCGGCCTGGTGGCCTGGCTCGGCGCCGGCCTCATCGCGGCCCAAGAGCACCTCGATCTCAGCAGCCACCTGACGATGGTGCCGCTCGCCGTGACCTTGCTGGTCGTGGTGGAGGTGGAGCGCGGCCGCCGGCGGCGGGAGCAGCGGGAGCCGAGCCCCCCGGCTCTGCGCCTCTTCGAGTGGGCCCTGATGCTGTTCCCACCCGCCCTGTGCGTGGCCGACGCCGCCGGGGAACTCTGGTATCTGGGGCTGCTGGCCGCTGAAGGCGCGGTGTTGATGGCCTGGGGCATCCTCACCGAGGTGCGCCGCCGGGCTCTCCTGGGCGTCGGTCTCCTGGCCCTCACCATCCTTCTCGCCGCCATCATCCCCCTGTCGCGGGGGGTCAACGCCGGCCTCACCGGGGGTACCTGGCTGGCCATCGGCGCCGGGGCGGCGGTCCTGCTAATCGCCATCGGCTCCACATTGGAGCGGCAGCGGCGCCGCATCGGGCGGGCTCTTGCCGCCGCCAGCCAGGCGATGGAGGGCTGGGAGTAGGGCTGCGTCCAGGCCGCGGGCCCAACCGATACGCTACGGCTGCGGCCGCGGATTCCCGCAGACCTCTTCGAGGGGTTGCAGGTTGAGGGTTTCGATGGCTTCGAGTGGGGGGAGGCTGAGGGCGGTGGCCACGGTTTGGACGATGAAGTCCCGGTCGGGGATGGGGTAGCGGTCGGCGGTCCAGGCGGCGATGTAGGAGGTGGGGGTGCCGGCGAATTCGGGGGCGTTGGGCATGAAGCGGATGGAGACGATCTGATCCATGTCCACCCGGGGGAGCAGGTCGATGAGGTAGAGGGCCGCGGAGACGGGCAGGTCGGTGAGCACGTTGTCGCGGATGGCCCCTGCCTGGGTCAGCAGCAGCAGCGGGTCGGCTTGCTCGGCGATCGCCTGGAGCACGCAGCGCTGGCGGCCCATGCGGTTGAAGTCGTCCGAGCCGTGCCGGGAGCGGGCGTAGTACAGGGCCTGGTGGCCGTCCATGTGGTAGGTGCCCGGCTGCAGGTCCACCACCGAGAAGGTGCCGTCCACGTTGGGGTATTCCTCGTCGTAGATCTGCTGGTTGACCACGATGTCCACCCCGCCGACGGTGTCGATCACTTCCACGAACCCTGCCAGGTCCACCAGGGCGAAGTAGTGGATGTCGATGCCCAGCAGGTAGCCGAGGAGATCCCCGGCCGCCTGCGCCCCCGGGCTGGTCTCCCCGAACAGGTCCGGCCGGCTGAGACCCCAGGGGTAGATCTCGTTGGCGATCGCGGCGAAACAGTCGCCGCAAGCGAAAGACCCCTGAGCGGGGTGGCCGGGCGGGAGGGGCAGACCCCAGAGGTTGCGGGGTATGCCGAACATCGCCGTCCACCCCGAAACCGGGTCGATGGAAAGCACGATCATCGTGTCGGTGCGGATCCCCCGGCGTCCCACCCCCGAATCGCCGCCCATCAGCAAGAGGTTCACCCGGCCCGCGGCGGGGAAGCCCTCAGGAAGAGTGGTCGTAGTAGTCGTCGGCATCGTCGTCGTCGTCGTCGTTGTGGTCGTCGTGGCCGGGGTAGTCGTCGTCGTGGTGGTCGCCCCGGTAGTAGTGGTAAGAGCGGCCGTCGACGTGGGGGCCGCCGTCGCGGGCACCGTGGTCCCTTCCCGCGCTCCTTCGTCGCATCCCGCCATCAGCAGGACGGCCACGAGGGTCACTGCCGCCCATCGTCTCATCGCCGCCTCCCGAGCCGAGTCTCGCACATCCTCCGACCGGGTGTGGGGGTGATCCGCGCCCGGTCGCGGCAGCGGGGCGCAGAACCGGCCGACGTCGGTCGGGGGGCCCGGCGCCTGGGGCATCGGGCTGCGATCGCCACGGGCGAGAGCCGCGGCCTACGACGAGGGGGAAGGTGAGATGCGGCCGCCGCCGAACGGCGGCCATGATGCGGGAACGCCCAAGGATCTGTGCAATACCGAGCCGACGCGGAGGGCCAGGTCTTCTCGTCCGGTCGGCGCGGTGATCTGAACCCCGATCGGCACACCGGCGGCGTCGAAACCGGCGGGGACGACACACGCCGGGAGGCCGGTGAGGTTCTGGGGGACCGTGTAGGGCATCACCAGGTCGCGGAACGGGATGACGGCTCCCAGATGCGAGACCCTGTCGGGATCGGACACCGGCGATGGCGACCCGGCCGTCACAGGGGTGAGGAACACGTCGGCTCCGTCGAAGACGGCCTCGAATCGGCGGCGAACCAGAAGGGACTCGTCCCGAGCGTTGAGGTACTCCGCGATGCTCACGGCTGCCGCCGACTCGAGGCGCTCTCTCACATCCGCCCCGTAGAGGGACGCCTTCGCGGGATAGGTTCTGAGCGTCTCGGTATGGGCGTGGTATGCCTCCGCCATCTGCATTGCGGCAAAGCACGGGCGCACCCGTTCGGGGTGTTCTACGGTCACCTCGACTACGTCTGCGCCACCGGCCTCCGCCGCGGCCAGGGCCCGAAGGAAGACCTCCTCATGGTCTGGGGCCAGCGGGGTGAGGTGAAGCCCGGGGATGGACCCCACGCGTACCCCTCGGAGGCCTTCGTTGAAGGCAATCGGGAATCCCGGGAGAGAATCGCGGAGCATGGCCGGATCGCCCGGGTCGTAGCCCACCAGGGCGCTGAGCGCAGTAGCCAGGTCTTCCACGTCGCGTGCGATGGGGCCGATGTGATCGAGTGATGGTGCCAGCCCGACCACGCCTCGCTTCGAGACCCGGCCGAAGGTCGGCTTGAGGCCTGCCACGCCGCAATACGCCGATGGGATCCGGATGGATCCCCCGGTGTCGGTGCCCAGGGCCAGGGGCACCATCCCGGCGGCGACGGCCGCCGCCGATCCACCACTGGAGCCCCCGGGCACGCGGCTCGGGTCCCAAGGGTTCCTGGTGCTGCGGAGCTCGGCGTGCTGGGTGGTGATGCCCCATCCGAACTCGTGGGAGCAAGTGACGCCGACGACGATTGCCCCGGCCAGTCGCAGGCGCCTCACCGCCTCAGCGTCCTGAGGGCTGATGCGGTCGGCAAGGACCTGCGATCCGCAGCAGCCTGAGGCCCCACCGACGTCGATGAGCTCCTTGACGGCGAAGGGAACGCCGTGGAGGGGCCCACGGCTGCGCCCCCCGGCCAACTCCTCCGTCAATCGGGCAGCCTCAGCCCGAGCGGAACCGTGGAGGACCTGGCGAAACGCTCCCAGCGTCGCATCGAACCGCTCGATACGACGCAGCAGTTCGTCTACGACTTCTGAAGGTGAGCACTCCCGGCTCCTGTAGGCGCTCTGTAGTTGGGTGGCGCTGAACTGCCACAGCTCCATGGTTCCCCGCTCTTCATTTGGCCCGCGGCAGCAAGCTCAACGGGACTAGCGGCCCGGCTCGCCACTCTACCCGGGGGACCCGCGGCCGAGAGCCCTCCCGGCGGCTCCACCCGGAGACCGGCCCGACGGTCTCCCAACTGCCCCGGTCGGGCGTTGCGGGCGATCTGTGCCGGGCCGCCGCCACGGGGCCCAGAACCGGCCGACGTCCGGCCGAAGGCCCCGTGGAAGACCGGGGCTTGTGTCGTCATCCCCCGGCCTTCGGGGCCGACCTTCGCTGGGGAGTCCGGCCTGCCCCGGCGCTCGCCAACGACGACGGCGGCCTGGTGCGCCGCGTCCCGCAGCGCCTCGGCCGGGCCGCCGCCCCGGATCCGGTGGCACCGAATTGGGCGCCCGCTACGACGGAGGGGTCGGCCGTCACCGGCCCTTCGTCCTGGGTGCTCCTCAGCACCCCGGCGGACTGCGCCGCTCCCATTGCCGTCCCGACCCTTCCCGCCGTGATACCCGGCGAAGCCGAGATCGACCCCGACACCGGGCTCCAGGTCACCGGGACTCCGGTCGGAGGGACTTCACCGCCCATCGCCTGGAGATGACCGGCCTGGTGGACCGCCCCCCGAGCCTCACCTGCGACGAGCTGCGCTGCCTGCCCAGGGTCGGAGCCTCGCCGACCCTGGACTGCCCCGGCTGCTTCGTGTACGAAGCGACCTGGGTGGGGACGCGCCGTTCCACGTCATCGCGCAGAGCCTGCCAAGTGCTTGGGGTTCCATACGCACCATCTAGCCGATCCGGGACCGCAACCCCACCTGAGGTTCCTTACGAGACTTCGCGGGATCGTGGGGAGGTGTTGTCGGCGGATTGATGTCGGGGTGGGGTGAGACCCCTCCAGACTCGGTGCTGCAAGCACATCCGAGTTTGAAGGACGGGTCGGCCAGTTCCATCGGTGGGTGCACGGTCCCGGTCGGGATGACCGGTGTTGTTGACCAACACC
>JBDROA010000175.1:0-3652 GCA_043810615.1 Actinomycetota bacterium | reverse complement strand
GCCACGGACCATTTCCAGCCTTGTTTGCCCCGATCCGTGGGGTTTCTGCCGGTTCCTTCCCCACCGGAGGGAGCCTTGTGCTGGGACCCGTCGATGGCCACTTCGGTGACGTCGAAGCCCATGATCTTGTCGTATCCAGCGTGGGCCTCTTCCGCCGGCCGGTCGAAGGCCCCCGGCTCCGACCCATGCGTCGCGGCGGCGTCTGAGGGTGCTCTCCGATCCCTTGCCCAACCGGCCGGCCACATCCCATGAGCAGCCGGTCACCAGCCGAAACAGGATCGCTTCGAAGCAGACCCGATCCGGGATCCTGGATCGATGACACCCCAGCGGATGATCCGTCGGGGGCGGTGGGGGGATGAGCGCCTCGACGGCGTGCCACCCCGCATCCACCACTCGAGGTTCCAATGCAAGCATGATGGGCACCTCCACCGGGTCGTCGTTGTGTGCTTCCACCCGGGATCATCCCCGGGCACCAACGACGACCGGTGGAAATCACCTATCGGCGCGCGCTCTAAGAGCCGATCACAGTTCCGATTGGCGTATAGTGCGTCGTGAGGCCCGTCGTCTCCGATGCGACCGCCACGTGATACGAGACCGGGCAGCTTAGGCTTCCCTGCTCAGAACCGGACGCCATCGCTGGCGCCGCCGCGAGGACGACCAGCGTTGCGATCGTCGCTGCCAGAGTCACACTGCGTCGATATCTCACGCTCATCTGTCTGCCTCCGTTCTGGTGAGGTGCCCCTTCTCCTCAACATATGCCACGACTGGAGGCGGTCACAATGACAATCCATGGCAGCCAGACTGACGGGCGACGGCTGTCTGAACCTCCCCGGCGTTCTGCCGCAATGGGACCGGCAGTGTGGTCTAACGAAGCACTGGCAGGCTGGGTGGTGTTGGGAGGGTGCGGCTTTCTCGGCCTGGTCACCTCCCTCCGGCACGCGCCCTGTCGTCGGGGGAAGTGTCATGGCGGTCGTCCTGACAGCGTACCTCGCATCGGTGATCCTGGCTCCACCGTTGTTGGGTGTTTCTTGCGGGTATCAAGTCGAGAGGGGCCGGCCACCGTCGCGGGGGTTTCGGGGGGCCGGCGGGCGGGCCGGGTGGCCATCCGATCACCCATCTGACTACCCATCCGACGCCCTCGGGCCCTCTGGGGCCCTCAGGGGGCCGTGGCGGGCATGGTGCGGGCGCGGGCTATCGGGGGGGGCCCGGGGGTTGGGCTTTCAGTCGGGGAAGGCCCGGTGGCGGGCTTCTGCGTAGATGAAATGGCGGAGGGTCGGGTCGGCGAACGTGGGATCGTCGGGCCATCCCGGGCCGGCTATCTCGGCGAGCACTCTCAGCCAGAGGCCTCGACCCGCCGGAACACAAGCACACCGTCCGAGTCGTGGACTATCTCGAAGTCGGCACGCAATTCGTCGACGACTCCGTCATCGATCTCCCCGTTGAGGGCGTGGGCAGGCATGATCACGTACTGGACGGTGTCGGCCTCGGGCAGGCGCTGGCCCGTCACACTGTCACTGATCCCCCAGTAGTGCGCCCGGAAGGGATTGGGCAGGTCGTAGATCCCCTCGCGATGGTGGAGGTGAGTGGTGAAGCGGAAGTAGGCGGACACGATCGCATCGGAGGGGACGGCCTCCAGCGCTGCCTCGATCGCAGCAACGCTGGGAGCGTCGCCGTAGCCACCGTAGTAGGGGGCGGCGAGCGGCGGCCGCCATAGCGCGGTGCCTCCGATGGCGGCGGCCAGCGCCACTGCTGAAAGGACGGCCCGGACTCTGCCGTTGCCGAACCGGGAGACGCCCACCGCCGCTGCCAGGGCGAGCACCGGCAGGATCAGCGTCTGGTAGTGGTACTGGTTTGCGTCTGAGTTCGTGACGGGTTTGGGGCTGCTGCCCGGGCCCGTGCCGGAGGGCGCCGGCATCCAGGGGACCGACTCCGCCGAGCTCACCGTGACCCGGACCCTCCCCACCGGCATCCTCCGGGTCGACGTGGTTGTGCGCCGCTCCGACCAGAGCGTGGTCGTCTCGCTCTCCTCGGGTGCCGCCGACGACCTGTCTGCCTGCACTCCGCTCCTCGAAGGAGAGTGGTCGCCTGCCACCGTGCGTGGCCTTCCAGGGTGCTCCCTGTTGGTTCCCGGGGCGGTCTCGTTCCTGAGCTGGCAGGAGATGGGCGCCGAGGTCCTCGCTCAGTTCGGCCCCGAGGTGCCTCTCAACGGCCTGCTCGCTTGGCTGAACACCTGGCGCCCAGCCACAGGCTGAAGGCGGTCGAGAAGCCGGAGGGGTGTGCTTAGCGAGCAGCACCCCAGGGTGTTGCTCCCTCCCCTACGACGGTGGGGGAGGGTTGGGGTGGGGCCAGCATGTGGCGAGGCCTTGGTCGGAGGCTGCCCCCTCTGCCCTTCGGGCATCTCCCCCGCTGGGGCGGGGGAGAGATGACATTTGCAGGCAGCACCCCAGGGCTGGGACCGCTCATCGGGAGCAGGCCGAGGTTCCGTTCGCCGGCTCTGTCCCGGCGCGCCGGTATCCTCGGCGGCCGTGAGGCGCTTCCTTCCTCTCGCCCTGGCCGCCCTGCTGGGCGCCTGCGACGGCGGCGGGGCCACCACGACCGGCGCCACCACCACCTCCTCGACGCCGATCGTCACCACTCCCACCACCGACCCCGGGGAGGATTGCCGTCGCCTCGCCGAAGAGGCCTACGACTACCTGGCAGCGGTGGTGGGGGAACTGCAGGGGGTCACTGTGGAGCAGTTGAACGACCGGGCCCAGTGGCCGGAGGCCCTGGTGGAGTTCGAGGCGCAGGGGGAGGACCTGGATCGCCGCGCCGAGGAGTTCGACTGCGACCGGGGGGCGGTGCAGCAGGAGGTGCTGGTACGGGCGTCGGCGCTCCAGGCGACCGGGCTGGGGCGCCTGCTGCTGGACCTGCTCCTGGGCCGGGTGGGCTAGACCCGCTCAGGCCCCGCCGAGCAGGGCGGCGGCATCCCGGTCGAGGAGCCACACGGCGTCGCGCGATTCCCGGCTGACGACCGCGGCCGGCAGGTCGGCATCCCCCTCGAGCACCTCGGCCACGATCTCCGCCTTGTGCCGGCCCGACACCAGGAAGACGATGCGCCGGGCGGCGACCAGCAGGGGCAGGGTGGCGGTGAGCCGCCAGGTCGCCAGGTGGGGCACCCAGTTGGCCACGAAGCCGCGGCGGGTCTCGTCCAGCGCCGCGGTACCGGGGAACAGCGAGGCCGTGTGGCCGTCGTCGCCCACCCCCAACACCACCAGGCCGGGCTGCATGCCTTCCGGGCCCCGGGGGAGGAAGCGCGCCAATTCGGCCTCGTAGGCCGTGGCGGCGGCGGCGGCATCATCGGCCCAGGGGACGGGATGGAAGGTGCCGGGCACGTGGTCGAACAGGGCGTTGCGGATCATGCCGGAGTTGCTGTCGGGGTGGGTGAGGGGCACGGCCCGCTCGTCGGTGACCCAAGCGTGGGCGCGGTCCCAGGGCATGCGGTGTCGCCGCAGCCGCTCGTAGGCCAGCCGCGGCGTGGTCCCCCCGGCCAGGCCGAAAGTGAGGAAGGCCCGGTCGTGGCGTGCCCAGGCGGTCAGCTCTTCGGCGGCGGCGTCGGCGAGGTTGTCGGCATCGGAGAAGACGCGCAGGCGCATGACCGGGGGAGAGTAGG
>JBDROA010000174.1:0-2300 GCA_043810615.1 Actinomycetota bacterium | reverse complement strand
GCCGGCATGGCTGCCGGCCGGGGTCGGCGGGTCGGGGGGCGTCGGGTCGTCCATCGCTTCCCCGGGATCCGGTCGGGCGAGCAGACCCTTAGGAGGTCTTCTCCTTGATCTTCTCCGTGGCGGCCGTCTTGTCGGTGGCGTCGGCGCTCTTGGCCCCGGTGCAGGTCGCGCTGCAGGCGGCCTTGCCGGCGGTGGCGCAGGCGGCCTTCTTGGCGTCGGCGAGCGCGGCCGCGTACTTGGCCTGTAGCCCCTCGGCGTCCTTCCCGCAGCAACCCTTGCCGGCCTCCAGGGCGGCGAGGCAGCACTCGCCCATGCCCTGCTTGACCTGGGTCTCGGCCTTGGCCTCGATGACCATCCCGGCGAAGGCGGCCTTGACGCCCTCGGCGTCCTTGCCGCAGCAACCCTTGCCGTCGACCAGGGCGGTGGCGCAGCACTTGTGCATCTTGGCACGGGCGGCGTCCTCGGCGGCCAGGGTGGCGCTGTAGTCGGCAAACGCGGCCTTGACCGTGTCGGCGTCCTTGCCGCAGCAGCCCTCGCTGGCCTTGGCAGCATTGATACAGCAGGGGTGCATCGCCTGGGCGGTGGTCGCCTTGGCGCCCCCGGAACAGGCGGCCTGAGCGCTGGCGCCCTCGGCCTCGGCCTTGGCCTTGCCGCTGCATCCGGGACCGCCGGCCAGGGCGGCCACCGAGAACAGGGAGGTCAGAGCGAGGGCCAGGATGATGGGAAACGTGAAGCGCTTCATCTTTTCTTCCTTTCCGCGGGTTCTATTCGCCAGCGCCCGGGCACGGTTTCGCGCGAAGGGACCGGGATGGCGACCTTCGATTCAGGATTGGGTCAGTATAATTTCAGCGGCCGCCGTCCGCAACGATCCTGAAAACGCTCGATCACGTGATCCCGTGCGCCAGGCCCCCGGGAAAAAAAGGGTCGAGGGCGCCGAAAAGTCGGTTACGCTGTGCCGGCCGAGCCCCGGGGGATTATCTTGCAACGCCGGAGCGCGGGCCGTAATCCTCTTCCCGGCCCGGGAGGCAGAGGCGCCAGCAGGAGGAAGCGCCCATGAGCGACAAGCCGGACAATCAACTGCCGCCGTCCCCCGAAGTGCCGGTGCCGGGGGAGTCGGAGGACGAGGCCGTCCTGACCCTGCTGGACGGTGCCCGGCCCCAGTCCCCGACCATCCCCCTGGAGTACACAGAGCAGCGAAGGCTGGCGGCCGATCCAACCCGGCCCCTGGTCGAGCGGCTGGAGGCGTACGAGGACATCTTCGAGTCGGAGGTGGGGGACACCAACGTGACGCGGGCCCGGAACCTCGAGCGGGAGATCGGACTCCGCCAGATCTACCTGAAGTTCGAGGGGAGCAATCCCACCGGCACCCAGAAGGACCGGATCGCCTTCGCCCAGGCGATGGACGCCCTGCGCCGCGGCTTCGAGGGCATCACCGTGGCCACCTGCGGCAACTACGGGGTCGCCGTGGCCCTGGCCGCCTCGGTGGCCGGCCTGCGCTGCCTTGCCTTCATCCCGGAGAGCTACCACACCCGGCGTGTGCTGGAGATGCAGGAGTTTGGCGCGGAGATCGTGCGGGTGCCCGGGGATTACGAGGCCGCGGTGGCGGCCTCCCAAGCCCGGGCGGAGAAGGAGGAGATCTACGACGCCAATCCCGGCGGCGCAAACACCGCCCTGCAGCTGCGGGCCTACGGCCAGATCGCCTACGAGATCTACGACGAGCTGCGGGACGCGCCGGCCGCCGTCGCGGTGCCGGTCTCGAACGGCACCACCTTCGCCGGCGTCTACCGGGGGTTCCTGAGCTTGTACCGGCGCGGCAAGATCTCCCGGCTGCCGCGCATGGTGTGCGGCAGCTCGCACAACAAGAACCCCATCATCCGGGCCTTCCGCAAGAACAGCCCCATCTGCGAGGATCTGCCGCCGGAGGCCATCAAGGAGACGCCCGTCAACGAGCCGCTGATCAACTGGCACTCGATCGACGGCGATCACGCCCTGGAGGCGATCCGCGAGACGGGCGGGTGGGCGGAGAACGCCAGCGACAAGAGCATGCGGACCTGGTCGAAGCTGCTGCGGGAGCGGGAGGGGCTGAACGTGCTGCCGGCCTCGACGGCCGGCCTGAGCGTGCTGGTGGACCGGCACCGGGCCGCCGCCCTGACGGGCGATCGGTACGTCGTCGTGCTGACGGGGAGGAAGTGATGTCCCGCTTTCCCGAGGGCAACGCCGTGGTCTACTGCGAGGGGGCCTACGGCACGACCAACGGCAAGACCGCCCACGGGCTGGTCCGGCGCACCGCCCGGTACGAG
>JBDROA010000173.1:0-18187 GCA_043810615.1 Actinomycetota bacterium | reverse complement strand
CGGCATGGTCTTCTACGAGGCTCCCAACGATGTGGAGGCCTGCGCAGACACGGTGGACGCCTACATCGAGGTTATCGCCGCTCACACCGACTGGCCCGACCCGGCGGGTGCCACCGCCTGCCCCGGCAGCACGTTCTACCCCCAGATGGTCGGGGTGAGAGCCAACGTTGCCCTGCTCATGGGCTTGGAGCTCCCCTCGGTCGAGGTGGGCACGGTGCTGTACTCGGCTGCCATCAGCCGGGGAGGAGTGGTCAAGAGCCTGAGCGTCACCATCTCCCTTGACCCACCGCTGGCCGGGACCGCGGTGTCGGCCACGGTGACGGGTCCGAGTAGCGTCACCCGCTCAGCGCTAACCGATGACGACGGGTCGATGGTCATCATGATCCGCACACCCAAACCCGGCTGCTACACCACCGAGGTGACCTCGGTCGATTCCCCCGGGTGGATATGGGACGGGGTCACACCCGCCAACAGCTACGGCTGCTAGTCCGCCGGCCTAGCGACCACCGTTGTCACAACGACTGCGCTGCCACCGACGGGCGTGACAGTGGACGGGATTGACCCCGCCACGATGCGGCCCCTCTCAGCCTGTCGCGTTTCGGGTGGCCTTGTCTCCTTACCCGCGTTCCCTTTTGCCATCGTGCCCGCAACAGCCATAATGCGTTTCCCGCTTTCCTTCGAGGAGTCTCTCCATGGAACAGGTGACCTTGCGCGGTGAGACCGGCCGTGTCCACGGCTCTCGCTCGTCCCGCCGCCTCCGGCGCGACGGCCGGGTGCCTGCCATCGTCTATGGGCACGGCCTCGAGGCCTGTTCGGTGGCCGTGGACCGGCGCGATCTCCACGCCGCCCTGCACACCGAGGCCGGCCTCAACGCCCTCATCAACCTCCAGGTGGAGGACGGCGAGTACCTCACGGTGGCCCGCGAGGTGCAACGGCACCCGGTGCGCGGCGACATCATTCACCTCGACTTCATCCGTATCTCCCTCGACGAGAGCATCGAGGCCGAGGTGCCGGTCGAGTTCACCGGCATCCCCGTGGGGGTGCGCGAGGCCAAGGGCATCGTCGAGACCCCGCACTCCAGCGTCGTGGTCTCCGCCCTGCCGACCGCCATCCCCTCCCACATCACGATCGACATCTCCGAACTGCGGATCGGGGGTTTCGCCCGGGTGTCCGACCTCCCCGACCTGCCCGGCGTCACCTACGTCACCGACTCCGGCCAGGTACTGGTCATGGTGACCGTACCGGCGGCCGCTCAGATCGAGGCCGTCCCCGGTGCCGCCGCCGAGGGTGAAGAGGTTGCCGTCGCCGTCGAAGACGAGGAAGAGGCCTGAGCGCCCCGCTGCTCTTCGTCGGCTTGGCCAACCCGGGCCCGGAGTACGAAGGGACGCGGCACAACGTCGGCGCCGAGGTGGTGCGCCGTCTCGCCTCCGAGGAAGGCGGTGAGTTTCGCCGTGCCCCGCGCCGCATGCGGGCCGAGGTGGCGGCGGCGGACCTGCCTGGAGGCCGGGCGGTGCTTGCCGTCCCCACGGCTTTTGTGAACGAGTCGGGGCGAGCGGTGGCCCCTCTCCTGCACTACTACAAGGTGGCGGCGGAGCGCCTGGTGCTGGTGCACGACGACATCGACCTGCCCTTCGGCAAGCTGCGCTTCCACTTCGGGCGGGGGACGGGCGGGCACAACGGGGTTGCCTCGGTGGTGGCTTCCCTGGGGAGCGTCGCCCTGTGGCGCCTGAAGGTTGGCGTGGGCCGGCCGCCGGGGCGCATGGACCCGGCCGACTTCGTGCTGCGCCGCTTCTACCAGCGGGAGCGGCCCGATGTAGACCTCCTGGTGGTTGAGGGGGCCGGAGTGCTGCGCACCTTCGCCGCCGCCGGGGGGGAGAAGGCCCGCCAATATGCGGGGGAGGCGACGGCACGCCTGGGGATCGGCGACGCGGAGCCGTTGTAGAGGGAGGCGCCGTGCCGGCTTTCGTAGGGGCCATCGACCAGGGGACAACCAGCACCCGCTTCGCCGTGGTGGACCGCCGGGGCCGCCTCGTAGCCCTGGCCCAGCAGGAGCACCATCAGATCTACCCCCGCCCCGGGTGGGTCGAGCACGACGCCGCCGAGATCCGCGACCGCACCTTCGCCGTCATCCGGGAAGCCCTGGCAGGGGCCGGCCTCACCCCGGCCGACTTTGCCGCCGTCGGGGTGAGCAACCAGCGGGAGACCACGGTGGTCTGGGATGCGGCCACCGGGGAGCCGCTGGCCCCGGCGATCGTCTGGCAGGACACCCGCACCGCCGACCGGTGTGCCGCTCTGGCGGCCGACGCCGGCCCCGACCGTTTCCGCCCTGCCACCGGCCTGCCCCTGGCCACCTACTTCTCGGGCCCCAAGCTGGCCTGGCTCCTGGACGAGGTGCCCGGACTGCGCCGCCGGGGCGAAGCTGGGGAGGCCCGCTTCGGCACCATCGACTCCTGGCTCATCTGGAACCTCACCGGCCGCCACCTCACCGATGTCACCAACGCCTCCCGCACCCTGCTGCTGCGTCTCGACACCCTGGCCTGGGACCCGGCGATCACCGCCACCATGGAGATCCCCCCGGCGATGCTCCCCGAGGTGTGTCCCTCGGTGGCGATCTACGGGGAGGGGAAGGGGAGGGGGCCGTTGGCCGGTGTGCCCATTGCCGGCGTCCTGGGCGACCAGCAGGCCGCACTCTTCGGGCAGACCGCCTTTTCTGCCGGACGGGCGAAGAACACCTACGGCACGGGATGCTTCCTGCTGCTCAACACCGGGGAGCGCCCGGTGCCCAGCCGCCACGGCCTGCTCACCACCGTGGCCTACCAGGTGGCGGGGCGGCCTCCGGTGTACGCCCTCGAAGGCTCGGTGGCCATCGCCGGGGCCGGGGTCCAGTGGCTGCGGGACAACCTGGGGCTCATCGCGTCCGCCTCCGAGGTCGAGGGGCTGGCCGGGAGCGCCCCCGACAACGGCGGGGTCTATTTCGTCCCCGCCTTCTCCGGCCTGTTCGCCCCCTACTGGCGCCCCGATGCGCGCGGGGTCGTCGTCGGCCTCACTCGCTTCGCCGACCGCCGGCACCTGGCCCGCGCCGTTCTGGAGTCCACCGCCTACCAGACCCGCGACGTGCTCGTCGCCATGGAGGCCGACTCCGGGGTGGCCCTCGACACGTTGTTCGTGGACGGGGGCATGACGGCCAACGGCCTTCTCATGCAGTTCCAGGCCGATCTGCTCGGGGTGCCGGTGGCGCGCCCCGCCACCGCCGAGACCACCGTGCTGGGGGCAGCGTATGCCGCCGGCCTGGCGGTGGGCTTCTTCGGGAGCCTCGAGGAACTGGCCGGGTTGTGGGCCGAGGGGCGCCGCTGGGAGCCGGCGATGCCCGCCGCCGAGCGAGACCGCCTGTGTGCGGGGTGGAAGAAGGCGGTGGAGCGCACCCTGGACTGGGCCTGAGCGGCGCCGGGGGGGCGTCGCCGGAGGCAGGCGCTCCGGTACGATGGCGCCACCTCGGACCCCACCAGGAGGCCGGCGCCATCTCCATCCCCGACCGCCTCGCCTACACCCGCATGATCCTGGTGCCGGCGATCGTGGCCCTCGTGCTGATGGAGAACTTCATCGGCTATGCCTACTGGATCGCCGCCGGGCTCATGCTCGCCGCCGCCTTCACCGACTGGCTCGACGGCTTCCTGGCCCGGCGCTGGCACATCACCAGCACGCTGGGGGCCTTCCTCGACACCGTCGCCGACAAACTGCTGGTGGCGGGCACGCTCTTCGCCCTGGTCGAGGTGGGACGGGTCTGGGCCTGGGCCGGTTTCGTCATCGTGGCCCGGGAGATCGCCATCTCCGGCCTGCGTGGGGTGGCGGCCATGGACGGCGTCAAGGTGCCGCCCTCCATCTGGGGCAAGCTCAAGGCCGGCTTCCAGTACCTGGCCATCTTCCTCGCCCTGCTGCGGGACCTGTTCACGGAGGCCGGCGGCCTCTACCCCGACCAGTGGGCCTTGCTGGTGGCGGTGGCGGTGACCGTACTTTCGGCCGTGGAATACTTCGCCCGTTTCGCCCGGGTGCTGCGCACCGCCAAGACCAGTGCCTGACGTCTTCCTCACCGGCGGGACGGGTTTTGTGGGCGGGGCCCTGCTGCGCCGCCTCGCGGCCGACGGGCGGGCGGTGCGCGCCCTGGCCCGCACCCCCGAGGGGCAGGACATGGTGCGCTCGCTGGGGGCCGAGGCAGTGGCCGGCGACCTGTCCGACGGCGAGGCCCTGCGGCGGGGGATGGCGGGCTGCCGGGTGGCGTTCCACGCCGCCGGCGTGAACGCCATGTGCCTGGCCGACCCGGCGCCCCTGTACCGGGCCAACGTGGAGGGGGCGGCCGGGGTGGTGCGGGCGGCGGCCGCCGCCGGGGTGCCCCGGGTGGTGCACACCTCGTCGGCGGTGACCATGGGCGAGGCGGCGGGGACGGTGGCCACCGAGGCCACCCCGCACCGCGGCTCCTACCTGTCGCACTACGAGCGCTCCAAGCACCTGGGGGAACAGGCGGTGCTGGCCGAAGGGAAGCGCACGGGGGTCGAGGTGGCCTGCGTGAACCCGGCCTCGGTGCAGGGGCCGGGGCGCACCGGGGGCACGGCCCGCCTCCTCGTCGGCTGCCTGAATGGCCGCCTGCGCTGGACGGTGGACACCATCTTCAGCCTGGTGTTCGTGGACGACTGCACCCGGGCCCATCTGCTGGCAGAGCGGCGGGGGGCGCCGGGGGAGCGCTACCTGGTGAGCGGGGCCACCCTGACGGTGCGAGAGGCGGTGGCGTTGCTGGGAAGGGTGGCCGGTGTGGAGCACAAGGTGCGGTTGTTGCCCGGGTGGACGGCCTCGTCCGCGGCGGCGGCGGTGGGCGGGGCCTGGCATCTGGCGGGGCGGCAGGCCCCGGTGTGCCGGGAGATGGCCCGGGTGCTGCGCCACGGGGCCGCCTACGACGGGTCGCGGGCCACCCGGGACCTGGGCCTGGCCTACACCCCTGTGGAGGACTGGCTCCGGGTCACGGTCGATTGGTACCGGGAGCAGGGGTTGGTGGGCTGAGAGCGCCTCGAGACGGTGGCCGCGCGGCCCGACGGGTCCACGGTGGGCATCGGCCGGGCGGGGCGCGTCAATCCTCCCTGGCCGGCCCGACAGGTGCGCCGGCGCGGCCGGGGCTGCCGGTTCCCCGGGTGAGAGATGCCCGCCGGGTGGATCTCCACCAGCTGGTCCACTGGGCCGACGGTTGGGATCCAACCGGCCTCGACAACCTGCGGCTCGGGTGCCGAAGACACCACCGGGCCGCCCACTACCGCATGTCATCTGCCGGGCGGGAATGGTGCCCGTCGGCGCGACTGCCGGGCCTCTGAACTGCCCAGATCTGGCCGTCTATCCGGTCAGGTTGAGCTCCAGGTCGCGAGGATCCCCCCAATCGTTCCCCGGAGCGGGGAGAGACTCCCCAACGACGACTCGGGCGTCCTGGGCGTCGATGCCCAGGCGCACCACCATCTCGCCATCCCGAGCCAGGGTCAGAAAGATCAAGACCCCCTCCTCGACAATCGGGTTGTCCACGCGCTGCTCGCCGCCCTCACAGAACGTACCGGTGAGTACGACCTCCCAAGCGCCCTGGGCAGGAGGTTCCGGGATGGCGATCACCAGAGTGTCGGTCGACGTGCCTTCGCCGGGCTTGTCGAAGGTGGTGCCCGTCCACACCCCTACGAAGTCGGTCGCCACCGCGTCGGTGCGCACTTCGCGACGCAGACCGGGGATGGTGGATCCCACTGCGGTCCCCGGCTCATCGGCCGGGGTGCCTGAGCCGGCCGCCGGCTTCCCGCCGCATCCCAGCCCGGCTCCAGCCACAAGTGCAACCACGAGCCACATCCGCAACCGTACCGCGCCGCGCACGTTCCCTCCTCGCCGTCTGGCTTCATTGTGCGCCCCCAGGCGGCAAAACGCCACAACTCAACTCCTGCCGAGCCGGCTCCGCTCTGACGGCATGACCCGGGGGTGTGGCTATCGCCTTCTCGACAACCCGGTCACCCTCTGCGGGCACCATCACCGCTGGTCCACGAGGGCGATTAGCGGCTCGTCGGGCGTTCCGACCGGCACCTCACTTTCGTGCGCCCCGACGGCCGGGCGCTCCACCCCGGGCCCGAAGCGTTGCAGCCTCGAGTGCGAGCCCGCCTGGTCGATCCGGTGCTGCCTCCGGCCCCGATCGGCCCGGCTGAGGCGACGGTAGCCTTCACTCTCGCATGCCACCTCCGCTGGCCCTTCTCCTCGAACGCTGGCGGCACCGCCCGACCGCCCCCGGCCGCCTGGTGGTGCCCCCCGGCCTGCGCGCCTGGTTCGCCGCCGCCCTGGCCTCCCGGGGGCCGGTGCTGGCGGTAGTACCGGGGGAGCGAGACGCCGAGGAGTTGACCGACGATGCCGCTCTGTTCGTGGAGGCCCGGCACCTCCCCGCCTGGGAGACCCTGCCCTTTGAGCACGTTTCGCCCAGCGTTCAGGCCATGGGGGCCCGGGCCGTGGCCCGCCACCGCCTGGCTCAGGGCGAACCGGGGCTGGTGGTGGCCTCGGTGCGAGCGGTTACGCAGCGGCTCAGCCCCTCAGCGGTGGCGCCGGTGATGGTGCGGGTCGGGGAGGAGGTTCCCCTGGAGCAAGTGAGCGCCGCCCTGGTCGCCGCCGGCTACCACCGTACCGACCGGGTCGAGGCCCGGGGGGAGGTGGCGGTGCGGGGCGGGTTGGTCGACGTGTATCCGGCGCAGGGCCGCCACCCGGTGCGGGTGGACTTCTGGGGCGACCGGGTCGAGGAGGTGCGGGCCTTCGCGGTGGCCGACCAGCGCTCCACCGACCGGCTCGAAGCCCTGGTGGCCTACCCGGCGCGGGAGGTGCGCCCCGACCCGGGGGTGCGGGAGGTGGCGTCCCGCCTCGCCCACGATGAGTCGTGGGCGGCCAGCACCTGGGACCGGTTCGCCGACGGCATCTCCTTCTCCGGCATGGAGTCCTGGCTGCCCTGGCTGGCGACGGAGCGCACCGCCGCCGACGAAGCCGCCCCGGGGACCATCTTGGTCCTCTTCGACCCGGCCCGCTGCGCCGACCGGGCGCAGGAACTCCGTCGTGAGGAGGCCGAGTTGGCGGCGGCGCTCGCCCCCACCTGGGGTCCAGCCGCTCCCGAAGCCGGCGACCACCCGGCGCTGTACCTCCCGCTGGCCCTGCCGGGGGAGTACCTCCTCGAAGCTCCTCCGGTGGCGGCCGGGCCCGGCGACGAGGCGTTGGCGGTGTCCGGACTGGACGCGGTCCCGGGCGATGCCGAGTCGGTGGCGGCCGCCATCGGCCGGCTGCTGGGGCGCGGGGTGCAGGTGGTGGTGGCAATGGACGGCGCCCCCGCTGCCGACCGGGTGGCCCGGGTCCTGGCGGAGAACGGGGTGGGCCTGCCCCGCCGTGAAGCGCTTGGCCGCGGGGAGTCGATCGTGCTGGCCACCGGGGTACACCACGGCTTCGTCACCGCCGAGGCCGCCGTGCTCGGCGAGCAGGAGATCGCCGGCCGCCGGCGGGCCCACCGCCGACCGGGCCCGTCCGTGCGGGGCGGGACGGCGGCGGGCTACTCCGACCTCAGCCCGGGCGACTACGTGGTCCACCACCGCCACGGCATCGGCCGCTTCGAAGGCCTGGTGACGCAGACGGTGGCGGACGTCGAACGGGACTACCTGCTGGTGGCCTACGCCGGGCAGGACCGCCTCTACGTTCCCACCGACCAGTTGGCCGCAGTCCGTCCCTACACCGGGGGCGAGGCCCCTCGCCTCTCCCGCATGGGCGGGGCCGACTGGGAGCGCACCAAGGGCCGGGTGCGGCGGGCGGTGGCGGCGGTGGCCGAGGAGGTGGTGGCTCTGCACCGGGCCCGGGTTCTGATCGAGGGCCACGCCTTCCCCGCCGACACCCCGTGGCAGCAGGAGCTGGAGTCGGCCTTCCCCTTCGAGGAGACACCCGACCAAATCACCACCATCGCCGAGGTCAAGGAGGACATGGAGACGGCCGAGCCCATGGACCGCCTGGTGTTCGGCGACGTGGGCTTTGGGAAGACCGAGGTGGCGCTGCGCGCCGCCTTCAAGGCGGTGCAGGACGGCAAGCAGGTGGCGGTGCTCGTGCCCACCACCCTTCTCGCCCAGCAGCACCATCAGACCTTCACCACTCGCCTCGCTCCCTACCCCGTGCGGGTCGAGGTGCTGAGCCGCTTCCTCACCCCCCGCCAGCAGCAGGCCGTGGTGGCCGGCCTGGAGAGCGGCGAGGTGGACCTGGTCATCGGCACCCACCGCCTGCTCAGTGAGGACATCCGTTTCCGCAACCTGGGCCTGCTGGTGGTGGACGAGGAGCAGCGCTTCGGGGTGGCGGCCAAGGACCGCATCAAGGAGCGGCGCACCTCGGTGGACGTCCTCACCCTCACCGCCACCCCCATCCCCCGCACCCTCGAGATGGCCCTCGCCGGCATCCGCAAGGTGAGCCGCATCGCCACCCCGCCCGAGGATCGCCACCCCATCCTCACCTTCGTGGGCCCCTACGACTCGCAGGCCGTCTCGGCGGCGATCCGCCGGGAGCTGCTGCGCGAGGGCCAGGTCTTCTACGTGCACAACCGCATCGAGTCCATCGACACCGCCCTGGCTCGGCTGCGAGCCCTGGTCCCGGACGCCCGCTACGCCGTGGCCCACGGCCGCATGAACGAGGGCCAGCTGGAGCAGGTCATGCTCGACTTCTGGAGCGGGGCCTTCGATGTGCTGGTGGCCACCACCATCATCGAGTCCGGCCTCGACCTGCCCCAGGTGAACACGCTCATCGTGGAGCGGGCCGACCTGCTCGGCCTGGCCCAGCTCTACCAGTTGCGAGGGCGGGTGGGCCGCTCCACCCAGCGGGCCTACGCCTACTTGTTCCATCCCCCGGCGCTGTCCCTCAGCGAGGACGCCTACCGCCGCCTCGAGGCGATCGGGGAGTTCGGCGACCTGGGGTCCGGTTTCCGGCTGGCGATGCGCGACCTCGAGATCCGGGGGGCGGGGAGCATCCTGGGCAAGGTGCAGTCGGGGCACATCAGCGCGGTGGGCTTCGACCTGTATGTGTCCCTGGTGGCCGACGCGGTGGCCGAAATGCAGTCCGGCCGGGCCCCCGAGCCGCAGCCTTCCGAGGTGCGCATCGACCTCCCGGTCACCGCCCACCTCCCCGACGACTATGTGACCGACCAGGCGGCCCGGCTCGAGGCCTACCGACGCCTCGCCGCCGCCGCCACCCAGGCCGAGGTTGACGACGTGGCGGCCGAGTGGGAGGACCGCTACGGGCCGCCCCCGCTGCGCGCCGGGGCCCTGATCGAGATCGCCCGGCTGCGGGTGGAAGCCCTCCGGGTAGGACTGGCCGAGGTGGTGCGCCTGCGCCACGAGGTCAAGCTGGCCCCGGTGGCGCTGAGCGCCTCCCAGGAGGTGCGGCTGCAGCGCCTGGTCCCGCGGGCGGTGCTGCGGGCCGAGGAGCTGTTCATCCCGGCGCCCGCGGGGCCCCCGGCAGCGGCGCTCACCGAGTTCCTCCGTACAATGTGGCCCTTCGACCCCCGGGGGTGACTCCTTTGCGCCGGCTCGCCGTCCTCCTCCCGGCCCTCGCCCTCGTCCTGCTCGCCGGAGCCTGCTCGGGCGGCGACGAAGAACTCGCCGGGGTGGGCGACACCATCATCCGCCTGTCCGAGGTCGAGTCCCTCTACGAGGGGGCCCAGCCCATCGACGATGGGTTCCGCGACACCTTGTTCGCCAAGATCGCCCTCGAAGCCCTCACCCAGGCGCTCGCCTCCGAGTTCAGGACCACAGTGGACCCGGCGGCCGTCGAGGACTACTACACCCGGTTCCAGGCCAGCATGGCGGAGTCCGGGGTCAGCCCCGCCGAACTTCTCGGCGTGGAGAACGCCTCCCTGGAACTGGTGCACTTCAACGCCGAGGTAGTGGCGCTGCGCGACGCCGCCCTCGAGCAACTGGCGGTGGCGCCGGCGACGGTGGACCGGCTGTTCGAAGACCCCATCACTCTGACCCGGGTGTGCGCCAAGCACATCCTGGTGGAGACCCTGGAGGAGGCAGAGGCGGTGCAGGCTCGGCTGGCGGCGGGGGAGGACTTCGCCACGGTGGCGGGCGAAGTCTCCCTCGACACTCAGTCGGCAGGCGGCGACCTGGGTTGCGGCCTCGCCGGCGACTACGTTGACGAGTTCGCCCGGGCGGCGGCCGGGGCGCCGCTCGGTGAGGTCACCGGCCCGGTGGAGTCCGACTTCGGCTTCCACCTGATCGTGGTGTCGGAACGCACCATCCCCAGCCGGATCGAGTACCTGGGCGATCCCTGGGGAGTGATCTCCAGTGCCCAGGCGACGATGATCTGGGGCGACTGGATCACCGGCGTCCTCGAGGCCGCCGACATCTGGGTGGCGGAGGAATACGGCACCTGGACGGTCGACGGCATCCAGGCTCCTGGAGCCGAGACCACGACGACGACCACCACCACGGGCGGATGATCCCGGCCGGATCGTACAATGCGTACCCTCAACCCCCGGGGGCAGATCCTTTGCGCCGCTTCACCATCGTCCTCGTCGCCCTCACCCTCTCGTTCGCCGCATGCTCCGGCGGGGACGAGGAGATCGCCGGGGTAGGCGATTCCGTCATCCGCCTGTCCGACATCGGCGCCCTGTTCGAGGGCGACACCCTGCCCATCGACGACGCCTTCCTCGAGACCCTCTTCCGCCTGGTGGCGGTGGAGGCGCTCACCCAGTCGTTGGCGGCCGACTTCGGGGCGGCGACGGACCCGGCGGCCGTGGTGGTGTACCTGGCGGAGTTCGAGGCGACAATGGCCGAGCAGGGGCTCACCCCCGCCCAGTTCCTCGGGGTGGGGGACGCCTCCGCGGAGATGGTGCGCTTCAACGCCGAACTGCTGGCGCTGCGCGACGCCGCCGTAGACCAACTGGTGGCGGCTCCGGGCACGGTTGACGCTCTCTTCGCCGACCCGGCGACCTTGACCTCGGTGTGCGTCGAGCACATCCTGGTGGCGACCCTGGAGGAGGCCGAGTCGGTGCAGGCTCGGCTGGCGGCGGGGGAGGACTTCGCCACGGTGGCAGGCGAGGTGTCGCTCGACACCGGCGCCGTGGGAGGCGACCTGGGCTGCGCCGCCGCCGCCGGCTACGTCACGGAGTTCGCCGAGGCGGCAATGGCGGCGCCTCTGGGCGAGTTCACCGGCCCGGTGCAGACCGAGTTCGGGTTCCACCTGCTGGTGGTGTCGGAGCGCACCACTCCCACCCGCGAGCAGTACCTGGCCGACCCTCAGGCGATGCTCTCCGACGAGGAGATCGGCGGCCTCTGGACCGAGTGGCTCAACGGCGTGCTGCAATCCGCCGATGCCTGGGTGGCGGAGCGCTACGGCACCTGGACGCCCATCGGCATCAAAGCGGCCGAAGCGGGCACGACGACGACCTCTTCGGCGGGATGATCCTCGTCACCGGCCTGGGCCCGGCCGGCCTGGACCGGGTCCCGGTCGACATCCGGCTCCGCCTGCTCGACCCCGGGGTAACGGTGGTGCTGCGCACCCTGGCCCACCCGGCCGCCGCCGAACTGGCCGGGCGGCGTCCGGTGCAATCTTGCGACGACCTGTACGAGCAGGCCGCCGACTTCGACGAGGTGTACCGGGGCATCGCGGCCCGCGTGCTGCGCCTGGCCGGGGCCGGCCCGGTGGCCTACGGGGTGCCGGGCAGCGCCCTGGTGGGGGAACGGGCGGTGGTCCTCATCCGCGAGGCGGCCGCCGCCGCCGGCATTCCGATGGAGATCGCCCCCGGCGAGTCCTTTCTGTCCCTGGCGCTGGAGCGGGCCGGGGCCGACCCCCTCGAGCGCGGCTTCCAGGTGCTGGACGGCCGCAGCCTCCCCGAGCCCCTCCTGCTCCACCTGCCCACGGTGATCGCCCAGGTGGACACGGCGGCGGTGCTCTTCGAAGTGCGCGACGCACTGCTGCGTCTCCTCCCCGCGGAGACCCCGGTCACTCGCCTCGCCGACCTGGGCGGGCCGGAGGAGCAAGTGGAGCACGTGACCCTCACCGGCCTCGGGGCGGGGCACGCCGGCCTGCGCGTCTCTCTCTTCCTCGATCCGGTCCCTCCGGGCTGGCCGGGCCTGGTGCAGATCAACGCCCGACTGCGCCGGGAGTGCCCCTGGGACCGCCGCCAGACCCATCACTCCCTCGCCCGCCACCTCATCGAGGAGGCCTACGAGGCGGTGGCCGCCCTCGAGGCTCTCCCCCCCGAGGCCCCCGGCGGCGAGCCCGACTACCCCGGCTATGTGGAGGCCGAGGAGGAGCTGGGTGACCTGCTGCTGCAAGTGGTCTTCCACGCCACCCTGGCGGCGGAGACCGGGGCCTTCGGTGTCGAGGAGGTGGCCGAGGGCATCCGCCGCAAACTGGTGCGGCGCCATCCCCACGTGTTCGGGGAGGTCGAGGCCGAGACCGCCGAGGCGGTCCTGGCCAACTGGGAGGTCATCAAGCGCGAGGAGAAGGGACGGGAGTCGCTCCTCGAGGGGGTGCCCGAGGCGCTGCCCGCCCTGTCGCGGGCCCACGCCCTCGCCGCCCGTGCCGCCTTGGTGGGTTTCGACTGGCCCGACCTCGAGGGTGTCGTGGCCAAAGTGCACGAGGAACTGGGCGAAGTGCTCGCCGAGGGGGCCCGGCGCACCGACGAACTGGGGGATCTGCTCTTCGCCGTGGCCAACCTGGCCCGGCACCTGGAAGTGGACCCGGAGCAGGCGCTGCGCCGCGCCTCCGACCGTTTCGAACGGCGGTTCCGGGAGATGGAGAAGGCGGGTAGCCTGTCGGGGCTCAGCCTCGAGGAGATGGACCGCCGCTGGGAGGTGGCCAAGCGGGCCGAGGTCGATCCTGGAGGTTCGGCGACTTAGGTGATACCTTGTAAGGCTCAAGGAGGGCCCGTGTTCCAGATCGCACAAGTACGGGCCCGTGAGATCCTCGACTCCCGGGGGAACCCGACCGTCGAGGCCGAGGTGCTGCTCGCTGGCGGAGCCTTCGGCCGGGCCGGGGTCCCTTCCGGGGCGTCGACGGGGGCGCTCGAAGCCATCGAGCTTCGAGACGGCGGAGGCCGCTTCGGCGGTAAGGGTGTCGAGCGGGCCGTCGGCCACGTCAACGACCGCATCGCGCCGCTGCTGCTCGGGCGCGACGCCACCGACCAGGAAGCTCTCGACCAGGCGATGTGCGACCTCGACGCCACCCCCAACAAGGCCGGCCTCGGGGCCAACGCCATCCTGGCGGTGTCGCTGGCGGTGGCCCGCGCCGCCGCCAACGCCTCAGGGATGCCCCTGTTCCGCTACCTCGGCGGGCCGTCGGCCCGGGTGCTGCCCACCCCCATGCTCAACGTGCTCAACGGCGGGGTACACGCCGCCAACGCGGTGGACATCCAGGAGTTCATGGTGATCCCCGCCGGCTTCCCCACCTTCCGCGAGGGGTTGCGCGCCGGGGTCGAGGTGTACCACGCTCTCAAGAAGGTCCTCGCCAAGCGCGGCCTGAGCACCAGCGTCGGCGACGAAGGCGGCTTCGCCCCCGATCTGGCCCGCAACCGCGAAGCCCTCGAGTTGCTGGTCGAGGCGGTGCAGGTGGCCGGGTACGAGCCGGGCCGCCAGGTGGCGTTCGCCCTCGACCCGGCCGCTTCGGAGTTCCACCGCGACGGCGCCTATCACCTCGACGGCAGGTCCCTGAGCTCCGAGGAGATGGTCGACTTCTACGCCGATCTGGTGGATGGCTTCCCGCTGGTGTCCATCGAGGACGGCCTCGCCGAGGACGACTGGGAGGGTTGGGCCCTCCTCACCCGCGTTCTGGGCGGCCGGGTGCAGCTGGTGGGGGACGACATCTTCGTCACCAGCGAGGAACTGCTCCGCAAGGGCATCAAGGCCGGGGTGGCCAACGCCGTGCTGGTGAAGGTGAACCAGATCGGTAGCCTCTCCGAGACCCTGCACACCATGGAGTTGGCGGAGCGCTCCGGGTACGGGCGGGTGGTCAGCCACCGTTCCGGGGAGACCGAGGATTCCTTCATCTCCCATCTAGCGGTGGCCACCAACGCCGGGCAGATCAAGACCGGGGCCCCCGCCCGGGGCGAGCGCACTGCCAAGTACAACCAGCTGCTGCGCATCGAGGAGCGCCTGGGCGACCAGGCCCGCTACGCCGGCTGGGACCCGTACGGGGGGGTGGCCCGGTGAGGGAAGCACGCGGCGGGAGGACGCTGTCGGGCCTGCTGGCCCTGGCCGCGCTGGTGGTGGTCGTGGTCACGGCCGCCGGCATCTTCCCCTTCCGCCAGATCATTGCCGATCGCCGCTCGGTGGCCCTGGCCCAGGACAAGCTGCTGGCGATGCGGGTCGAGAACGCTCACCTCGAGGCGGCGGTAGCGGTGCTGCAGACCGACGAGGAGGTGGAGCGCCTCGCCCGCGAGCAGTTCGGCCTGGTCCGCCCGGGGGAGATCTCCTACGTGGTCGTCGCCCCCCACGGGGAGGAGGAGGCGGCGGCGGTGGCCGAGCCGGAGCCGACCCTGATCCGCCCCGGCGAGCAACCCTGGTGGCGGGACCTGTGGAGCTTCCTCACCGGGGGCGACCTGGTCCACGATGGATGACGACGCGGTAGTCGCCGTCCAGATCGGGCGGCCGTTGCGCTCGGCGGCAGTCGCCGCCCGGCGCTGCCCCCTGGGCTTGCCGGTGGCGATCGTGGTGCCCCCACTGCTCGACGACGGCACGCCGTTCCCCACTCGCTACTGGCTGTGTTGCCCCCTGGCGCAGCGCCGGGTGGGGCGGCTGGAGTCGGCCGGAGGGGTGGCCGCCATGGAGCGGCGGGCCGGCGCCGACCCGGGATTCGCCGCCCGTCTCGAGGCCGCCCATGGCCGTTACGCCGCCGAGCGGGACGCCGCCCTGACGGGAAGCCCGGAGGCCCGCCCCTCAGGCGGGGTGGGGGGCGCCCGCGCCGGGGTGAAGTGCCTCCACGCCCATTACGCCGACCACGCCGCCGGGAACGACAACCCGGTGGGGGAGGCGGCGGCCGTCTGGGTGGAACCGCTCGACTGCGCCGAGCCCTGCATGGTGGAGGTGGCGGGGCGGGTGGTCACCAACCCCCGCTGGCGAGAGCCGAAGTGAGGGTCGCCGCCGGGGACATCGGCACCAACTCCACCCGGTTACTGATCGCTGAGGTCTCGGCCCGAGGGGTGCAGCCGTTGGCGCGCCGGGTGGTAGTGACGGGCCTGGGCGCCGGGGTGGACCGCACCGGGCGCCTGGGGGAGGCGGGGGTCACCCGCACCCTGGAGGTCCTCGCCGCCTATGGGGCTACCGCTCGGGAGGCCGGGGTGGCGGCGCTGCGGGTGGTGGCCACCGCGGGGGTGCGCGCCGCCGCCGATCGGGAGGCCTTCTTGGACCGCGCCCGGGCGGCGCTGGGGGTGCGCCCCGAAGTGATCACCGGTGAGGAGGAGGCCGTGCTGTCGTTCGAGGGGGCGACCGACGGCAGTCCCGGGCCGGGGCCCTACCTGGTGATCGACGTGGGTGGGGGGAGCACCGAGTTCGTGTTCGGGACGTCGGCGCCCGAGTCGGTCGAGAGCATCGACCTGGGCTCGCGGCGGGTGAAGGAGCGCTTCCTGCCGGGTTTGCCCTCCGATCCCGGGGCCCTGGAGGCGGCCCGCCGGGCGGCAGCCGAGGTCTTTGCCGGCGTGTCGATGCCGGGAGTGCCGGAGACGGTGGTCGGGGTGGGCGGCACTTACACCGCGCTGTGTGCCATCACCCTGGGCCTTGCGGTCTACGACCCGGAGAGGGTCCACGGGGCTGCGGTGCCTCTGGCGGTCCTGGACGCCCTGGTGGATCGCCTCACCGGCCTCAGCCTCGAGGAGACCGCCGCTCTCCCCTCCCTCGACCCGGCGCGGGCGCCGGTGTTGCTGGGTGGGGCGATAGTCGCGGCCGAGGCCGTGCGGCGGTCGGGGAGGGCCCAGATCGTGGTCTCGGAGGCCGACCTGCTTGACGGCATCGCTCAGAGGCTGGCGGTCGGGGTGTAGATCTGTACATCGAGGTGTACTCTGGTGTAGAGTGGCACTATGGCTCGCACCAACATCGATCTGGACGAACCTCTGGTGGAGGAGGTGATGCGTCGCTACCAGTTGCGCACCAAGCGTGAAGCGGTGCACTTCGCGTTGCATCGTCTTGTGGGCGACGTGATGACCCTCGAGGAGGCCCTGGCGATGCGGGGCACCGGGTGGGAAGGGGACCTCGACGCCATCGGGCGCAACCGCCTGGAGGGCACATGGCCCTGATCGACACCTCGGCCTGGGTGGAGTACCTGCGAGCCACAGGTTCGGAGGTCGATCAGATGACAGAGGCCCTACTCGATGAAGGGGGCTTCACCACCGACGTGGTGGTGGCCGAAGTGCTGACGGGGGCGCGGGACGACCGCCACGCCGGTGAGCTGAGGCGGATGCTCAACCGGTGCCACTTCGTGCCCGCCCGGCCGCTGTTCGACTTCGAGGAGGCGGCCGCGGTCTATCGGGCCTGCCGACGGGGAGGTTTCACCCCACAGTCGCTGACCGACTGCCTGGTGGCGGCGGTGGCCATCGACCGGGGCCTGCCCCTGCTGCACCACGACCAGGACTTCCTCGGCATCGCGGCGCACACGCCACTGGCCCTGGTGGGCTAACCTCGCGGCGCGCCCGGGTGGCGAAAGTGGCAGCCGCGGCGGACTTAAACTCCGCTGCCCCTTCGGGGACGTGCAGGTTCGAATCCTGCCCCGGGCACCGGGATTACGTTGGCCCGCAAGGGATTGCGCGAGAGAAGGCCGACTGGCGCAAGGGAAGAGGGGGGCTGCGAAACCCCTGACTTCTACCGAATCTCTACCGGGCCGACACAGAGCGCCCCCACTATGACGTTGCGAAGAGGCGCGCGATCGTCTCGGCGGCCTGCTCCTGGAGAGAAGGAAGCACATGGGAGTAGGTGTCAAGCGTGATCGATACCGTTGCGTGGCCCAGGCGTTCTGAGACGATCTTCGGGTGCACTCCGGCTCGAAGAGCGAGAGTCGCGTGGGTGTGCCGAACGTCATGGAGCCTGATCGTCGGCAACCCAGCGGCCCTTATGAGACCTGCGAAGCGACGGGTCAGACCATCCGGCCGCACCGCTCGGCCGTCGGGTTGGGTGAACACAAAGCCCGTGTCGGTCCACGCGGGTCCGGCCGCCAGGCGCTCGGCGACCTGCAGCCGCCGGTGTCGGTCGAGAGCCTCTGCGGATGCGCGATCGAGGGCCACGGTGCGGCCGTGTCCGCTCTTGGGAGTGGTGACGCTGGAGGTTCCGCCGAGCGCAATGAGAGCCTGGCGGATGTGAAGCCGCCTTTCCTGAAGATCGACGTCCTGCCAACGGAGGCCTAGTAGCTCTCCACGCCGCAGCCCAGTCGAGGCCAGCAGGAGCCAGGCGGCGGACAGTCGGTCGCCGGCAACCGCCGCGAGGAAGCGCCGGACATCGTCGGGCTCCCAGACCCTCATGGCGGAGCCTCTGGCCGCGGGTCTGGGCGGGGTGGCGGCATCCGCTGGGTTGACCGCGAGCAGGTTCCAGCGAACGGCGTCGGCCAGGGCCTTGTGCAGGATCGTGTGCACGTACCGGACGGTGGTTCGGCTGAGGGTCCCTCCACCTGAGGCCCGTGGCACCTTGAGGAGTCCGGCGTAGAAGGCGTTCAGATCGGGGACCCTCAAGTCCTGGAGAAGCCGTCCGCCCAGGGCAGGGAGAACATGCCGATGGATGTTCAGGGCGTACGAACGCAGCGTGCTCTCCTTGACCGAGGAACTGATCGACGGCAGCCAGGAGTCCATGAGGTACTCGCGGACGTCGAGTCTGTGCGGGTCCACGTAGGTACCGTGTTGGATCCGGGACAGGATGTCGGTCCGCGCCGCTTCAGCCTCGCGCCTGGTGCGGTATCCGGAGTGCCACTTGCGCCGACGGGCCCCGGTCTGGGGATCGCGCTGTTCGATGATGACGTACCAGCGGTTGGCCTTCTTGACGACGCTGCCTGTCATAGCCCTGTTCCTTGCTGGGTAGGGGGAGCTTCAAACTGGTCGCGGAGGTGTCGCGCCTTCATAGTGAGTTCCCCAGTGGCGGCCCCGGGCGTTGGAGGCCGGCTCAGCAGCCCTCGCCGTCTGGCCTCTTGTATGAACGTGCTGACC
>JBDROA010000172.1:0-20494 GCA_043810615.1 Actinomycetota bacterium | reverse complement strand
CGGCCAGGGCTTCGGCCCCCAGCGCCGGCAGGGCGGTGAAGGAGGCGCCGAGGCGGGTGAGGGCGCCGTCGGGGTCGGGACCGCTCCGCAGGGCGGCGAGCAGGCCGGCCGCCGCCGGGGAGGGAGTGCCGTCCTCCAGCCACCCGGCGGCGGCGAAGGCCGGGGCCAGCCTCGGTGGGAGGCGGGGGCGGGTCGGGCCGTCGGACATGCCCGGAAGCGTAGGTGGGGACGGTGGCCGTGGCCCATCGGCCCGTGGGGCCATTAGGCTGCCCGTCCATGCGCGTGCTCATCGACGGGGTAGAGGTGCCGGAGGCCTAGGCCGGCATCTCGGTCTTCGACTGGGGCCTGCAGCGTGGCTTCGGCTGCTTCGAGGTGGTCCGCGCCTACCACGGGGTTCCGTTCCGCGTTTCCGCCCACCTCGACCGCCTGGCGGGCAGCGCCGCCGCCCTGGGCCTCGAGGTGCCGCCCCGCGACGCCCTGGAGGATTGGGTGCGCGCCGTGAGCCGGGCGGGGGGAGACTGCCAGGTGCGGGTGCTGCTCACCGGCGGCGGCCGCGACCCCCTGGTGCCCGCCGCCGGCCGCACGATCGTGCTGTGGGAGCCGATCGCCGCGGCGCCCGAGGCACTCCGCCTGCTCCCTATGGAGGCTCCCTGGCACCCCGCCACCGACCTCTCTCCCTTCTGCGCCGTCAAGTGGCTGTCCTACGCCGCCAACATGGCGAGTACCGACCTGGCCCGCCGCCGGGGGTACGACGATGCCTTGCTCCTCACCCCCGATGGCCTCGTCCTGGAGGGACCGACCTTCTCGGTGGCCTGGGTGGCCGACGGACGGTTGGAAACGCCCTCGCTGGGCCTCGGCATCCTGCCGTCTATCACCCGGGCGGTGCTGCTGGGCGAAGTGGCCCCTCGCCTCGGCCTGCGGGTCGTCGAGGGGGTGTTCCCGGTGGCCCGCCTGCTGGAGGCGGAGGAGGCCCTGGCCCTCTCCACGGTCAGAGAGGTCATGCCCCTCGCCGCGGTGGGGGACTGTGCCCTGCGTCCCGGTGAGGTGGGCGGCCGCCTCGCCTCCGCCTTCCGGGAGATCGTCGTAGCGGAGACCGGGTAGACGGTGGCCGGGCACCTCGGCCTCGTCGCCGCCATCGACGCTCTCTACGAGCGAACTGCCGCCGACCCGGCCGCCTCTGGGGACGAGTCGCTCGGCGCCTGGCTGCAGGACACGCTGGGGGGACTGGAGCCTCCGGTGGACAAGGCGCTGGCCCGGGAGGTGCGCCGGGCGGCCCGCCTGGCCGGTCGCCTGGCCCGCTACTGGGCCGACCCGGAGCGGGCGTCCAGCCTGCCCGCCGACTGGCGGCAGGCGGTGGACGCCGCCCTGGGGAGCACGGGATGGGAGCCGTCTCTGGAGGTGGCCCGCCTGGGCCTGAGCCAGGAGCCGTCGGCAGCGTTGTTCGAGGAAGTGAGGCAACGCTGGCGCCAGGTGCATTTCGCCCCCTGGATGGAGGGGGTCGCCTACCAGGAGTGGCTGGCCGCCCGGTGAGGTGGGGGGTAGCGAGGGGCAGCAGGGGACACTGCAGAGAGCCGAGGATCTTCACGTCTCGCAAGGGGGCTGACAGTGATAGACTGTCAATGTAAGTTGACGCCATGGACCCCACGATCCTGGCGAGCGCTCGCAAGCACGGGATCGCCGACGACGACATGCTGCATGCCTACCACCATCCCGTCCGGGTCTTCGAGACGAGGGATCTCGTCGTGCTGATCGGGGCCGATCGGTCCGGGCGTCTGCTGGAGATCGGCGTGGCTTCAGCCGAGGGACTGGACTTCATCGTGCACGCCATGCCTGCCCGACCCAAGTTCCTGAGGTGATGCCGATGCCTCGATCGCTGCAGGAGATCCTCGATCAGGCCGATGAACTAGCCCGACGGGCCGAGGCCTACGAGCCTGCCCCGGGCGACGAACGCCCTGTTGCCGAGTACCTGCTGCAGCGGGCCGCGATGGCGCGGGCGCGCAGCGAGCGCCAGGTGCTCGACGCGGTGGCGGCGGCACGCACGGCCGGCGTGTCCTGGGCTCGGATCGGCCGGCTACTCGGCACCTCGGCCCAGGCTGCTCAGCAGCGCTACGGCCTCATGGTGGAGCGGATCTGAGGTCGCCGGGCTGCAGGCAGATGGAGGTTGAGGGCCGGAAGGAGTAGCAGGAACTCCACCCTGGTGAGGTTCTCGAGGAGGTCCCGAGCGGTCACCTCTGCGGACCGATGACCACGGTAGCCCGTGGCGGTGGGCAGGGTCATCGGAGAGTCCTCGGTCGATTCAGCCGATGGGACTGGCGGCCTAGATCCGGTGTGGTGGTTGTGGCCCAGGCGTGTCAGTCAGCATTGCGGTCGGCGGCTACTTAGGGTTGGTGACAGTGATCGACGCGACGTCCGCTGACCTGTACGCGAGGCACGCTGGTGAATTGACGCGGTTCGCCACCGGTTTGGTGGGGCCGTCGAATGCTGCGGATGTAGTGGCGGATGCGATGGCTCGGGTGATGACGTCTCGTGTGTGGGGGGAGGCATCGAATCGGCGGGCGTTGATGTTCCGGGCGGTGATGTTCGAGGCGCGAATGTTCCATCGGGCGGGTCGTCGTCGTCTGTTGCGTGAGGCTCGCGCCTCCCGCCGTGAGTCGTATGAGATGGCGGAGTTCGAGCCCGAGGTGGCGGCGGCGGTAGCCCGGTTGAGCCCGCAGCAGCGGGCAGTGGTGTTCCTGACGTACTGGGACGATCTCGATGCCCGCACCGTCGCTGACCTGATTGGGGTGAGTGAGGGCACGGTACGGAGACAGCTCGGTCGGGCACGAGACCGCCTACGGGAGGTTCTGACATGAGCGAGCTGGACGAGTGGCTTCGGCGGCTGGTGCGCAAGATCGGGGAGGCCGCCCCCCCACCGCCTCCTATCCGAGATGTACCGACACGGACTCGCAGGACTGTCTGGCGGGGCCCTGCGGTGGCTGCCGCCAGCTTCGCAGTGGTGCTTCTCGGGTTCGGGGCGGTTCTCCTGTTCTTCCGACCGGGGTCCGACTTCACTCGTGCCACCTCGGAGGAGGTGACGGTGCGGCATCAGGTCATCGAGTTCACGCTCGTCGCTGACCTGTCCTGTGAGCAGCCCGGTGGCGCTGGCACGTCGGCCCTGCGCTTGGAGACCTGGGCCGACTTCGCCGGGGCGAGGTTCAGGCAGTTGGCTACCTTTGCGGACGGGTCCGTGCGAGACAGGATCGTCCTCGGCGACCTCGACTACCCGGTTCAGACATACGGCAAAGGCGATTCCAAGCTAGTCCTGCCGGTCTGCGGTGAGGACTTCCTCAGCAGCGACCCGACCGAGCGAACTGGCATCGTGTTCTTCAATCCGCCCGTGGCCTCTCCCAACGTCCCCGGCTATGAGGAGTTGGGCAGCATCGTCCCCGGGGAGTACACGGACAGCCGGGGACGGCCGGCGCTGTTGTATCGGCAGGTGATCGACGGGGGGTTCGCGGTGCTCGAAGATGGAACCGAGTCCGCGCTCGACCAGGTGACCGACTGGTACGTCGACGAGGCCTCCGGTGACGTGCTAGAGACGACATTCTGGCAAAAGAGCGAGGGCCGCTACGAGGTGCGGCAGACCATGGTCGTCGTCTCCGACGATCGGATCACCGTCGATGGAGCGATGTTCGCCACCGATGGTTACCAGCTGGAATGGGACGGCGACGATGGCACCGAAGGCCTGCGCATCGACGCCGAGCCCGTTGAGCCCTCCGTCACCCTCGGTACTGGGGCGGTGTGGCCCGAACCGCTCGAACCTGCCGGGCCGCAAGCGGTGGCAGAGCGCTTCGCCCGTGAGGTACTCGAATGGGACAGTCCCACCGTGACACTCGACCCTGAGGCTGAGCCCAATGCCCCCACCTTTGCCACCCTCGACGACGGCCGGGGACACCAGATGAACATCCTGACGGCACCCAACGGAGCGGACGGATGGGGCATCTACCAGATTGGCAACCCCACCGGACTCGGCGTCGCACCCCTGGGCTACGCCAGCATCAGGCCGGCAGCGGTCACCGGCGCGACCCGCATCACCATCCACGTCACCAACTCGGAGGGAACCACTCTCGCCTGGCAGGCCGACCTCACAGGCAGCCCTGGCACGATCATCCTCCCCAGTATCCAAGCCGGAGACGTGGGCGCCCTGCTGGTCACCTACCAGGACGCTGACGGGAACACCCTGACCGCCGCTGGAAGTGGCGGCGGCCCCTGATCGGCGGGCGCCATCTCGGCCGAGGACTTTTCAACACACGACATTGCCCAGAGGGGGCGGCCGTCGAGGGGAGCAGCGCCCGGGAGGGGACACCACAGCGCTGACATGGGCGCGACCTATCAGGTGCGCGCTCTGTGCCAGAGCACCCGCCAGACTGCAGGCACTTACGCAGACACGCCTGGCCGCTCTGGTCAACGCGCCCCCGCAGCGGACGGCAGCTGCAGCACGAAGGCCACCCTGGTGATGTTTTCGAGGGGGTCCCGAGGAGTGGCGATACTGCCGTGGCTGGCCCCGACCGCCTGCTGCCGCCCGGCGAGATGCTCTACGGCGGAGATTCTTCGCCGGGGAGGAAGTAGCCCTCCGGGCACTCGCCTACCACCTCGACAACGACCGCCTCAGGAGGCACACCTGCGAGGTCTGGGTCTGGAACGGTGGACACCAGCCTGAGTCGGTTCACCAAGGACCCTCCGCCAATCTCACAGATGCCGTTGTCGGGGACGCCGCTCCGGATAAGCGCCTCGAACTGGTTCAACTCGTCGAGCGACCAGCGGACCTCCCGCAGCACGATGGTCGTCCCAGCGGGCACGACCGCGGCGATGGCCTCGGGGTCAACGGCACTCAAGTCGGTGACCCCGTAGACGTCGTACAAACCCTGGACAGGCAGCCGACCGGCCCACAGTGGGCCCCAGATCACCCACTCGTGTCGAGGGCCATGCGCAATGGCGTCGGTGCCGTTAAGGGTTGTCACCAAGCCCCACAGCAACGGTCCGAACTCGCCGAACACCTGGGCCTCTTCAAGGGTGTACACCGGACCTTTGCCTTCAACGACCAGCTCGGGTGGAGACGCGACGGTGGTCGTTGTCGGGTTGACCGGCAGGGCAATCGAGGTCGTCGTTGTGGGGGAGGCCACAAAGGCGGTCGTCGACGGGGCCAACGTCGCGGTTGCGATCGGCAACGACGTTGCCGGCACTGTCGTGGGCGCTGTGGAGGGGTCGCCACAGCCGACCGCCAGCAGCGTGAGTACCAGCAGGGCCGTCCAGCGGCCTCTGACACGGCAGGCCACGTCATCTCCCCTTAGCTGCGTAACCCCTGAATGGCACCGAGTGGGCCATTCTGGGCGAAGGCGGAGCAGGAACTCCACCCTGGTGATGTTTTCGAGGGGGTCCCGAGGGGCTCGCGACATCTCAGACCTGCCGCCGAATCTCCATTCGCAGGAGTTCGGTTTCCCCCGAGATGCCTGGCGGGGTCTTGGTGGTTGCGGGCAGCAACTCCCACGCGGCATCCTTCTTGATCAATCTCGGGGAAACCAACGCGATCTCAGCGCCGTCGATCCTGAGAATCGCCGTACCGGCCGCCATTACGTTCTTGACCCAGTCCGTGCGTGGGCCGTACATAGGGAGGAACAGGTAGCCGCCATCAATGGGGTGAGCGTCGAGGGGAGTCCAGTACGTCGTCCCGGACGACCTCCCCACATGGATCAGCACTGGCCGGACGCCCCGCTTGATCTCGATTCGGTTGAACACTCGTTTGTTGATCTGGGCGAGCCACCGGGGCATCGGCATGACGCTCTCTCCTTGTCCGACCGGGTGCGGCGGACCGCAGGTTGTGCGGTGATGATGACCGCTCCCGGGGACGGACGACGGCCGCAGCGAGAACTCGATCCCGGCGATGTTCTCGGAGGGGGTCCCGAGAGGTGCAACCCCGTTGCCCCGGGGGCGCGGTCTTCCCAGAGCACTCCTCCTACGAGCCCGGCATGCGGGGCCTCTTGGCCCCTCAGGGGCTGCCGTCTCCCTGTTCCGCATGATCGGATTGGGCACGCCGCAGGCTGCGTCTCTCCGACCAGAACCCGATGGCTCCGCCGCCCGCGGCACCTGCGAACACCAGCCAGACATTGGTGACGCTCGTCGCTGCGGTGGCAATGGCTCCCAGCAGTCCGCCGACGAGGGCGCCCACGCGAAGGCCGTTCAACAGGTCGTACGGTTGCCGGCCCGGCGGAAGGTGGTGACGGCGCGTCGCAGGCACGGTTCTGAGAGTACCCGGCACTCGTGCCTACAGCGCCCACCGCGGTGTCCTGCCCCAGCTTGAGTCCGGCCGCGCCGAGAAGGTGACTCCGGCGAATCTTCCGAGAAGGTCCCGAGAGCCTCGTTAGCGTCATCGCCCAGACGATTCTTGACCGGTGGCCCGCGGGTGTCTCGTCACCCGTGGTGGAGTTGCCGCGAGAAGACCACCCCGGCGAAGTCGTTACAGGGGGCTGGGGGCCCCTGACGAAGCTTGCACTCGCAGCGTCCAGCCGCGGCAGCGGTTGCGGGTGACTGCCTGAGGGTCGTTCGGCCCTGGCATGTCCGAACCGCGTCAAGGACGGTGGAATCGACGACGTCGATCGGGAGAGGGCGATGACCGGTGTGTTCTGCACGAGTGGGCATCCGCTGGGAGCGGGCCAGCGGTTCTGTGGCGTCTGCGGAGCTCCGGCCGGTGCCGGTGGGGTGCCACCGCCGGCGGGTCAGGGGCCTCCTCCGGGCCAGTTCCCGCCGCAGTACGCCGCCGCCCCGCCGCCCCCGGCGAGGGGCAACACCGGGATGTGGGTGATCGTCGGGATCGTGGTGGTGGCCGTCGCCGCGGTGGCCGTCGTGTTCCTGTTCACCCGCGGCGGTGATGAGGGTGGGGGGACCACCGTGGCGCAGCCGACGACAACCTCGACCTCTCAGATCGCGGCGGTCACCTCGTCGTCGTCGACGTCGGCGACCACAACCTCGATCACCTCTTCTTCCACGACTACCACCACGACGACGTTGCCGGGCCCGGTTTCGGTGGCGAACGCCTCGTGGGAGACGGTCTCCGGTGGGGTTCTCGGTGGTGACGGCGGCCAGAGCGTCTCGGACGTGGTGGCGATCGGCAGCGGCTATGTCGCCGTCGGCATCTCCGGCTCCGACATGGTATGGACCAGTCCCGACGGCATCGCCTGGACCGCCCAGCCGGCCACCGGTCTCGCCGGGGCTCTGCTGCTGCATGTGGAGGCGGCCTCCGACGGCACCCTGGTCGGGGTTGGTCGGAAGCCCGGTCCTCAGGCGTTCGCGGCGTGGACGTCACCCGACGGGATCGACTGGACCATGCAGCCGCCGGCCGGGGGCGCTGTGCCCGCCGGAGGCCAGCAGGTCCACGATCTCGCCGTCTACCCGGGCGGCTATGTCGCCGTCGGATCGGTCGCCCTCAGCGGCACCGACGCCGACGCGGCCTGGTGGACCAGTCCCGACGGGATCACCTGGACCGCAGGGTCGCTCGCCGAACCCGGCGTCCAGCAGATGCTCAGTGTCGCCGTCTCCGACAATGTGATGGTCGCCGCCGGCGAAACCAGGCCGAACACCGGTATCTGGACCGCCCCGGTTGGTGGGACCTTCACCCGGGCCGACGATCCTGAGCTGACGACTGCGGTCAGCGACTTCGACCCGGGCAACACCGCCGCCCGGGTGTTCGCCTGGGATGTCACCGCCGGGGGTCCCGGCTTCGTGGCGGTCGGTGCCGACCAGACCACCGCCGGAACGTCGGTGGCTGCGGTGTGGACCTCGTCGGACGGGAGCCAGTGGACCCGGTTCGGGAACGAGACGGAATACACCCCGAACATGCTGCACGCCGATTTCGCCGGGCGGGCACCGTGGACGGTGATGGACACGGTCGTGGAAAGCGGCGGCACCCTGATCGTGGTGGGCCGCACCGGTGCTCCCGGCGACCCCGATCTCATCGTGTGGGAATCGGCCGACGGGTTCACCTGGCGCCGGGGTGCGGTCGGGATCCTCCCCGGCCGCCCGTACGCCTTCAACGCTCTCGCCCAAGACGGCAAGCTGATCGTGGTCGGTGAGCAAGGACCCTCCGGCGCCGGAGATGGGGCGGTGTGGGTCGCCACACCGGATCCCGACACGCCACAGACCAGGACATGGCGGGAAGTCCCCCAGTTCGAATCGGCGAGCAACAGTCTGATCTGGGATGCGATCACCGGCGACGACCGGATCGTTGCCGTTGGCTCCGCCGACGATGCTCCCGCCGTATGGGAATCGACGGACGGAATCGGGTGGTCCCGGCTGCCGGCTCCTGTGGCCCGGCCCGGCCTAAGCGCCGCCCTGGAGAGCGTGGTATCGAACGATGGCATCTTCCTCGCCGGCGGATACGAATCAGGAGCCGCAATCTGGTGGTCCGCCGACCTGTCCGTGTGGCAGACGGCGGCCACTCCTGCCGCGGAGCGCGGCGACATCAACGGGATCTGGCAGGGCCCAGGGCAGTTGATGGCGTACGGCTTCTCCAACGCCGATACCCCCGTGATCTGGGGCTCCTCCGATGGCCTGATCTGGAGCGACACCGCCGTCGCCCAGCCTCCCGGCCTCTTGCGCTTTGCCGGTGTCGCCGACTTCGCCGGTCAGATCGTCCTCATCAGAGTCGATCCAGTCTCGGGCGCTCCCTCGGTCTGGACATCCTCCGACGGGCGAGACTGGACGCGCTTGCCGGACGATCCTGTCTTCACCGAGTTCATCACCGGCGGTGTCACGACATTCGGAGACCGGTTGGTGATCGCCGGAAGGGCGCCGGTGGCCGGGCTGTTCTCGGCCGCGGTGCTGGTGACGGCCGACCTCCGATCCTGGGATCTCGTCGTCCTCGATGGCGCCCCAGCACCCCTGGGGGGCCAGGTCTGGGACGTCTCGGTGGTCGGATCTCGGCTCTTTGTGACCGGCGACGTGCTCCGGGACCACACGTACCCCGCTCTGTGGTCGAGCGGAGATCTGATCTTCTGGACCCGCTCGGAACCACTGCCCAGCGCCGGTCGGGTAAACGACCAGCAGGCCGATCCCGGCACGGTCACCCGGGTGGTCCGCATAGGCGACCGTCTCGTCGCGACGGGTTTTGGCTGGAGGCTGGCAGACTTCACCAGATGGGCCGCGGCCTGGACCAGCGACAACCCGTAGAACACCGCCCCAGCAGCGCCCCGGCCGTCACCGGTTGCGCACCCACGACACTGGCCGATCGGGCTGAGCGACGCCCCGATCGTGACCCCGTCCCGGCGTTCACCGGGCCGATCACACGGGCGCACCCTCAGCCCTCCGGCATTCCCGGAGCGGTCATGTACCGACGGGGTCCCGAGAAGCCGCACACGTCGCCGCACCCTGGGTCGGTGCGGACTCCACCGAGCCCGGGTCGCGCGGCACCCACGAAGTCGCGGCGCGGCCACCGTGATCCTGAACGGGAGCGCGGGATGATGGCCACGAGAGTGCCGAAGGGCTGAGGGGTCTGCCCCTTCTGCGGCGTCAGCGTGACGGAGTTTGAGTGAGGGCCCGCTGCATGTAGGGGATCAGCAACCCGGCCGCCAACGCGGCGATCAATGGCTTGCGTCTGGGTTCGTGACGGGTTTGGGGCTGGGAAACTTCCCACCGCTGGCGGGTCTGTGAGGATCCACTGGAGGTGGATGATGACAGGGGAGAGCATTGGTGGGAAGCGCCGGAAGCGGCGGTATCTCACTCCGACGGAGAAGTATCAGGTGTGGTTGGAGGTGGTGACCGGCCAGGGCACGCAACGGGAGATCGCCGACCGCTGGGGGGTGGACCGGTCGACGGTGGTTGGGGTGGTGAAGACGGCCAGGGAGGGAGCGTTGGGCCGGTTGGCGGCCTCTCGGCCGGGTCGGGCCGGGAAGAGCGCTGAGCAGGTGGCGTTGGCCGACGCTCAGGCGGAGATCGTCCGGCTGCGGGAGACGGTCACCGAACAGGCGATGGAGTTGCATCTGCATCGGGGAAAAGAGCGTTGGGGCTGATGGCTGGCCCGGTCCCGGTTCGAGTCGACGTCGAGGTGAAGGCCGGCCTGTTGGAGTTGATCACCGAGGCGGTGGCGGAGGGCTGGTCGGGGAGCCGGGCGTGTCGGGTTCTCGAACTGAACGCGGATCGGGCGAGGCGGTGGCGGCGTCGCCGCCGGGCCGGTGAGTCCCTCGATAATGGGTCGTCGGGTCCCGTCGAGGCGCTGCATGGGCTGCTGGAGTGGGAGCGTGAAGCGATCGTCGCGTTGTTCGAGGGCTGGGGTGAGATCGACCGTTCCCACCGCAAGCTGGCGCATCGGGGATCCCGGCTGGGGCGGGTGTTCGTGTCCGAATCCACAGTGTTTCGGGTGCTTTCCGCCGAGGGGCTGGTCATGCCGGCGACCCAGCGTCGGGAACCACTGGGGCCCCAGCGGCCGTGGCCCCAGTGGGTGGAGTATCGGCCCTGTCAGGTATGGGGCCACGACTTTTCCGCGTTCATGGCCGCCGACCGTGACGCGTTGGCGATCTTGGATCTTGTGTCCCGCAAGTGGATCGACACCCTGGTGGTGGCCCACGGCCGGGGTGAGTCCGAACACGTGCAGGCGATCTACACCCGAGCGTTGGAGGCCGAAGGGCTGCTCCCCGTGGTCGAAGCCCGCATGGTCGCCCCCAACACCGACGAGGCCCTGCCGGTGCTGCTGGCGGTCTCCGACGGGGGTCCGCAGATGATCTCGGGCACCACCCGCGAGTTCATGGCACTGCACGCCCTGGCCATGCATGTGGGCCGGCCCGGAACCCCCACCGACCAGGCGCACATCGAATCCCTCTGGGGTCACGTCAAAGGCGAATGGCCCCACCTCGAACAGATCCGCGACCCGGCCGTCCTCCAAGCCGAACTGGAACGGACCCGCATCGAATACAACACGGTGCGGCTGCATGCCGGCATCGGCTACGTCACCCCCGACGACGAACACCAAGGCAAAGGAGAACAGATCCGCAAACAACGCCGACAAGGTCTCCGGGCGGCACGAGCCGCCCGTATCGCCTACCGTCAGCAACAACAACACGACAGGACCTGAGCTGGTGGGCATTTCCCAGCCGAAAGTCCGTCATTAACTCAGAAGCACCTCATCAACCCGACGAGCGCCACCATGTCGAGCAGCTGCGAATCGATATTCCCCCCGCATCCCGATCCGATGGGAGGAACCCTTCGACAAGGTGTGGGGACCGGGTCCTCTCGGGGTTCACCCTGCGGTGCGATCGAGATCCCGGCCCAGATCGAAAAGGGTGGTGGACCTTCGACGGCATCCGGACTGTCGATCGGGAGACATCCGCCCGCAACTGAGCCGGCTGTACGGCCGTGGCTCATCAGGGTGGGCCTCATCGACGACGAGGGAGCCGGGGCCCGGCGTCGATAGGGCACACCCAGGCGAGGGTGCCGGTCACGGCGAGGGCCTCGCTCTCCCAGGTGTCTCGCCGCCCTCGTGCGGCCAGAGCGTGAAAGCGTCTTCGGCGATTCTCGGTCCCTCCCACTCGTCCCACAAGGAGCCGTGCACGTGGATCTTGTCCCACATCTGGCCCTCGTGGATACCGATGAAGAGCCGCACGGTGGCGCCGGCGATCTTCACGTCACGGTTCTCCGCGTACCAACGGCCCTCGGCGGCGTCCAGGGTGTCCAGGGTGTGGCCCAGATCGCGATAGGGGGCCAGGCACGCCTCCAAGAATGCTCGGGCTTCGGCGCAGCCCGGTTCGTTGAAGATGCTTTCGTCGCGCTCGAGGGACCCGTCGGCACCGAGAACTCGGAGCTGGGCCACGAGGTGCCCCGCGGCGCGCTGCTCCGCGAACGCGACGGCGGCGGCGCGGTCCGGGAACCCGCGGCGCCCGCGCCGACCTCTCTCGGCCCGCACCCGCCAGCCCCGGGACGGGTCGGGGGCGACGGTGTACACCGGCCGGTACTGCAGGCGGCGGGGCTCCCGGCCCCGGGTCATTGCCGGGCCCTCTCGCCGGAGGGCTGGTCGCGCCGCGGCTGCCCGGGCGCGACGCCGGGCCGCGCTACCGCATTCCCGGGGCGAGCCCATGCCACGGACACGGGCCCATGTTCCCATCCCGAAAGCCCCTGCGACGCCTGAGAGCCGGCCGAGGCGGACGTTTGGGCCCCGGCTCTTCCTGTTCGATCAAACACACCCACGCCTCGGAGACCCCGGGGTCTCGCCGGCGCCGCGAGGGCTAGGAATCTGCCCCCGCCGGCTCTGCCTCCGGGGCGCACGCCGCCAGGTAGGCGAGGGCCTCCTCGATCGGGAGCAGGCGACCCGCCGTCGACTCCCGGCCGGGCAGGCCACGGAACACCTCGACGATGAACCGGGCGAGGCGCTCGCGCACCGCCTCCAGGTCGGGTAGAGGATCACCGGGGAGCACGGTGACGACGTTGTGGTTGGCACCGCCCGCGTCGGTCTGCTCCATCAGGCCGATGATCTCGGCGGTCACCAGGTCCCCGGTTTGCAGGGGGCGGCCGGTGATGACGAAGCAGTCCACCGCGTCGCCGTCGGGGGCCAGCGTCCCCGGCACGAACCCGTAGGGGTAGGGGAACGGCGCCTGAACCCGTTCCACCTGCACCACCTCGAACCGGTCCTCGTCGTGGTGGTGCTTCAGGTCCGATCCCGCCAGATTCTCGATGAACACGCTGACGGAGGGCACGGCGGCACCTTAACCGGGCGCGGAGGCCGCGCCGTCGGGCGGACTCAGCGACTGGGCCGCTCTGATGCCGTTACCTGCCGACGCCGGCTCTCAGAGCATCACTGTGGCGATGGCCAGGAAGCCCCCGAAGCCGACGAGGTCGGTGATCATCGTCATGAAGATGTTCGAGGCGAGTGCCGGGTCCTTGCCCAACTTGTCGAGCAGGATCGGGATGCCGCTCCCCACCAGGTTGGCCACCACCAGATTGGCCAGGGCGGCCAGGGAGATAACCAGGCCGATGCGTGGCTGATGGGTGAACAGGGCGGCGATGGCGCCCGACAGCGCCCCCACTGCGAGGCCGTTGTACAACCCCACCAGGCCGGAGCGGAGCATCACCCGCCGCACCCAGTGGATGGGGATAGTGTCCACCGCCATGGCGCGGATCACCACGGCCTGGCTCTGCGCCCCGCTGTTACCGCCCACCGAGGCCACCACCGGCATGTAGGCGGCCAGCACCGCCAGGCGGCTGATGATCGGTTCGAAGCGGCTCACCACCGCCGCCACCAGCAGGGCGGTGGCCAGGTTCACCGCCGTCCAGGGCAGGCGGCTGCGCACCGAGTGGGCCACGGACGTGTAGATGGTCTCGCCCTTGCCGGCACCCACCATGGTGGCGATGTCCTCGGTGGCCTCCTGCTGCACTTCCTCGATGACGTCGTCGATGGTCACGATGCCGAGGAGGAGGCCGCGGTGGTTCACCACCGGTACGGCCAGCAGGTTGTAGCGCTGGATGAGCTCGGCGACCTCGGCCCGGTCGGTCTCCGGGCGCACCGCCACCGGGCCGGGGATCATCACCTCGTCCAGCGCCGTCCCGGGCCGGGCGAAGACCAGTTCTCGGAAGGAGAGCACCCCGAGGAGGCGATCCTCGGGGTCGACCACGTAGACGTACGAGAGGTGCTCGAGGTGCTCGTGCAGGCGGCGCAGCGCCTCGATGGCCTCCCCGGCGGCGAGGGCGGCGGGGAGGGTGGCCACCTGGGTGCTCATGAGGCCGCCGGCCGAATCGGCGGGGTAGGCGAGCAGTTCGCGGATGTCGTCGGCCTTGTCGCCGGCCATCTTCCCCAGGAGGGCGGCGCGGGCTTCGGGCTCGAGTTCGGCCACGATGTCGGCCGCTTCGTCGGCGGACATCTCTTCGAGGACGTCGGCGGCGGCCTCGTCCTGCATCTCTTCGAGGACGTCGGCGGCGGCCTCGTCCTGCATCTCTTCGAGGACGTCGGCGGCGGCCTCGGCGTCCAGGCCGGAGATGAGTTCGGCGGCCGCCTCGTCCTCCAGTGCCTCGAGGATGTCGGCGGCATCGTGCGGGTCGGCCTCAACCAGTGAGGCCCATTGCTCCGGATGGGCGTCGAGGTACTCCTCGGCGTCGCGCGGACGCCGGCGTGCCAGGCCGCGCAGGCCGAGGGCCAGCTCACGGGGGCGGAGGAGGCGCAGTTTCATGCCGCCTGGGATTCAAGCACCGGCAGCAGCCGGCCGCGGCCCCCGAAGATCGGCCCGGAGCTTGCGCTCCGGGCCGATCCCGGTGGGTGTGCAGGCCCCCTAGGGGGGCGAGGGGGCCTGCGGGTGGGGCGCCACGAGGGCACCGCTTGCCGATACTAGCGGCTCGGAGTCCGTCGCCAAACTGAATGTTGTAAGCGGTTTCACCGCGCGGGAATGGGGGTGGTGTCACACCGCGCGACCGCGCCGGGCCGCCGCCTTCTAGTGTGGCGGCGTGAGCCGAGGCAAGTGGTTGGGCCGCTGTGCCGGGGCCTGGGCGCTGTGGCGCCTATGCGGGCCGCGGCTCGGGCCGCGTTTCCCCAGCGGGCAGGAACGGCCGGCCGGGCCTCCCGGCCGCAGCGTGACGGCCGGCCGCCACGAGTTTTTCGTTCGCGAAGCGGGTCCCGAGACGGCGTTCCGGGTGCTGCTCCTCCACGGGTGGGCCCTCGACTCACTGGCCGCCTGGCACCGGGTGATCCCCCGGCTCGGCGAGGGGGTGCGGGTCGTTGCGGTCGACCTGCGGGGCCACGGCAAGAGCGACCGCGTCCGGGGGCGCCTGTCGGTGGAGGACCTCGCCGACGACGTGGCCGCGGTGCTCGACTCCCTGGGCCCCGGCCGTTACGCCGTCGTCGGCTACTCCCTGGGCGGCATGGTGGCCCAGGCTCTGGCGCGGCGTCATCCGGCCCGGGTGGAGCGCCTGGTGCTGGCGGCGACCGCGGCCCACCCGGTGCGAGGCCCGCAGCCCCTGGCCGTGGCCCTGCTGGTGGCGCAGCGAGCCCTGGCCCGGCTGGGCGCCGCCATCGTGCCCCGGGCCATGCACTACTACCTGCTGCAGAGCGGGGCCGTGCCTCCGGAGCACGCCGCCTGGTTGTGGGAGACCCTCATGGCCCGGGATGCCGATCTCCACCACGAGGCCGGCTTCGCCATTGCCCGCTTCGACTCGCGGCGGTGGCTGGGCCGGCTGCGCTTGCCCGTCCTCTGCCTGATCCCCACCCGCGACCAGTTGATCCCTCCCTCCCGGCAGGCAGCCACCGCCGCCCTGATCCCGGGCGCCGCCGTCGTGGAGATCGAGGGGGCCCGCCATGAAGCGGCGCTCACCCATCCGGCGGAGGTGGCCGCTGCGATCCTGGGCTTCCTCGGCCTTCCCTGCACCACAGGCCCCGCCCCGGCAGACGGGGCGTAGTCTCCCCGCTGTGGACACCGCCCCCATCCGGCCGGAGGAGCGTTTCGACGAGGCGAGGGTCGCCTCCTATCTGCGGGCCCACCTGCCCGAGGCCATCGGGGACCTACCCCTGACCTTCGCCCAGTTCCCCGGCGGCCGGGCCAACCTCACCTATCTCGCCCGGGCCGGGGATCTGGAACTCGTGCTGCGCCGCCCCCCGCTGGGCCCGGTGGCTCCGGGCAGCCACGACATGGCCCGGGAGCACGCCGTCCTCTCTGTTCTCCACCGCGTCTTTCCGAAGGCCCCACGCGCCTACCTGCTCTGCACGGATCCGGAGGTGATGGGTGCCCCCTTCTTCGTCATGGAGCGGCGCCGGGGGACCGTGGTGCGCGAGACGTGGCCGCCGTCGCTGCCGGCCGGCGACGACTTCTGCGGCCGCCTCGCCGGCGACGCGGTCGACACCCTGGCCGAACTGCACCGGGTGGACTACCGAGCCCTCGGCCTCGAGGGTCTGGGCCGGCCGGAGGGTTTCGCCGCCCGCCAGGTGGCCGGGTGGGTGGACCGCTGGAACCGGGCGAAGCACGAGGACGTGCCCGCCATGGAGGAGTTGGGGGCCTGGTTCCCCGGGGCGGTGCCGGCTCCACAAGCGGCGGTGCTCCTCCACAACGACTTCAAACTGGACAACCTCATCGTCTCCGGCGAGGGGGAAGTGGCGGCCGTGCTCGACTGGGACATGGCCACCCTGGGGGATCCGCTCATCGACCTGGGCAGCACCCTGGCCTACTGGGCCGAACCGGGCGATGCCCTCCATGCCCTCTTCGCCTCCGGCGGCGCCTCCCTCAGCCGAGTGATGCCCCGCGCCGGGGTCGTGGCCCGCTACACCGCCGCCACAGGTTTCGACGTCGGCAGCCTGGCCTTCTACCACGCCTTCGGGCTCTTCCGGGTGGCGGTGATCATCCAGCAGATCCACATCCGCTACCGCCGCGGGCAGACCAGCGACGAGCGCTTCGCCGCCCTGGGAGCCGTGGTGCCATGGCTGGCCGAAGAAGCCCGCCGCGCCGCCTCGTCCTGAGGTTTGCCGGCCGGCGGGTCAGGGCTCGCAGTTGGTGACGGTTTCCGCCGCGCAAGTGTCGTTGCCGTCGCCCCCGTCGGCGGCGTCGGCCTCGCCGTCGCCCCCGTCGAGCAGGTCGTCGCCGGAGTCGCCGAACAGGGTGTCGCTGCCTTCGCCCCCCACCAGGCGGTCGTTGCCCGCGGCCCCGTGCGCCAGGTCGTCCCCGGCGCGCCCCAGCAGGGCGTTGCGCCGGTCGTCTCCGGTGAGCCCGTCGGGGTGGGGAGAGCCGTGGATCACCTCGAGGCCGACGAGGGTGGCGGTCACCCCGCCGGAAGCCGTCCCGGCGCCGAGGTCGGCGGTGACCCCCTCCGCGGCAGCGGCGAAAGTCACCGCGTCGCGCCCCCGCCCACCGTTGAGGGCGTCGGCGCCCGGCGAGGCCACCAGGAGGTCGCGGCCCGGCCCGCCGAGCAGGTGGTCGTCGCCCGGCCCGCCGCGCAGGCGATCGTCGCCCTGGTGCCCGGCCAGGAAGTCGTCCCCGCCGCCTCCGGCCAGGCTGTCGTCGCCCGGCCCGCCGTAGAGGGAGTCGGCGCCTCCGTCGCCCCCGCCCGCCAGGAAGTCGTCGCCCTCGCCTCCCCAGAGCCGGTCGCTCCCGGCGCCGCCGTTGAGGCGGTCGTCGCCGCCCCGGCCGCAGACGAGGTCGTCGCCGGCCCCGGCGACGATGATGTCGGCCTCATCCGTGCCCACGATGACGTCGCTGAACGGCGTCCCGGTGATGCGGTGGTCGCCGTTGGTGTCGACCCGGGTGGCCTTCGCCCCGGCGCAGGCGTACCCCTGGGCGGTCTTGGCCTCCTTCAGCGACGCGAAGGAGTCGACGGGCACCGAGGGCTCGCCGGGGGCGTGGAGTTCGAAGTGGAGGTGGGGGGCGGTCCCTTCGGCGTTCCCGCTGTCGCCCACCCAGCCGATCAACTGGCCTCGTTCCACCCGGCTGTAGCGGGCGATCCCCGGGGCGATGCCCCAGCCCTCACCGTCGTCGGTTCCCGGAGTGTCGTTGTTGAGGTGGACGTAGTGCGACCTCCAGCCGTCGTCGTGGGTGATGGTGACGGTGCAGCAGGTGGAGCCGATCCAGGTGACGGTGCCCGCGGCCACGGCGTAGACCTCGGTCATCTTGGGGGCCATGATGTCTTGAGCCTGGTGGGTGCCGCTGTAGCGGCCGTCCCAGAAGTGGGTGCGGCTGCCCAGGGTGTGAGGTTCGGCCGCCGGGAAGACCAGGGGGTAGTCCACCACCTGGCCGAAGGAGTAACGCGGCGAAGGGGCGGCGGCGGCCGTACCCGAACTGCCGGCGGCGAGGGCCGCCACCAGCACCGTCAGGGCGGCGAGGGCCCGGGGGAGGGGAGTTGAGTGGAGCACAGGATTGATGTCGGCCGCGGCGGGCCGTCTCCTTGAGGGGGATTCACACCCTACCGGGCTGCTCCCGCTGTGCCGGTCAGGCGATGCCGTGCAATTCGGCTTTGGCCTCGCGGTCCATGAGCCCGGACACCATGTCGGCGGGACTGCACCCCTCGTACAGCACCCGGCCCACCATGGCGGCGATGGGCATGTCGATGTGGTGCCGGGCGGCCAGGGCCATGACGGCGGCCGTGGTCTTGACCCCTTCGGCCACCATCCGCCTCTCGGCCACGATTTCTTCGAGCCGGCGGCCCTCCCCGAGGGCCACTCCCACCTGGCGGTTGCGGCTCTGGGCGCTGATGCAGGTGGCCACCAGATCCCCCATGCCGGCCAGCCCGGCGAAGGTCAGCGGGCGGCCCCCCATGGCCACCCCGAGGCGGGTGATCTCGGCCAGCGCCCGGGTGATGAGGGCCGCCGTGGAGTTGTCGCCGTAGCCCAGGCCATGGGCCATGCCGGCGGCGATGGCCATGACGTTCTTGAGTGCCCCGGCCGCCTCGCAGCCCACCACGTCGGGGTTGGTGTAGACCCGCAGGGTGGGGCCCATGAAGAGGCGCTGCACGGCGAGGGCCGACTCCGGATCTCTCATGGCCACCACGGTGGCTGCGGGTTGGCCGTCGGCGATCTCCCGGGCCAGGTTGGGCCCGGTGAGGACACCGACCCCACCCGGGTCGCGCCCGGTCTCCTCGAGCACGATCTCGGTCATCCGCTTCAGGGTCTCCTGCTCGATGCCCTTGGTGACGCTGACCACCGGAGCGACCGGGGGCAGGGCGGGAACGGCCCGGCGCAGCACCTCGCGGAAGCCGTGGGAGGGAACCGCCATGATCACCGTCTCCGCCCCGTCGAGAGCCGCACCGAGATCGCCGGTGCAGGTCACGGCCGCGGGCAGGGGGTGCCCCGGCAGGTACAAGGAGTTCTCCCGGTGTTCCCGGACGGCTTCCACCACCTCCGCCTCGCGCGCCCACAGGCGCACTTCGGCCCGGACGGCGGCGAGGCGCGCCAGAGCCGTTCCCCAGGCCCCGGCTCCGATGACCGCTACCCGCACCCGGCCTCCCCGGTCGGCGGCCCCCACCGTACCCGGAGCCGCCGCGCTCCGCCGGACGGGACTGGTCGGCTCAGGGGTAGAGGCTCAGCGGTCCGCAGGTGAACTGGCCGGCGAGGTCGATGAGGGTGTCGTCGGTCGGCCGCACCAGCAGGATGTTGGTGAGGCTGCCTGCGAGTGACAGGGCCGGAGAGCCCACCCCGAAGTTCGGCCGGTAGGAGTAGTCGTAGCGGTCCTGCCGGTAGACGGTTCCGTCGGCGGTGTCCTGGCGGAACTCGCGCAGGACGCTGTGCCTGCGGCACTGCAGTCCGGTCTGCTGGAACAGGCCGGCATCGACGACGAAGGAGGCTTCCGCCGGGATCGGGCTGAAGACGACCGGCACCAGGCCGCAGGAGAACCCGGTGACGGGCGACCCCACAGCCTCCCACAGGCTGTAGACCCCCACTATCTGGGACGAGGCGCCCGTGCCCACCAGGAGGAAGGCTTCGTCCGCCCCGTCGCCGTTCAGGTCGTACCCGCCGATGGCCCGGGCCGGCTCGTACTGGTTCGTCGGGAGCACGTATGGGGTGCCGAACCCCCCGTCGGTAGCGATGTGGGCCATCCAGGTGGCGCCCTGCTTCCAGACGGACAGGGTGTCGTCGACCCCGTTGCCGTCGAAGTCGGCGGCGGCCGTGGTCAGGTCGCTCAGGACGCCGCCGGGCAGGGGATCGCCCCCGCTGCCGCAGAGCAGCGTGACCCGCTCGCAGCCCGTGCCCGGCACGGCCAGACCGAGGCTGCAGCGGTCGAAGCCGGGGCCGGCGTCGAGATCGTTGCGGTAATCCGAGCGCAGGCGGTCGTTACCGCCGTCTCCCCGCAGCACGACGAAGGCGGCGAAGGACTGGACGATGTCGGCGCCCGCGCCTCCGGCGGCCTCGATGCCCCCGAAGCGAGCCCGCACCACGTCGTCCCCGAAGCCCCCGAGGGCAGAGTCGCCGTAGCCGGCGGCGAGGACGCGGTCGTTGCCGCCATCGCCCTTGAGGAGCTGGTAGCGGCCGCCGCCCCCTCTGACGACGTCGTTGCCGTCTCCTCCGGAGATCCGGTCCCGGCCCGCCCCGCCCTGCAACACGTCGTCGCCCCCGAGGCCGCAGATGCGGTCCTTCCCCCGGCCCCCGCGGATGACGTCGTCGCCGGGGGTGCCGACGATGACGTCGTCGCCGGGGGTGCCGACGGTGAGGACTCCGGGGATGGCGGTCATGGTCGGCGCCAGCCCGAAGCAGTCGGTGGCCGAGTGGGCAGGGAGAGCAGCCACTGGGGAGACCAGGGCCGCCAGGGCCAAGACGAGGAAAGCCTTGCCTCGCACGGGGGACTCCTTTGCGTGGGGGTTCCCCACCCTACCCCTCGGCCGGCCGTCCCGTCGTGGCCGTCGCCGCGATCCTTGCTTTTCGCGCTCCCACCTATGAGTCTGTGGTCCGAGTGGCCGCCGCAGCCCAGCCCCGCACCTACGTCCTCGACACCTGTGTCCTCCTCGCCGACCCCGTGGCGCCGCTGCGCTTCGAGGAGCACGGGGTGGTGCTCCCCCTGGTGGTCGTCGAGGAGCTTGA
>JBDROA010000171.1:0-3686 GCA_043810615.1 Actinomycetota bacterium | reverse complement strand
AACACCCTGGGGCGCTGCCTGCAAGTGTCATCTCTCCCCCGCCCCAGCGGGGGAGATGCCCGAAGGGCAGAGGGGGCAGCCTCCCACCAAGGCCTCGCCACATGCTGCCTCCACCCTGACCTTCCCTCATTGCCATGGGGGAGGGAGCAGTCCCCTGGGGTGCTGCTTGCTAAGTACACCATCCAGATTGCATCGCCCGGGCCTCGGCCAGAGTGCGGGAAGGTCACTCGAGACGCGGAAGCCGGTCGCCACGGGACAACCGTTCCCAGAAGAGGAATCCGTCGTGGCATTCGTAGGGCTGCACCACCACGAGCGTGCAGTCGCGGGCGAGGGAACACACCACCTCTGGGTCAACCGCTTCGAAGTGGGTACCAGGGAGGGGGATTGGGGAGTCCCCCGCGATGACGTTCATGGCCCACAGTTGATTGGTGATGCCGAGCATCTCGTGGACGGTAGGCACATCCAGCGCAGCCGCACCCTGGGCCGCCTGCATCTCCAAGTCGCCCACCCACAACAGGGTGCTGCGAAATCTACGGGCGGCTTCCCAGCTGGATTCGTGCGTCCAGAAGGCGTTGGATCGGCCCCGGATGTTCAGGTCAAGACTGACCACGTAGGGATTGGCCGATCCCGTCAGCCGATCCACGATGTGTTGCGCCCAGATTGTCGACCAGCCGTACGGGTCGAAGGGATCCAGGTCGAGGGCGTAGCCGTCCTCGAAGCCGTGGAGGCGCGAGAGGGGCACGCCGGGCGGAGCGAAGGTCATGGTTCGTCCGGGCTCGCTGCGCAGGATCTCCAAGATGACTCCGGCCGCGGGATGCCCGTAATCCAGTCCCCGCTCGAATTGGCGCATGACCGCCTCCACCGCCTGATCGCCAAGTTCGTATGCGACCAACCGGGAGTAGTCGAAGCCGGTCTGGATCCGTCGTTGATCGGGTGGAATCATGATGATGAGCCCCCGAATGGGCATTGGGCGATGTGCGGTGGGGGCGAGTCCATGACCTTGGCCCTGGTCTTCTTGACTTGATTAAGCAACGAAACTCGTCAGTGGGGTAGAGTACCGGATGCCCGGCTTCCGTTTCGGCGGGAGCGCCGGGTGACAGTCTGTTTCGGCATCCATCACCACTGCAGGGTGGGTTGGCCGGGACACGGCGTGGCCATTTGTTGCGTTGGGCCACGTGCCAGTGGTCGGTTGACCCCCCATCACTAACTAACTTGCAGCCGAACTGAACGCAGCGCTGGAGCCCGGTCCTTGGAGAAGGCCGGGCTTTTGCGTTCAGTAGGAGGAAGTGGTGATGGCTCCGGCTCTTCGTAGCGGTTGGCAGTTGTCGTTGTACCGGGAGGCGGGTGAGGCGGGGGGTTCGTTCCAGGGGCTGGGTCGGCCGGGGCGTGGTGGGAGCGGGTGGGACTACGACCCGGAACGGTCGGCGTCGGAGGCGGTTCGGCGCGCTCGGGCTCAAGTGCGCCGGTACTGCGCTGCGAATCTGTTGAACCGTTTCGGGACGTTGACCTATCGGGGGGAGGGGTGTCGTGATCCGCTGCGGGCTCGGGCTGATGTGGCCCGGTTCTTCCGGAGGCTCCGGGCAGGGCTGGGCGGTGAGCCTCTGCCATACGTGTGGGTGCCTGAGCCTCATCCGGGTGGGCATGGTTTCCACTTCCACATCGCCGTAGCCCGCTACATCGCCAGGGGGCTGATCGAGGAGGCGTGGGGCCTGGGGTTCATCCACATCACCCTGATCGGCGATCTGCCGGTGGGTTCGGGTGCCCGGGAGGAGGCCCGGGTGGCGGCCCGGTATCTGTCCAAGTATCTGGGGAAGGGGTTCTCGGCGGGTGGTCTGAACCGCTACGACGTGGCGCAGGGCTTCCAGCCCCGTTCTGAGCCGATCACCGGCCCTACGGAAGCCGGTGTGATCGGCGAGGCGGCCGAGAGGATGGGCGGGCCGCCTGATGTGCTGTGGCGGTCGGTGAACGAGCCGGGGTGGCGGGCTCCGCAGGCGGTGTGGCTCCAATGGCGGTGAACCCGGCCCCCGGGATGGTGCGCCGCTGGGTGGAGGCCTCCTGCCGGACGCAGGGTCTGCCGGTTGGGGTGTCTGATGGGGAGGCGGTGGGGCGGGCGGGGACACTCCTGCGGGAGGGGCGCCGCCCGGCCCCCGCCCCTAGAGACGCCAGACGGGGGTGAACCGGTCGGGCTGGAATCCCCGGCCGGGCTTGGCGGGGTGGACGTCGACGTGATCCAAGATGACCCGGATCACCGCCTGCTGGCGGGACAGGGGAAGCCCGGCCCAGGCGGAACGCAGGAGGTCGGAGTGGCCGGCGTACTCGTCTACGGCCGTGGTTGGGGACAGGCGGGACAGGCGGCGGCGGTTCTGGTCGATGCGGGCCTGGATGGAGTCATGGGCCTTCAACCACACCGGGCGGCTGATGCGATGGTCGGTGTAGTAGTCGGTGGCCAACTCCTCCAACTTGGCCTGATCGGCGGCGATGCGGTCGTGGAGTTCTGCCAACTCGGCCTGCTGGGCGTGCTAGTCGGCGAGGGCAGCAGCCATTTCGGGGGTGTCCAGGCGCAGCAGCACCGCCTCGGCAACCAGCTGTTCTATGGGTTCGGCGTTGGCGGCGATCCGCCCGCAGCCAGCCTGACCGGGGCCTTTGGCGCACACGTAACGGCGGACCCGCTGCGCCGTGGGCCGGGCGACCAGCGGCGCACCGCACCGCCCGCAGCGCAGCAGACCCCCGGTGAGCAGATAGCGGCGGGGCGCACGTGCCGTAGAAAGAGTGCGGGAGCCCAACAGGCGGCGCAGGCGGTCGGACTGCTCCGGGGGGATGATCGGCGGCCACACGGCGGGGAACATCTCGCCCCCGTACTCCCGGCGTCCCGAGATACGGGCCGACATCAACAGACGCTTCAACCCCGAAGGCTCCCATTCGTTGCCCTTTGTGGTGCGTACCCCCCGAGAGCCGAGATCCACACACACGGAGCGCAACGAATCCCCCGCCAGCACCCGGACAGCGACCTCCCGCACCACCGCCGCCTCCCCCGGCCGCAGGGTCACCCGGTCGTCTTCGAAGCCGAACGGGCGGGGGCCACCCCCCGCCAGCCGACCCCGGGCGGCCAACTCGGCGTGCTTGCGGCGGAGTCGGCGGCTCGCCTTGTCACTCTCGTTGCGTGCCACAGCCCCCAACATACGTGCTTTGAGTTGACCATCCGGTGTTGCCAAGTCAATCTCCCCCGTCACGCTGGCCAGGGTCGTCACCCCGGCCTGCCGGCACAAGTCGATGAACTCCTCCAACTCCATCGGATGCCGATGGAGCCGGTCGGCGTGGTAGACCACCACAGCGTCACGGAACCCCTCCTTGAGATCGTCCAGCAGGCGTTGATAGGCCGGGCGCACCCTCCCCGACCATGCCGACAGATCATTGTCAACGTACACCTCGACCACCGGCCAGCCCAAGCGGGCTGCCAGCGCCTCACAGTCGGCGATCTGACGCTCCACCCCCAGACGGGTCTCGTCAGGATCCGACGAGATACGGGCATAGATCGCAGCAGCCTCTACCTGCATATGATGACATTAGCAGGCGTCACCCTGGGGTGACCTGCCCTCACCCCCCTCCCACACCGATCACCCCGTCTCCCTCCCTCTCGGTGCGGCGGACGGTGGCTCCGGCTCTCTCGAGAACGGCGATCACCTCCG
>JBDROA010000170.1:0-3305 GCA_043810615.1 Actinomycetota bacterium | reverse complement strand
CGCCGGGCTCATCGAGGGCCTCGACCGGATCCCCGCCCACCTGCAGCGCTCGATCACATTCGACCAGGGCTCGGAGTGGGCGAACTGGCCCACGATCGCCGAGCACTACGGCATCGACTGCTGGTTCTGCGACCCGCACTCGCCCTGGCAGCGCGGCCAGGTCGAGAACCTCAACCGCCAGTGGCGGTGGTGGTTCCCCCACGGCACCGACCTCGCCGGCATCGACCCTGCCCACGCCGACCACGTCGCCGGCATCATCAACAGCCAACGCCGCCGCAGCCTCAACTACCACAGCCCCACCAGCCTCCACGCTGCTGCCATCGTGCAGTGACCACTAGGTGGCTGCCGAAAAAGCCGACGGGCTGGGAGCTGAGGGTGCTCGCGATTTTGGTCGGGATCGGTCAGACTCCTCCCATGTTGTCTCTGGGGCCTTGTGATGCTTGGAACTGTTGACCGTCAGGGGAGCTTGTTTGGGGTGGGCTCGTTGTTGGCGCCGCTGTTTGAGGGCGACGACGACAGTTTCTATGCCCGTTTGGCAGCCTGTGGCGGCGAGGTGATCTCCGATGGGGACTTCGCCGCCTGCTACTCGGCGGATCGGGGCCGGCCTTCTATCCCGCCCTCGCTTCTGATGAGGGCGGTGCTGTGCCAGATCCGCGATGACGTGTCGGACCGGGAGGCGGCCCGGCGGGCTGCCAAGGACCTGGACTGGAAGCGGGCGCTGGGCCTCCAGGCCGACGAGGTTCCTTTCCATCACACCACCCTGTCGGTGTTCCGTTCCCGGCTGCTGGTCAACGACGCCGACGGAGTGGTGCTCCGGCGGACCATTGAACGGGCGGTGGGGGCGGGCCTGTTCGGCAGGCGGGTGCTGGCGATCGCTGATTCGACCGGGGTGATGGGGGCCGCGGCGGTGGCTGACACTTACGAGCTGATCCGTCAGGGGATCTGCCGTCTGGTGGCGGCTGCGGGGGGCCCTGGGGCGCTTCCCGCCCGTCTCCGCAAGCGGGCCCGGGCCTATGCGGGGGGTAAGGCCCACATCGACTGGTCGGACACCACTGCCCGCAGAGACGAGCTGGGCAGCCTGGTCGCCACTGCCAGGGAGCTTCTGGCTGTCACCGGGGGGCGGGGGGAGGCTGCCGAAGCCCGGGGGCTGCTGGGGCGCATCGTCGACCAGGACACAGAGGAGAACCCTGAACACGGTGGGGGGCCGGCCATCCGCCAGGGGGTGGCCCCCGACCGGGTGATCTCGACAGTCGATCCGGACATGCGGCACGGACGCAAAACCTCTTCGCAGCGCATCGACGGTTTCAAGGCCCACCTGCTCACCGACCATGACACCGAACTGGTGTTGGGTGTCTCGGTCACCGGGGCTAACTGTCCCGACGGGCCCCAAGCCGCCCCCCTCATCGCCGCCGCCCGCCAGGTGGGGGTCCCTGTCACCGAGATGCTGGGGGACACCGCCTACGGCGACGGAGACACCCGGATCGCCGTCGAGAAGGCCGGGGCCAAGGTGACCGCCAAAACCCAGCCACCCGCCCCCACCGGCAAGTTCACCAAGACCGCCTTCACCATCGACCCTGACAAGCCCTCGGCCACCTGCCCCGCCGGGCACACCACCACCCGCCACCGCTGGTCCCAAGACCACAAGGGCCGGCGGGTCCGGGTCATGACCTTCAGCGCCGAGCTCTGCGGCCCCTGCCCGCTTCGAGAGCGCTGCACCATCAACCCCGACGGCCGGCACATCGTCCTCAACTTCCATGAGGCCCGCCTCCAAGCCGCCCGAACCGAACAGAACCGACCATCCACCCGCCGCAAGCTCCGACGACGAGCCGTCATCGAACGCAAAATCGCCGAAGCCAAACGTCACGGGATGGGCAAAGCCCGCTACCGAAGCGCCCGCAAAGTCCTCCTCCAGGAGCGCCTCACCGCCGGACTGCTCAACCTCAAGCGCCTCTTCACCCTCCTCGACACACAGCCAGCCCCCCAACCTGGCTGAACACCCCTGACAGGCCCGCACCCACTCAGCCCCTGACCGGAACGATCTCCTGCCAGCCACGCCAGCCCGAAACCCCGGAACGATGACCTGCCATGTGCGACCCACCCAAGGCCACTTCTTCGGCAGCCACCTAGGCCTCGATGCTGGCGCGCATGATTCCCGCACCCAACCGAAGGGTTCCAGGGTTGATTGGGTGCTTCGCGGGCTTCACCCTAGGCCTGGCGCTGCTGGCTGCTTGCAGTTCTGTTGGAGCGGGCCCTGCTGGTGAGGCCAATTCGTCTTCCGCGACCTCGGCGAGTGATGAGCTAGATGTGAAGCAGGAGCGTTACCGTCAGTGCCTTGCTGATCGCGGCTTTCCCGGCGAGCAGGTGCCGTCGGCATCGGGTGACCTCTGGCGGGTGCCGATCGCGGAGAGTCAGGTCGAGGCGTTCAGGCAGGCGTCGGACCAATGCTTGGTTGAGTCCGGGCTCCTGACCGGCGAGCCGATTCAGCCGCCGAGCGCGGAGTACTTGTCGGCCTACTACGACTTCCTGCTGGAGTTGGCAGAGTGCGTTGAGGCGCAGGGCTATCCGGTGCCGAGTCCTCCGTCGAGGGAGACCTTCGTCGAGTCCGGGGGCGCAATCTGGCATCCCTACGAACGAGTAGGCGCCGGCGAAGAGGACTTCCTGCGGTTGGAGGAGGCGTGCCCTCAGACTCCGGCCCAGCCTCTTGGATGAACCTTTTCGAGGGAATGGAGGCCACTTGGGCCACATTCAGCTGGCTGGGGTTTGAGCGCAGGCCCTAGCGCGGCATGTGAGTGGGCTGCGGTGTTGAAGGAGGTTGGTCCTTCGGAAGGTGTCAACCTTTTTGGGACAGGTTGGTCACGGTTTCGTTGGGTCGGGGGTGTCCTCCTTGGGCTTGTTGATCCACGCGGCCTGGGGGAGTTGGGGTGGGGTGGGTGGCTTGCGGACGAACCGTTCTGGGTGGGCGGTGTAGGCGGCGTCCAACACGGCGGCCCGGTGCGCTTGGACGCCTTCGGCCCGGCGGTAGTGGATGTCGGCGGGGGTGTGGTATCCGATGCCGGAGTGGCGGTGCTCGTGGTTGTACCAGGCGAAGAATCGGGTGCAGAAGGCGTGGGCGTCTTCGTAGCTGCCGAACCGGTCGGGGAAGGCGGGCCGGTATTTGAGGGTCTTGAACTGGCTTTCGCTGTAGGGGTTGTCGTTGGAGCAGTGGGGGCGGCTGTGACTTTTGGTGACACCGAGGTCGGCCAGCAGCAGGGCCACGGGCTTGGCCACCATCGGCGAGCCCCGGGCGGCGTGGATGGTCAGCTGGC
>JBDROA010000169.1:0-4629 GCA_043810615.1 Actinomycetota bacterium | reverse complement strand
CTGGGACCTCGACTACGGCGGCATCGCCCTCCTATGGCGCGGCGGCTGCATCATCCGCAGCCGCTTCCTCGGTGAGATCCGCGCCGCTTTCGCCCGACATGCCGGCCTACCCAACCTGCTGCTCGACGACTTCTTCCGCGGCGCCGTCGACCGATGCCAACCGGGATGGCGGCGGGTCGTGGCCCGGGCCGCCGAGTGGGGCCTCCCCCTGCCCGCCGTGTCGTCGTCCCTCGCCTTCTACGACGGCTACCGCTGCGGCCGCCTGCCCGCCAACCTCCTCCAGGCGCAGCGCGACTACTTCGGGGCCCACACCTACGAACGGGTGGATCGGGAGCGCGGCGAGTTCTTCCACACCAACTGGACGGGGCGCGGGGGCCGGGTCTCCTCCACCACCTACGAGGTCTGAAGCTCAGGGCCGGTCGCCGGGAGCGCCCGGTGAGCCACCCGACTCGTCCTGAAACTCGAACACCAGGTCCCCGATCTGCACCTCGTCGCCGGGCAGGGCACCGGCGCGCCGCAGGGCCTCATCCACCCCGGCCCGGGTGAGCCGACGGGCGGCGAAATCGGCGGCCTCGGGCACAGTGAGGTCGTCGAGGGCCACCGCCCGCTCCGCCGCCTTGCCCCGCACCACCCAGTGCTCTCCCTCCCGGTGCACCGTGAACCCGGGAGGGCCCGGGCGGTGCAGCAGGTAGCCGGGGCGATCCGGGGACTCCCGCACCGCCTCGTCCACCAGGTCGGCCACGGCGTGCATCAGCGTCGGAAGGCCGGCGCCGGTGATGGCCGAGATCAGAAAGACCGGTCGGCCCAGCGCCGCCTGCAACGCCAGGGCCGCCGCTTCCGCCCCGGGCAGGTCGGCCTTGTTCACCGCCACCACCCGGGGCCGGGCGGCCAGGGCCGGGTCGTGGCGCTGCAACTCTCCCAGCAGCACGCCGTGCTGGTGGGCCACCGGCACCTCCTGCAGGGGGGAGGGGTCGAGCAGCAGCAGCAGCGCCCGAGCGCGCTCGGCATGGCGCAGGAAGGCGTGGCCGAGTCCCCGCCCTGCCGCAGCCCCTTCCACCAGGCCGGGGATATCGGCGAGCACGAACTGGCGATCGTCCACCTCCACGACCCCGAGGTTGGGCTCCAGCGTAGTGAAGGGGTAGTCGGCCACCTTGGGCCGGGCCGCCGACACCCGGGAGATCAGCGTGCTCTTCCCGGCGTTGGGGAAGCCGATGATGGCGGCATCCGCCAGCAGCTTAAGCTCGAAGGTGAACTCGGCCTCGTCCCCGTACTCTCCCTGCTCGGCGAAGGTCGGAGCGACGTGCCGGGCGCCGGACAGAGCGGCGTTTCCTCGCCCGCCGCGCCCGCCTTCCAGCAGCACCACCCGTGCGCCGGGCTCGGTGAGGTCGGCGAGCACCGTCCCGGCGGCGTCGAGCACCACCGTCCCCACCGGCACGCCCAGGACCAGGTCGGTCCCTCGGCGGCCGTGCTGCAAGCCTCCCCGGCCGTGCGTGCCGTCGCCGGCGCGCCGATACGGATGCCGCCGGAAGTCGAGGAGAGTGGCCACCCGCGAGTCGGCCGCCACGATGATGGCCCCGCCCTCACCGCCGGATCCACCCTCCGGGCGGCCGCGCGGCTTTCCCCGCTCCTTGTGGAATGAGGCCACTCCGGCGCCGCCGTCCCCGGCGCGCAACCGGACCCGGGCTTCGTCTACGAACACGGCCCTCCTGGGACTAGAGCGTGCGGCGATGGGTTGGGGGGACCGTAACGATTCGCCTCGACCTTGAGCCGGATCGTGACCCTGGGACGAGCCTATCGGCCCATGCTCTGAGAGGTCAGTCCTCGGGGACGACGCTCACCAGCCGACGGCCGCGGCGTTCCCCGTAGGAGACCCGTCCGCCCGCCGAGGCGAAAAGCGTGTCGTCCCCGCCCTTGCCGACGTTGTCGCCGGGGTGGACGCGGGTGCCGCGCTGGCGCACCAGGATGGCGCCGGCCTTGACCTGCTGGCCGTCGAAGACCTTGGGGCCGAGGCGCTTGGCAGCCGACTCCCGGCCGTTCTTGGTAGAGCCGCCACCCTTCGTCTTCGACATCAGGACTCCTTCTTCTTCGCCGCAGCCTTGGAGGCCGCCGCCTTGGGCTTGGGGGTTGCCGCCTTGGGCTTGGGGGTTGCCGCCTTGGAGGCCGCCGCCTCGGGCTTGGGGGTTGCCGCCTTGGCCGCCGGTTGCTCCGCCACCGGGACGGGCCTGGCTACGGCCTTCTTGGGTGTCGGGTCGCGACGCTCGGCCCCTTCGGGGCCCTCGATGTGAGTGACCTCGAGCGCCGTGTAGTGCTGGCGATGGCCCAGGTGGCGGCGGTAGCCGGTCTTGGCCTTGTACTTGAACAGATCGACCTTGGGACCGGACGAATCCCCCACCACCCGGGCGACCACCCGCGCGCCCTTCAGGACATCGCGGTGGGAAAACACCGTGCCGGCATCGTCGACGACGAGCAGCGGAATAAAAGTGACCTCGCCCTCGGCACGGAGGCGCTCGACGTCGATGACGTCGCCCTCGCGTACCTTCGCCTGCTTTCCGCCGGTGCGGATGATCGCGTACATGGTTCGAAGCCCTTCAGGACGGGGGAACGCCCCGGCATGTTAGCGCCCGCCGGACGGCTGAGAGCACAGGAGGCCGGGCCTTCAGCCTTCGGCCTCGTCCGCCCAGGGCACCGGTCCGCCCGAGGTGGCCGCTTCCTCGAAGAGCAGGACGCCTCGGCCCCCACACTCGTCGCATATCCGGGAGAACGACTCGAGCAGGCCCTCGGACACGTTCTTGCGGGTCATCTCGACCAGGCCGAGGTGCGAGACATCGAACACCTGAGTGCGGGTCTTGTCCTTGGCCAGCGACTCCCGCAGCCGTTGCAGCACCGCTTCGCGGCTGCGGGTTACCTCCATGTCGATGAAGTCGATCACGATGATCCCCCCGACGTCGCGCAGGCGCAGTTGGTGGGCGATCTCCTCGGCCGCCTCCAGGTTGTTCTGCAGCACAGTCTCCTCGAGCGACGAGTGGCCCACGAACCGCCCGGTGTTGACGTCGATGATTGTCAGGGCCTCGGTGCGGTCGATCACGACGTGCCCGCCGCTGGGCAGCCACACCTTGCGGTCGAGGGTCTTGCGCAGCTGGTCCTGGACGTGGAAGCGCTCGAAGAGGGGGACCTCGTCGCGGTACAAGTGGACCCGGGACACCAGGTCGGGATCAGTGGCTTCGAGGTACTGCGTCACCCCGCGATGGATGTCGGCGTCGTCGACGAGCAGCCGCCGGAACTCCCCGGTGAAGTGCTCCCGGATGACCCGGATGACCAGGTCGGGCTCCTCGTAGAGTTTTCGGGGGGCGCCCCCCTGGGGGATCTTGGCCGAGAGGTCCTGCCACACCTGGCGGAGGCGCTCGACGTCCGCCTGCAACTCCGCCTCGCTGGCTTCCTCGGCTGCGGTGCGCACGATGACCCCGAACCCCTCCGGGCTCAGGTCGGCGACCAGGCGGCGCAGGCGCTCCCGCTCCGGATCGGGCAGACGGCGGCTGATCCCCCGGATCTCGGAATCGGGGGCCAGCACCAGGTAGCGCCCGGGCAGGCTGATCTGATTGGTGAGCCGGGCGCCCTTGCTGCCCATGGCGTCCTTGGTGACCTGCACCAGGACCTCGTCCCCCACTTTGAGGGCCTTCTCGATGCGAGGGTGGCGGCCGCCGCTGGCCCGCGAGTCGGCCTGAACGTCACCGGCGTAGAGCACCCCGTTCTTGGCCTCACCGAAGTCCACGAAGGCCGCCTCCATCCCCGGCAGCACGTTGCGCACCTTGCCCAGGTAGACGTTGCCCGCCAGCGACTTGCGGTCGGAGCGGGCCACGTAGTGCTCCACGAGGAGAGCCCCCTCGAGGACCACGATCTGGGTCTGGTGCGGGGTGCGCCGGATGAGCATCTGCTTGCGCTCGGTCTCCGGAATCGGGATCACCGGCTCCAGGTGGCGCACTCCGGCGCGTTGCGGGCGTTCCCGGCGCGGGGGACGCGGTCGCTCCGCCGGGGACCGCTTGGACCGCGCCTCGGGCGGAGAAGCTAACTCGCGGACGCGGCGGATCTCAACGGTACGGCGCCCGACGCGGCGCACCGTCTTTTCTTCGACGGCCTGGTCGCCCACTCCCTTGCGGACGACCTCGGCGCGGTTCTTGCGCAGGAAACCCATGGATGAACTCCTCCGGCGCCCGGAGATGGGGACGCCGCTACCTCAACACTGCGATCCCGACCGGGACGGGGAGAGCGCACCGCGTCGCTGCCGCAGGGCGGCCGCGAACGGCCCGGGGCCGGAAAGAGAGGCCGGCACCGGGGAGGAAGGCCGGGGTCTGGCACCGCTGGGCTCCCTTCGGTCCGGGTCGGGTACCGCCGGCCGGTCAAATCGTGGCGCCGACGGCGGCCGGGCGAGGTTACCACGGTGGGTCCCCAAGCCGGCGCAACCCCTGCCGGTGGGGGCACCGGGCCCCTCAAGACTCGCGGCGCAATACGGGCGTCTGTCCACGGCCACCGGACGGCCAGAGAGGCCTGATCGCTGGTAGGAGAGGCGCACCGGGAGAATCGCGACGCTTTCGTCGAATCGGCATCGAGCAGGCCTTCAGAAACCCGCTGAAC
>JBDROA010000168.1:0-2219 GCA_043810615.1 Actinomycetota bacterium | reverse complement strand
CAACCTGCGCACACCACAGCCCCCCTCCCCCTAACCCCTTCCCGTCCCCACCGGAGGGGGAACAGGCATCGCCTCCACCGCCCCAGCGGGGGAGGCGCGAGGCGGCAACCGTCCCAACCACCAGCCACCAACCCACGCGGCCGCCGAGCGGAGGGGGAACGCCCCCCCAACAACAGCCCTCCCGTCTCGAGCAGTAGCCTCCCGTGCGATGCGCCTCACCGTCCGCCCCGGCACCGACCCCGTCGCCCGCGCCGCCGCCACCGTGCTGGCCGCCATGGGCCTCCCCGGCGGCGGCGTGGCCCGCATCGGCCGCACTCACGTGCTGGTGCGTCCCGGTGAAGTGGGCAGCCCCACCACCCTCCTGCTGGGTGAGCGCAGCATGGCCAACGCCGGCGTGGCTATCGGGCAGGCCGTCCCTGTGACCCGGGCGAACCTCCCCCAGGCGCAGCGGGTGATCCTCGACGCCGACGAGTTGCCCCTGGACGCCCGTCACCTGGCCCGCGCCCTGCAAGGCTTGCCGGTCACCTCCGGCGACACCGTGGCCGTGGACCCCTCCTACGCCCCGGGTGACGATGTCGAGACCACGCCCATCGCCGTCGAGGTGCTCGAGGTCCTCCCCAACGGGGCCGGCCTGGTGGGCGCCGCCACCGTCGTGGGCCCCCGGGGCCGGCGCGAGGCGGCCCCGCGCCATCCCGAGGGGTCCGTGGCCGGAGAAGGGCCCACCACCACCGAGGCCCTCCTCGCCGGTCTCGACGCCGAGGTGGAGATCCTCTCCGGGTGGCTGAAGCTGCTGACCTCCCCCGAGGACCTGCCCGCCGCCTGGGGCCTGCCCCGCGTCGCCGGGGTGGTGCTCGAAGGCCCCGCCGGGTGCGGCAGGTCCGAACTCATCGCCGCCGCTGCCGCCCGGGCCGGGGCCCGGGTCGAGGAGATCTCCCTGGAGATGGTCTTCAAGCCGGAGCGTCTCCTCGACGTGCTGGAGAGGGCGGTGAAGAGCGCCCTGCCCCCGGTGGTCTTGTTCGCCGACCGCCTCGACGCCGTGGCCGGCGACGAGGGCCTGTTCCGCACCCAGACCTCCGCCATCCTCCGCTGGTTCCTCGACGCCGTGGCCGGCAAGCCGGGGGTGGCCTGTGTGCTCGGGGTGGGCTCGGCGGCCGGCCTTGGTGCGGCCGTGACCGGGTCGCCCCTCCTCCCCCGCCGCCTGGTGATCCCCCCGCCCACCCTGGAGCGCCGCCGCCTGCTGTTCACCGCCGCCCTTCACCGGGTGCCTTCCGGGGAGATCGACTTCGCCGCCCTGGCCGCCCGCTCGGCCGGGTTCTCCGGAGCCGACATCGTCTCGGCCGTGGTGCACGCCTCGGCCATGCTGGCCGCCGGGAAGGGCCCGCTGACCACGGCGGCCGTGCTGGAGGCCATTGCCGGCACCACCCCGTCGCTGGGTTCGGTGCCCACCGGGGAGATGCCGGCCCACGGCTTCGACCGGGTCGCCGACCTGGCCGGGGTCAAACAGCGCCTGATGGAGGCGGTGGTGTGGCCCATCACCGACCCGGAGCGCTTCCGCCGCCTGGGAGTCACCCCGCCCCGGGGCCTGCTCCTCTTCGGGCCGCCCGGCACCGGCAAGACCTTCGTGGTGCGAGCCCTGGCCCACGAGGCGGGTGCCGCCTTCTTCTCGGTGAAGGGCGCCGAACTCCTCGACAAGTACGTGGGCGAGTCGGAGCGGGCGGTGCGCGAGGTGTTCGCCCGGGCCCGGGCGGCGGCGCCGTCGCTCCTGTTCTTCGACGAGCTGGACGCCCTGGCTCCGGTGCGGGGACGGTCCACCACCACCGTCACCGACACCGTCGTGGCGGCGATGCTCACCGAAATGGACGGCGTCGCCGAACGGGGCGACGTGGTGGTGATCGGCGCCACCAACCGCATCGACCTCATCGACCCGGCCCTCTTGCGGGCGGGGCGCTTCGAAGCCCACATCGAACTGGGCCTGCCCAACGCCGAGGCCCGCCGGGCACTGCTGGGCATGTCGGACATCCCCTTCGGCAAGGACGTGGACCTCGACGACCTGGGGGAGCAGACCGTGGGCCTGTCGTTTGCCGACCTCACCGGCATGCTGCGCGAGGCGGCCCTGGAGGCGCTCCGCCGGGACGTGTCGGCCAGGACGGTGGGCCGGGCCGGAATCGCCCGCGCGCTGGGGAGGATGCGGGGGGGGCGCCCCGGCCCCGGACCCCCGG
>JBDROA010000167.1:0-5428 GCA_043810615.1 Actinomycetota bacterium | reverse complement strand
CCGCTGCGGCCGCCGCCGCCGCCGCCGTAGCCACCGCCGCCGTAGCCGCCGCGATCGGAAGGACGGCGCTCGGTGCGAGGACGAGCCTCGTTCACCGTGAGCCGCCGACCGTCGATGTCGACCTCGGCCAAAGCCGCGATGGCGGCGCGGCCCTCATCGTCGGAGGACATCTCCACAAAGCCGAAGCCGCGGGAGCGCCCGGTGGTGCGGTCAGTGACCACCTGGGCCGACGTAACAGTGCCGTGCGTGGTGAACAATTTCTCCAAGTCCGCCGACACATAGCTGAAGGGAAGGTTCCCTACGTAGATATTCATTCGGGCTGCTGCCTCTCGACCGTTCTCGTCCTGCCGCCCCGCAGCGGTCACCGCGGATGCGGCTGCGGGGCACTCAATGAGGTCAGGTCCGCCTCGTGCCTTCCCGGTCGGCAACCATGCAGCCCGAGAGACCTGGAGCACATCAGCCCCGCGCTTTCGCCACTCAGTGTAGCGAGTGGCGGGCGACTCGCGGAAGGGACCGTCGAAGAGCCGCCGGCGCCGCCGTCAGCGGGGCAGGAGGCCGCCCGGGCGGCAGGTGTCGTCGTACTCCACCAGGTCGGGCACCCGGGACTCGTCGGCGCAGGCTCGGCAAACCGGGTCGCGCCGCACCCGCAGGGTGAGGAACTCCTGGGCGAGGGCGTCGTAGGTGAGCAGGCGGCCCACCAGAGGCTCCCCGATGCCCAGGAGGAGCTTGAGGGCCTCCGCCGCCTGGATCGACCCGATGATGCCCGGCAGCACGCCCAGCACCCCGACCTCGGCGCAGGAGGGGGCCAGATCCGGCGGCGGCGGCTCCGGGAACAGGCATCGGTAGCAGGGCCCGGTGTAGGGACGGAACACGGTGGCCTGGCCCTCGAAACGGAACACCGCCCCGTGCACCACCGGCCGGCGCAGGCGCAGCGCGGCGTCGTTCATCAGGTAGCGCGTGGCGAAGTTGTCGGCCCCGTCGACCACCACGTCGTAGCCGGCCATGAGGTCGAGCACGTTCCCCGCCCCGAGGCGCACCGGGTAGGGCACCACGGTGACGTCGGGGTTGAGGCGCCCGATGGCCTCTGCCGCCGACTCCACCTTCAGGCGGCCGAGGCTCTCCCGGTCGTGCAGCACCTGGCGCTGCAGGTTGCTCTCTTCCACCACGTCGGGGTCCACTATGCCCAGCGTCCCCACTCCGGCGGCGGCCAGGTACAGCGCCGCCGGCGACCCCAGGCCCCCGGCCCCCACCAGCAACACTCGGGACGCGAGCAGGCGCTCCTGCCCGGCGGGTCCCACCTCCGGGAGCAGCAAGTGCCGGCTGTAGCGCGCTTGCCGGGCGGCCCCGGGCCCCTTGCGCTCCTCCCATTTCCGCCCTTCGGCCTTCCAGCGGTCCAGGCCGCCGGCCAGGGACGCCACCCATCGGTAGCCCCGGGCCCGCAGCGCCTCGGCGGCCGGCAGGGAGCGGATCCCTGCCGAGCAGTAGAGCACGATCTCGGTGTCCGGATCGGGGAACAGCGCCGCCAGAGTGGACTCGAGTTCGCCGGGGGCCACCCAGCGCGATCCCGGGAGCACCCCCAGCCCCAGTTCTCCCTCCAGACGCATGTCGATGACCTGCACCGAGCCCAGGGGGCGACACGCCAATTCGGCGGGAGTGATCTCGAGGGCCGGGGAGCCGAGGGTCACGCCCTCCCTTCCTCTCCCGGCACGCTCCGGCCGGCCGCGCCCGGCCGTGCCCCTGAGCCGCCGGCGGCGGCGGGGAGGATCACCAGTACCGCCTCATCGGGGACCGGCGTGTCCAGGCCCTGCAAGTACCGCACGTCCTCATCCCCCACAAACACGTTGAGGAAGCGGCGCAGCGACCCGCTCGCCTCGAACACCGCGGGGCCGAAGCCGGGGTGAGCGGCGGCGGCGTGGCGCAGCACTTCTCCCACGGTGGCTCCCTCCGCCCGCACCTCGGCCCGTCCTTCCACAGAAGGGCGGAGCAACGAGGGGACCCTCACCAGGACGCTCACCGCCGCACCTCGGCAACGGCCCCGGCCGCCTCGGACAGGGCCTCCTCTTCGATGCCCCCGCCCCGGATCCAAAAGGCGCGCACTTCGGGAGCCGACGGGGACTCGAGGCCTACCACCACGTAGAGCCAGTCCGGCTCCAGGGCCTGGGCCACATCGGTGGGCGACGGGCAGGCCGCCCCTCCGGGATGGGAGTGGAAGATCCCGGCCAGGTGCCACCCCCGGGCCTCGGCGTGGCGCAGAGCCCGGAAGTGCTCCCCCGCGTCCAGGGTGAAGGTGGTCGGCGAGGGACTGGCGTTGCTCAGGCAGTAGGCCATGCAGAGGCGGCCGGAGGTGTCGGCCGCCAGCAGGCCGCAGGCTTCATCGGGCAGGCGGGATGAGGCGTGGGCCGCCATCGCCCGGCGGATCTCGGCAGGCATCTCCATGGGCGCTCACCGTAACCGGGCCCGGCTCCTTGTGCCACCGGCCGGCGCGGCCGCCTGCCGACTAGCCTCGGGCGACGATGACGAACGCCACCCCCACCCCCTGCCGCACCATCACCCTGCGCTCCCCTTCGGGGAAGCCGGTCCTGACCCTCCCCGTCGTGCCTGCGGCGGCGGCCGCCGCCGCCGCCCTGGCCCTGGCCCCCCGGCTCGCCGCCATGGCGGCCCTGGCCGCGCTGCTGCGAAAGATGTCGCTGTCCATCGACGGCACGCCGGAGCCGCGCCCGGCGGCGTAGGCCCACCCCCGTCGAAGGAAGGCGGCCCGCCCCGGTCAGCGATGGGGTTCGATCAGCAAGCCGGCGACGAAGACCGTCTGCGCCGCCAGGGCCACTCCACCGGCCACGGCCAGGCCGATTTCGGCGGGGATGTGGAGCCCCACCGGCAGCACCGCCCCCACCACCCAGGCCAACTGGAACAGAGTTTCGGCGCGGGTGAAGGCTCCGCCGCGCCGCGCCGGGTGGACGATGCTTTGCAGCAAGCCGTCGAAGCCGAACTTGGCCGTTCCCCAGGCCAGGCCGGCCGCCGCGGCCAGGCCGGCGGCGGCCCCCAGGCTAAAGAACTGCCCGGCGACGAAGGCGGCCGCCGCCTCCAGCGCCAGCGCCGCGACCACCATCGGCTCCTCGCGCAGGTGCCGTTCCAGCCAGGGGGAGAGGAATGAGGCCAGGCCGAAGCCGACCCCGCCGGCGGCGATGAGCGCACCGAAGTCGAGGGCGCCCCCGGCTTCCTTGAACTCGAAGGCGAGCAGCGCCAGCAGGAACCCGTTGAGCAGGCGGACCACCGCCGTGGCCAGGCGGGAGAGGCGCAGGCTCCGCTGGTGCTGCACGAAGGACTCACGAGAGGGCGCCGGCCCCGCTTCCACCGGGACCGGGACCTCCGCCGTCTGCGGTTCGGGCAGGCCCAGCCCGGAGAAGGCAGAGAAGACGAAGCACAGCGCCGCCACCACCAGAACCAGAGCGGCGCCCCCCGCCCACGGCAAGGAGACCAGGCCGGCTCCCAACGCGGCGGCCGTCAAGCCGGCGAAGATCCCGATGCGGGCGAGCAGGGCGTTGGCCGCCACCAGGGCCACCGGCTCGGGCAAGGCCACCGGGAGCATCGAGGCCTTGCTGATGCCGTACAGGCGGGAGAGCACCAGCATGCCGAAAGCGAGGGGGAACAGCCAGAAGGTCCGCAGGCCGAAGGCCATGACCGCCACGATCAGGGCCCGCATGGTCGAAGCGAGGGTGAGCATCCCCCGGTAGGCCCCGGGGAACCGGCCGAAGACGGCGGCGAGCACCGGCGCCACCACCGCGAAAGGAGCGATGGCGAGCAGCAGGTACAACGCCACCTTGTCGCGCGCCTCGGACGAAGGCACGTCGAAGAAGAGCGTGCCCGCCAGGGCCACCGCCACCAGCGTGTCCCCGGCGACGTTGGCCGCCCACGACAGCGCCAGTTGCTTGAAGGCGGGACCCTTCCGGCTGAACACCGCGTCCACCCGCACCAGGGCGGCGCGTGTGGTCCGGCGCACCAGTCCCCGGTCTATCAGGGGCCGCCCCGGCGGGGTGGCGGGCGGGTGGCTCACACCCGCGACGGTAGCGGCAGGCCGGCCCACCGGGTGGCTCAGAGCAGGTTGGCCGCCATCTCGGCCAGCGGGCTCCGCACGGTGCGCTCCAGCGTGACGTGACCGAACAGGGGGTGCCCCTTGAGCTTCTCGATGAGAGCGGCGGTGCCTCCGAACGGGGAGACATAGGGGTTGTCCACCTGGGTGAAGTCGCCGCAGAGGACCACCTTGGCGTCGGCGCCGATGCGGGTGAGGATCACCTTGAGAGTGGGCAGTTCCAGGTTCTGCGCCTCGTCGATGATGACGAACTCCCCGGTGATCGACCGGCCCCGCAGGTAGGTGATGGCCGCCATCTCCATGGCCCCCCGCTCCAGCAGTTCCTCGAGCGCGTGGCGAGCGGCCCCCGGCTCCCCGTCGGCAAACAGGGCGAGGAGATTGTCGTGGATGGCCGCCATCCAGGGAACCAGCTTGTCGTCGAGGTCCCCGGGCAGGTAGCCCACTTCCTGGCGGCCCACGGCGATGAGCGGCCGGTACACCGACACCTTGCGGTAGCGCCCCGCCTCGAGCACCTGCTCCAGGCCGGCGGCCAGTGCCAGGAAGGTCTTGCCCGTGCCCGGCGGCCCCATGACCGACACCGCCGGGATGTCGGGGTTGAGCAGCAGGTCGAGGGCGAAGGCCTGGCGCAGGTTCTTGGACTCGATGCCGAAGGCCCGCCGCGACCCCGGCACCCGCACCGCCACCGCCTCCGGCTCGATCTGGACCACCTGGCCCAGAGCCGAATGCGAGGGCCCGGCTTTGAGCACCACGAACTGGTTGACGAGGAGGCTCGCCTCCGGCAGCGCCGCCTTGCCGTCGGCATACATACGGTCCACCACCTCCGGGCCCACGCTCACCTCGGCCACCCCGCAGTAGGACTCGTCCACCGCCACGGTGTCGGCGCGGTAGTCCTGGACAGTCACCCCGAGCTGGGCCCCCTTGATGCGCAGGGCGGCGTCCTTGGTGACCAGCACCGTGGCTGTGCCGTGGTCGGCCAAGCTCAGGCAGGTGGTGAGCAGGCGGTGGTCGGGAGTGCGCGGGTCGAATATCTCGGGGAGACGGTCGGAGGCCACCCCGTTGGGCTCGATGCGCAGGGTGCCCCCCGAGGGCAGAGTGATGGGCTCGCGCAGGCCCCCGGGACGCGAAGCGCCCAGCTCTTCGAGGAACCGGATGGCCCGCCGGGCGTTGGCCCCTACCTCGTCCATGCGGGCCTTCTGGCGGTCAAGCTCCTCGACGACCACCAGGGGGAGCACCACCCCGTGCTCCTCGAAGCGCAGCGGCGCCACGGGGTCGGCGAGGAGGACACAGGTGTCGAGGACGTAGGTGCGGGGCTGGGCTGCGGCGGCCACTCGGACCACAGAC
>JBDROA010000166.1:0-3048 GCA_043810615.1 Actinomycetota bacterium | reverse complement strand
GCAGCGTCACCGGGAGGGAGGGCGGCCCGGCCGCCCTCCCTCTGGGGCCTCCATGAGCCGGGGACGACTCCTCCTCCGCAAACTCATCTGGGCGTTGGTCACCGTATTCGTGGTGGTCACGTTCAACTTCTTCCTGTTCCGGGTGCTGCCGGGCGACCCCGCCAAGGCCGGCCTCAAGGACCCGCGGGTGACCGCGGCCCAGGTGGAGGCGCTGCAGCAGAGAGTTGGGCTCGACAAGCCGGTCCTCTTCATCTGCGACGACGGCCCGTGGGACGTCAGCCGGTCTGTCCGCGCCCTCGGAGCGCGGACGCACGGCGAGCTGGGGACCTCGTATTCGTGCAGGAACCGGAGGGTGGGGACGCTGCTCGGGCAGTCGATCGTCAACACGGTGTGGCTGGTCTTACCCGCCCAGTTGTTCGCCATCCTGGCCGGTGTCGCCCTGGGCCTGCTGGCCGCCTGGAAGCGGGGTACCAAGATCGATGTCTCGGCCCTCACCTTCGGCCTGGTCACCTGGTCGTTACCGACCTTCTTCCTGGGGATCGTGCTGCTCTTCTTCGGCAGCAGCTACCTGGGCTTGCCGGTCGGGGGGCGGGTGACCATCGGGGGGGGAGATCTGGTCGGATGGAGCCAGGCCGTCGACGTGGTCCGCCATCTGCTGCTGCCGACCATCACCCTGGGCCTGGTGCTCCTCGGCGAGTACCTGCTCATCATGCGGAGTTCGGTGGTCGAGGTGTTCAGTGAGGACTACATCCTGACGGCCAAGGCCAAGGGCCTCTCGACGATCGAGATCATCCGGCGCCACGGGCTGCGCAACGCCATGCTGCCGATCGTCACCCTGATCGCACTCAACCTGGGGTTCACGGTGTCGGGCGCCATCCAGGTGGAGACGGTGTTCTCGTGGCCGGGGCTGGGCAAGCTCACCGTCGATGCCGTCTCCCAGCGTGACTACCCGCTGCTGCAGGGGGCCTTCCTGCTCCTGGCGGTGTCGGTGATCGCCGCCAACCTGATCGCAGAGCTCATCTATCTGCGGCTCGATCCGAGAGTGACCGAAGTATGAGTGCCTGGGAGCGGCTGCGCCGCAACCGGCTCTTCTGGATCGGGGCGGGCATGCTGGGGTTCGCTCTGGTGCTGGCGCTGCTGGCCCCGCTGCTGGCGCCCTACGATCCCTATGCCCAGGTGCGGGTGGAGCTCTCCGACATCTATGCCCACCCCTCCGGCGCCCACCTGCTGGGGACCGACGATGCCGGCAAGGACATCCTGTCGGGGCTCATCTACGGGACCAGGGTCTCGTTGCTGGTGGGGTTTACGGCCGCTCTGATCTCGCTCTTCATCGGCGGGGTCATCGGCATCGTGGCCGGATACCGGGGCGGCCGCACCGGGAACCTGCTGATGCGGTTCACCGACTTCTTCCTGGTCATCCCCGATCTGGCGCTCCAGATCGTGATCGTGGCCATCGTCGGCCAGAGCCTCCGCAACATCATCATCGTGGTGGGAGTGCTGGGGTGGACCACCACCGCCCGACTGGTTCGGGCCCAGACGCTGACGGTGCGGGAACGCAAGTTCGTGCAGCGGGCCAAGGCGATCGGCGCCGGAGACTTCCACATCCTGACGCGGCACGTGTTCCCTCAGGTGGTGCCGCTGATGCTGGCCAACACGGTGCTGGTGATCTCGCTCGCCATCCTCTCCGAGTCGACCCTGGCGTTCATCGGCCTCGGCGATCCGACGGTCGTCTCTTGGGGCCAGATGCTCAACTTCGCCTTCACCCGCGGGGCGGTCTCGGCGGGCGCCTGGTGGGCCCTCATCCCACCGGGTCTGGCGATTGTCTGGGTGGTGCTGGGCACCACGTTGCTCGGCAACGCCGCCGAGGAGGTGCTCAACCCGAGGATGACCCGCCATCACCTGGAGCCGGAACCCCCATTCCCGGATCCGGATGCCTCCACGGAGGCCGGGCCGATCCCCGACACGGTCCTCGCCATCCGCGACCTCCGGGTGGGCTACGAATCCGACGGGGGCGACCTGATCGCCATCGACGGCGTCTCCTTCGACGTTCGGGCCGGCGAATCGATCGGCCTGGTCGGCGAGTCCGGATGCGGGAAGACGACCGTCATGCTCGGGTCGCTCCGATTGCTGCCCCCCGGCGGCCGCATCCTGAGCGGTTCGGTGTGGCACGAGGGACACGATCTCGCCCGTCTCGACCTCGAGGAATTGCGTAGCTTGCGCTGGAGCAGCCTGGCGGTGGTGTTCCAGGGGGCGATGAACGCCCTCAATCCGGTGCAGAGGGTCGGCGCCCAGATCACCGAGGCCATTCGCCTCCACGACCCGGCGGCGAGCCAGGCCGACGCCGACGTCCGGGCCCGCAATCTGCTCGAACTGGTGGGCATGTCGCCGGATTGGGCCACCCAATACCCCCATCAGTTCTCCGGAGGGATGCGGCAGCGGGCGATGATCGCCCTGGCGCTCGCCTGTCACCCGTCGATGGTGGTCGCCGATGAGCCGACCACCGCCCTCGATGTGATGATCCAGGCTCAAGTGATGGACCTCCTGGTGCGGCTGCGGGCGGAGATGGGGATGGCCCTGGTGCTGATCACTCACAACCTGGGGGTGGTCGCCGAGGCCTGCGATCGGGTGGTGGTGATGTACGGGGGAGTGGTGGCCGAGAAGGGCACGGTCGCCGAGGTCTTCTCCGACCCCCGCCATCCGTACACCCGCCTGCTGCTGCGGGCCTTCCCCGACATCGACGAACCCGATCGGCCGCTGGTGTCGATCCCGGGGGCGCCCCCCCGGCTCGACGATCTCCCTCCGGGGTGCCGGTTTGCCCCCCGCTGCCCGCAGGCCTTCGAGCGGTGCCGGGTCGAGCGGCCCGGCGACTACCCGGTCGGCGACCGCAGAACCGTTGCCTGCTTCCTGGAGGAGTCGAACCGTGACTAAGGCGGTGCTGAAACTCACCGGGGCGGTCATGCACTTCCCCCGCCAGCGTTCGCTGGCAGACCTGTTGGCCCGCCGCCCGGCGCCGGTGGTGCGGGCGGTGGACGGCATCGACCTGCAGGT
>JBDROA010000165.1:0-8252 GCA_043810615.1 Actinomycetota bacterium | reverse complement strand
GTGAGTACGATCGGTTACTCAGATATACCCGCGGGGGTCCAGTCCACCATGTCACGGCTCGATATGACCGTGCGGTGTCATCGACCAGGACCGATGAAACCCACTCCCTGTTCAGGCACTTCTGGCAGAGCCGCGACCCGGCGGCATGCTCACCCGGTCCTCAGCACAGCCGACCTTCGGGCTGCGACCCGAAGGTCGGAGGCCCGATCGAAGCTTCGGAGGCCATGAGCCCGACGCGGGAGCGAGTCGCGGCCTCACAGCCCGACAGCCTGTGCCCCCAGGGGCGCGGAGGCGGCAGGTACCCGACTCTGCGCCGGCCGGGTCAGGGCAGGTACTGCTCGACGATCCCGGTGGCCCGGCCGCCGTTCACGTACAGCCATACGCTGCAGTGCTGACCGGGGCAGTCCTGGAACGAGTCGGGGCTCGGCCATGCCGTCAGCGGGATCTCGGTCGGGGAGGAGACGTCGTCTGACAGAGCGTCGACGTACCAGACCCGGGCGTCGGCGGCGATGGGAACCTGGAAAGTAGTCGAAACATTGTTCCGAATGTAGAAGTCGAAGGCCTCCTCCCCGTCCTCGATGGCAGCCGCTTCGGCGGCGGCGCCCGTGAAGAAGCAGGCCAGATCGAAGGTGATCTTCCCGCCGCCCACCCCTTCAGCGAAGCCGAACCAGACCCCGTTGGGCAGCGCGTCGAACCCGGGGGTGACACAGCCGGACCCGTGGGGGCCGTCGCTGCCCGGGAAAGGATCGGGGAAGAAGTGCGTCGTGTCCACGAGGTAGACGGTTTCGGGGACCGTCGTCGTTGTGGTTGTCGAGGTCGCGGTCGTGGTCGTCGAGGTCGCGGCCGAGGTGGTCGAAGTCGTGGTCGGGGGCGGTGTGGTCGGGGGTGCGGTGGTCGGCACCGTGGACTCCACCGTCTGCGTGGTGGAGGGAGCGGTTGTGGTGCTGAAGGCGTCGTCGTCGCCGCACGCTGCAGCTGAGACCGCCAGGACCAAGAACAACAGTGCCAAGCGACGCATGTCGGACCTCCTCGTCACTTCGCACCCTACCGACTTCGTGGGCGCCGGGCCGACCGGCCCCGTTCCGGCGGGTTCCGCAGCGCACGCGCCGCAGGCCCCTCGACAGGAACGACGAAACTCAGCCCCGGCCTCCTAGGCTGTGGCCATGTTCCGGCGGCTCCGCCCGGCCGCCATCGGCCTTATCGCACTCGTGACGGCCACCCACTGCACGGCATCCCCCGGAACCGCGGGGACCGGGCCCCCCGGCACCAGCGGTCCCGCGACCACGGCCGCCCCGATCGACCCTACCGCCCCGTCGACCACGGGAGCCTCGTCGACCACGGCAACGCCGATCGGGACCACAACCCCCAACCCCGATGCGGTCTCGTCCACCACATCCCACACCCCCACCGAACCCGCCTACTGCCCCAACAGTTCCGACATCCGGTGCGAAACCGTCACGGCGGCGGGCTCCTCCTACCTGGAGGCCGGCGTCACCGGGGGCACCTACGGCTTGCGGATCCTCCACATCGGGGGCGACGTGGTCGCCTCCCTGAACCCGGACCACGCCTTCTACCCGGCGAGCAGCCTCAAGGTCCTCCAGCACTTGCATGCCATCCGCTGGGTGGCGGCCCAAAGCGACCCGGCAGCGGCCCTGGCCACACCGATCCCCATCTACGAGGACACCTGTACCGGGCAGGGCACCTCCTGGACGGAGCCGTTGGCCGTGGTCCTCGAGGCGATGATGGTCGACTCCGACAACCAGCGGGCCAACGCGGTCCAGGACCACTTCGGCCGCGCCGCCATCAACGTCACCGCCGTCGATGTCGTCGGCACTTCCGGCACGCTGCTGGCCCATCGGTTCGGCTGCGGCGGTCCGCAGAACGATCCGGCGAACCGGTCGACGGCCCGTGACCTGAGCCGCATCTACGAGCAGGTCGCCCTGAGGGAGACCCTCGACGGCGAGGCGGTGGACATGTTCACCAGCCTGATGCTGGGACCCGCCTGGCCGTCCCTCGAGTCGGCGGTGTCCGCCGAGGGCGAGACGCTCGGCCTCGAACCGGCGACCGTCGAGGCGTTCCGGGCAGGCATCGAGCTGGCCTACAAGGCCGGCTGGTGGGGCACCGACCTGAGCGTCGGAGGGCTGCTCCGGCTCCCCTCGGCCGTTTGTGAAGGGAACCCGCCCCGGGCGTACACGTTCGCCGCGTTCGTGGACGGGGCCGACGCGGTCGCCGACGGGTTCGACCTCAAGGATCTGGTCACGGTGGTGCTGAGGGAGGAGATCAGGGCGGCGTTGCTCGACTTCTCCGGGTGCCCCGGGTAAGCCCGGGCAGGCGGGCCGGCTCGGTGCGGCCCTGCCGGTGCGGGGACGCCCTCCCCGGCCGCTCAATCGGAGTGGCGGGCGTGGCCCAGGAGCGCTGGTCGGTGCGCTGTCGCGTGCGGGATACGTCGGGTGGCAGCCCCGATGGACAGACCTTCGAGTCTCCACCCCGGAAGGCCGGCCTTCGAGCTATGGGCCCGACACTCGGGCCGTCGGCTCGCGGCTCACACCGATTCGGCCTGCACGAATCCCCCCCGGTCCCTCATGTACTGGATGAACGCGTCCCCGAGCCCTTCGCCGCGCAGGTAGTCCGCCGTCACGGGCAACCCGATGGCCTCGAAACCGGGATCGGCTTTCACTCGATCCGAGAAGTCGTGGTGCAGGATGGCGGCGCGGCCCACGACAACCACATCGGCCCCAGCTGCAATGCAGCGCGCCACGTCCTGGCCGCTCGTGATCTTCCCCGCGGCGCCGAGTTGGACGCGGCAGCGGTCCAGCCCGGTGAAGTACGAGAACAGGGTGCGGCCGCGGTACACCTCTTCCTGGGGCTCCTTGAAGACGTCCCAGAGCGACAGGTCGAGAAGATCGATCATTCCCTCGCTCATCAGCCGCTGGGCCACGGTGCGCATCTCCGCGAGCTTCAAGCCGAAGCGCTCCGGTGAGAGCCTCACGGCCACGATGAAGTCGTTGCGGCAGCTCGCACGGATGCCAGCGACGACGTCGAAGAGGATCCGCGCCCGGTTCTCGAAGGACCTGCCGTAGCGGTCGGTTCGCCGGTTCACCTCGGCGCTGAGGAACTGGCTGAGCACGTACCCGTGGGCGCCGTGGACTTCCACCCCGTCGAAGCTGGCGCGTTCCGCGCGCACTGCGGCAGCGATGAAAGCCTCGGCCGGTTGCTCCACCTCGGCGAGACTCAGCGCACGGGCTCCCGTCTCCGCATTGTCGGACGGACAGACCGGCTCCGATCCGATGAGCCCCGCCGGGGATCGCATCCCTGCGTGGTGAAGCTGCACCATGGCGACGCTGCCTTCGACCCTGATGGCGGCAGCCAGACGGGACAGCCCGTCCAGATGCTGGTCGGAGAAGATGCCGAGCCGGCCCGGGAAACCGCGTCCCTGCGCCTGCACGTGCGCGGCGCAGGTCAGGGTGAGGCCAAACCCACCCCTGGCGCGCAGCGTGAGCCGGGTGAAATCGTCATCCGACAGGCGGCCATCCTCATGGCTCTGCGTATTGGTCAACGGCGCGAGCATGAAGCGGTTCTTCATGGCCCGGCCGTGCGCGAATGCCGCTGCTTCGACGAGGTGCGTTGTGGGACGCAACCTAGCGCCTGAGCAGACGGGAGCCGCAGCCGGTCACACGCTGTACAGGGTTGCTCTCGTCGACCCACGCGGGCAGGCCCTCCTTCGGGCCTTGAGCCCGAAGAGGCAGCCTTCGAGTCTCAAACCCGACGACTATGCCTTCGGGCTGGGCCTCCGAGGGGACGACCTTCGGGCCCTGCACTCGACGGCCCGACCTGTTGATGCGCCCTCGTCGGAACGATGGAGGGCCTGAGCATCGGGGATCCGCCTACTGTGCCGGCACGTCGTGCCCGTGGACGGGCGTCTTGACGGGGAGGATCGGCTATGAAGCCGGGTCAGAAGCGTTGGATCCCAGTCCTGGTGGCGCTGCTGGTAGCAGTGCTGTTGAGCACCGGGGGAGGCGAGATGGCGGTGGCCGCCGCGGACCCGCGGGTGACGGTGGGCACCATCATGATCCCGGCTGTCGCCTTCGTCCCTACCAGCGACAACTGGTCCTACACCAACTACGGCCACTTCCTGTGGGCCAACAGCTCGAGCAGCTTCATCGCCCCGCTGTCGTTCCCGGTGCCGGGGGTGAGCGTCGGGAGGATCACCCTTCACGCTGCGACGCCGACGTGTTGCCGGGCTTCGACATCCGCGTGACGCTTCACCGGTTCAGCCCGGCGACCGGCGCCGGCACCTCTGCCGGTTCGGTGTGCACGGCAGGGGCCAGCATCGCCGACCCCCAGGTCCTCACCACGAGTCTCATAGGCCCCCGCACCATCGACACCACTCGCCACGGGGCCTACCCGACCGTCGCCACCTGGCCCGGCTCCTCCCTCCGGCTCTACGGGGCGAAGACCACCTACACGTACTGAACGAGCGCGACCTCTCTGCCCTCCGCGCGGCCCCTTAGGACGCTGCCCAGTCAATCCAGACGGCTGCGGGCTTGCCGGGGTCGACCTTCACCGCCAGCCGGGAGCCGGGCGTGAGCCGGCCGAGCTGCGCCATTGGGACGATCTGACGCACGGTCGCCGGGTAGGGCGGTTTCCCCTCGATGAATACCAGCAGGCTCATCTCCAGCACCGGCTGCATGTTCACCAGTTGGCCGGTGTCGCGGGTGGCATTCACCTGGGCGCTGGCCGGCTCGCCGGAGACGGCCAGCTGGGCGACCTCCGTCTGCTGCGACAGCATCTGGCCGGCCGCCTCCATCGCCGTCGAGGCCTCGCCCATCCGGGCGGCGGGATCGAACCCCTTGGACAGGTCCTTGGACTGATCGGACAGCTTCTTCAGATCCTTGAAGAACCCCATTGTCGTCCTCGGTTCAGAGCGAACGGGTCTGCTGGTACAGGTTGCCGAACTGGACGGAGAGGGCCATGTTGTCCTTGAAGCGGGCATTCCATCCGTCGTAGGCGGCCTGCCAGTCCTCGGCAGAGTGGCCCTGCAGCTTCACGAAGCTCTCCACCCCCGCCTGGTCCAGCTTCCGTTCGCCGATCGACTTCGCCAGTTGCGCGTATCTCTCCAGGGAGATGCCGGCAATAGGCTCGAGCAGAGCCGGGGTCACTGCTCCAGGGGTGGCGGCCGTCTGGGCAGCCGCCACCTGGGCGGCCTGCAACTCCTGTGCCTGCTGGGCCAGCTTCTGAGCCTGGTCGACCATGCCGGGCGCCTCGGCGACGGTCTTCTTCATGTCCTTGATCTGCTTGAGGAAGCCCATCTTGCTCAACTCCTTGCGTGGTCCACTCCCACAACTTACAGCGGAACCCGTGGCTTGTCGCACGGCCGAAGCGTCTTCCCCGAAGCCCAGCCCGTCGGGCTTGACCTCTCGGATGGTTCCGGCGACCTTCGGGGACTTCGCCCGCCGACCCCACCTTCGAGCTATCCACTCGATCAGGGGGGAGTGCCACCCCGTCCGTCGGGCTCTCAGCCCGAAGGGCCGACCTTCGGGCGGTGCGCCCGACGACAGGTCAGGCGGGGGACTGAGGGGCGGCCCTCGCCCGCGACTGCAGACGAACACATCTACACGTCTGTATACGGCGCGGGTGAGCACAACGATCCGTGTCAGCGAAGAGACCCGGGACCGACTGGGCGCGCGGTCCGAGTCGACGGGCCGTCCGATGACCAGAGTGCTTGACGAGGCGGTTCACGCCTTGGAGCGCCGGGCCTTCTTCGATCTCCCGAACTCTCGCTACGCCGAGCTTCTCCAGGATGCCGAGGTGGGGGCTGAGATCGAAGCGGAGCGCGGGGTCGAAAACGGGGCACCGGGAGACGCCTCGAAGTGACGGCGCACCGGGGGAAAGTCTGGCTGGTCGACTTCGGTGAGCCGGTGGGCCGGGAGCAGGCAGGAGCCCGGCCGGCGGTGGTCGTTTCCGCCGATGCGCTGAACAGAGGCCCGGCGGGGGTACTGATGGTCGTGCCCATCACCTCGGCCCGGCGGGGCCTGCCGTCCCACATCGAGATCGACCATGGCGCCGCCGGCCTCGACCAGGTTGGCTACGCCGGGTGCGAGGACCTCAAGTCGATCTCAGAGCGCCGGCTGGTGCATCGCATGGGCGCTATCGATCCGGCGGCGGCCGCCATCGAGCGTGTGCTCCGCTACCTGCTCGACCTCTGAGTCGGGGCGGACAGCCGGAGCGGTGTTGGGTGAACCAGCCGACGTCGGGCCCGCCCCCCGCCGATCACCCTTCGGGTCTCGAACCCGGCGACCGTGCCTTCGAGTTCGGTGCCCGGCCTCAGCCGGTCCGGCACTCGGATGCGATCTCGCTGATGGGCGAGTAGTCCGTCGGCTCGCCCGGGGTGTCGAAATAGAAGCACAGCTCCCCGTGGGAGTCGGCCAGCCGGTACCAGTACTCCTCGTCGTTGCTGCCGAGGCGCACCCGACCTCCGTAGGCGGCCTTCAGGTCGGCCAGGGTGTCGCCGACCGTGATGCCTTCGGCCGTCGTCGCGTAGTTGGCCGGCCGGGCAACCCCGTTGCGGTCGACGGTCGGACCGACGAACCGATGCCGGGCGAACGTCTCGGGGCGGTCGGGGTTGTTCGGATCGGGTCCGAAGAAGAGGAAGGCGAATCCTTCGATGAAGATCCCCCTCAGCCCCATGTCCGCCGGATCGGTGATCGAGTACCAACCCGTGTCGAACTCGTCGTAGGCGCCCCTGACTCCGTGCCCGAGGAAGTCGAAGACCTTGTCGATCACGGCCTGGGCGTCGGTTCCCAGAGCGAGCTCGGTTCCCTTGTAGGTGACCCCGTCGGTGGCCAGGATCCAGTCGCCCGTCTCTCGCACGCCGGTGGTCACCTCGACGGTGAGCGCGAACGTCACCGGCCCCGACGGCGAGCCGACCTCGATGAGGTAGTCCTGGGTTGCCTCGATCGCCCACGTCGACTGATCCTGGGCTGCGACCTCGGCGCCGTCGGCGCCGGTCACGGTCACGGTGAGCCCGGTGCCCCGGGTGACGGTGATTGACATCGTGTCGCCCGACAGCAGGGCGACCGAGAACGCTTCGGGGTCTTCGGGTGCGGCATTGCCGACCACGGTGGCCACCCCTTCGCCTTCGACCCGGCGGCGCTCCGAGCAGGAACGCGACAGCTCCGCCATGGTCTCCTCGTCGGGGGCGCCGTCGACCGTGCGGCCCAGGCTCCTCTGTGCGGCCTCGACGGCCGCCAGAGTCGCCGGACCGAAGGCGCCGTCCACGGTGAGGTCGCCGAAGGCGTTGCAGTTGAGCAGGAACTGAATGGCCTCGACGGTCTCGTTGCGGTCGCCCTCCACCGACAGGGGCGGACCGCTGGGCAGCGTCGTCTCGGTCGTGGTGGATGCGGTGATCGCGACGGAGGTGGTGGTGGCGATGGCCCCGGTAGAAGACGTCGTGGCCGCGGTGTCGGTTGGCTCGGTCGTGGTCGTTGCTGCTGAGTCGTCGCCTCCGCACGAGGCCAGCACCAAAGCGAGCCCGGAGATCAGCAATACCGGTCGTCCGATGCTTCCTCTCATCGTGCACCTGCCCTACGAATCCGGATCCCCGCCGCGGTCGCTCTGAAGAACGCTACTCCTCTGGACGGAACCTATCCCGCGCCCGCCCTGCAACGGGGCTGCCACCGCGGAAGTGGGGGTCGTGCCCCGACCCGTCTCACGTCCTCTGGGCCCTGGGCCCGATGCCCGGGCCTTCGGGGATCAGGGGCCCGAGGCGATGCCCTTCGGGTGCTGCAATCGACGGGCGGCGGCCGCTCCTGCGCTCCCGGCGACGGTGTTCTGATGCCGGCGAAGTTGGAGGGGCGCAGTCCTGGTTGCAGGTGACCCGATACGCGTCACGCCGATGCGGATCTCGCGCGGGACGACGACGGGCAGCCACCAGGGGCCCGCGCGGGTAGGGAAGGAGGCTCACGGCCCGCGGCGGCCCACTCGGCACCGAAAGCGCATTGGCCTGCGGAAACACCTCGCGCGGGGGTGGGACATCGGGACGCGTTCCGTCTGGTCGGCGGCCTATCCGCTCAGCCCCCAAGGATCGATGGCTTGGCCACCCCTCGACAGGCCGACAACAGGCCGACAACAGGCCGAGTCTGGGACTGCTCCGCAGGCTGCGTTCTGAGATCCTCTGGCAGCGGCTCGGCAGGGAGCGTCGAACGTACGCGTCTACGGGGCGGTGGGGCGCGGGACGGCCGGCCCGCAGAGCG
>JBDROA010000164.1:0-2235 GCA_043810615.1 Actinomycetota bacterium | reverse complement strand
GATCAGGACGGGGGAGCCGGGGGCGTACTTCCGGGCGTTGTCGACCAGGTTCGTGAGGATGGCCAGCAGCTGGTCCCGGTTGGCCAGGACCACGGCATGGTCGGCGGCCTCGTAGACCAGGGTGACGGCATGGAGCGCGGCAAAGGAGGCCACTTCGGCCAGCACCTCGGCGGTGACGACCGGTTCCTGGCGAGCCGGCGGCGGCTCGCTGAGCAGCCGGCGCAGATGGTCCACCTGGTCGGTGAGGGCAGTCGCGATGGTGGGGTCCGTCCCGAACCGTTCCAGGGCGTGAAGGGCGGCGCCCATGGCGGCAGTGATGGCCCGGGCATCGTGGAGCCGGGATCCGGCCTGCCGGCGGTTCCGCTCCAGTTCGGCGTGCAGTTCGAGCAGTTCGGCTCCGGCCCGGTCGGCCTCCTGCGAAGCCCGGTACTCTGCGGCGGCCAGCGCCGACCCCACCGCAACCGCGATGCCGAAGACCCCGATGGCGGCGACCAGGAGCACGGCGAAGGGGACGCCCGCGGTGCGGCCCAGGGCGAAGGTGGCTCCGCCGAGCAGGGCGATCAGGGAGAACATACCCAGCGCCATCGGCAGCGGCCGAGGGGCGTGACCCAGGCGTCCCCGGGCGTCCAGGCTGCGCAGGTCCCGCACCCCGCGTACCCGGAACCGGCGCAGCAGCCTCCTATGGATGGGCAATCCTTCCCTCACACAGGCCTCGATGGTATGTGGCGGTTTCTTGCGACTGTACTAACAGAGCCTCGCCGAATGGCGAAGTCCTGGGGAGGCAGGGGAAGCCGGCGCCACCCCGCCCCGTGCCCGGGTGTGTGTCGGCGGCCTCCGCTACGCTGCCCGGATGGCGGCTACTGCTGGCACTCCGACCCCCGCCGACCGCTTCCACGAGGTGCTCGAGGTCTGTGCCCCCTATGTGGCCGGAGCCTTCGACCTCGCCGATCGGGGCGGGGCCGAGTACACCGTCGTGGTCAAGGGTCGTTCGGCCACGCACGTCCGCAAACTGGCCCGCCGGGTGGGCGAGCTCATGGGCGTCCGCCCCGAGGGCGAGGCCCCCGATGGCAGTGAGCCCTGGCTGGTGGTGGACGGCGGCGACGTGGTGGCCCACCTGCTCACCGATGCCGCCCTGCAGCGCTACGGCCTGGTGGAGTGGTTCGGCTCGGCGGGGACGGAGGCGCCCGGCGACGTGTTCGTGGTGGCCATGCTGGACCGTCTCCAGGCCCTCCAGCAGGGGCGCCGCACCGCCTGACGCCCGGGGCCGGGGCGCTCCTCTCAGGCGTGCAGTTCCAGGACGTCGCCGTCCTCGAGGCGGTGATCGCGCCCCACCTGCACCCCCTCGGCGCCGTCCCGGCTCCAGAGCCGGGCGTGCTTGAGGCCGCCCGCCACCTCCTTGTGGACCATGACGGCGACGTCGTGCACCGTCTGCCCGCGCCGCAGGGTGTAGGGGCGGCTGAGATCGGCGGGGCGATGCGGGACCTTGGTGTACACCCGGACCACTCCCAGTGCGGAGAACAGCCACGGCCCGAAGACCGCGAGGCCTGCAGTGGTGCCCACGGAAGCCGCCAGCGCCGGGTAGGCGAGCCCGGTCAGCTCCCGGAACACCGCCAGCTCCTCCTCGATGCCGGCGACCAGATCGGCTTTGGCGGCCACCAGCAAGGTGGGCAGGTAGATGGCGAAAGGGTCCTGCTCGTCGTGGCGCTCGGGAGCGACGCCGCGGGGCCAGGAGGGCAGGAGGTGGACACGGCGCTCACCGAGGAGCTCGTGCAAGCGCATCACCTGATCCACGCAGCCCGGGTCGGACAGGTCCACCACCAGGAAGGCCCCATCGGCGGGTTGGAGGGCATTGGCCAGCCAGGGCACGGGGTGCTCGGCGGTGACCGGCGGCAGATCGACCAACTGGAAGGCCACGTCCTCGCAGGGCAGCATCCCCGGGTGGGGGTGATGGGTGGTGAAGGGGTACGGGCCGGTGGCGGCGTGGGACCGGGTGAGGGCGTGGTGCAGGCTCGACTTGCCGGAGTTGGGCGGGCCGAGCAGGGCGATCTGGGCGGCGCCCTCGGGGCGGACCACGGTGGGGGGGCCGGTACGGGCGGCACCCCGCCGGGCGGCGGTCAGCTCGTCGGTGAGTTCGGCGATCCGCCCCTTGATGTCGGCCTGGAGGTGGTCGGTCCCCTTGTGCTTGGGGATGGTGCGCAGCATCTCCCGCAAGCACTCCAGCCTCTCCCGGGGCTC
>JBDROA010000163.1:0-2146 GCA_043810615.1 Actinomycetota bacterium | reverse complement strand
CGCAGGCCTGGCACTGGATCACCCGGGCGAAGCCCCGGCGGTTGTAGAACAGGATGACCTGGTGCCCGGCGGCCAGCGTCTGCTCGATGCGATCGACGAGGCGCGGCGAGAAGCCGTCGGGGGCCGACGGCCCCCGCATGTCCACGATCTCCACCTCCGGCAGCTGGCCCACCGCCCGCTCGGTGAGGGTCACCAGGTGGAACCGGCCCCCCCGGGCGTTGTGGTAGGACTCCAGGTCGGGAGTGGCCGACCCCAGCAGGATCACCGCCCCCTCGGTGCGGGCCCGCACCAGGGCGACGTTCCGGGCGTGGTACCGCGGCTTCTCTTCCTGCTTGTAGGAGGTCTCGTGCTCCTCGTCCACGATGATCGCTCCGAGGTCGCGCACCGGCACGAAGAGGGCCGAGCGGGGGCCGACCACGATCCGGATCCTGCCGGCGGCCGCCTCCTCGTGGACCCGGCAGCGCTCGCCGGCGGAGAGCCCGCTGTGGATCGCGGCGGCCCGGGAGCCGAAGCGCTCGGTGATGCGGGCCAGGGTCTGGGGGGTCAGGGCAATCTCCGGCAGCAGGTAGATGGCACCCCGGTCCCGGGCCAGGGCCTCGGCCATCACCCGCAGGAAGATCTCGGTCTTGCCGCTGCCGGTCACCCCGTGGACCAGGATCGCGCCGAAGGTGGATCGGGCGAGGTGGCCGGTCGCCCGCTGGACGCAATCCCGCTGGGAGGGGGTCAGCCGCACCCCCGTGGAGTCCGAGAGCGGGTAGCTTTCTCGGGCGCGCTCCACCTTCCTGACCCGGGTTCCCGGGGCGGGCGGATGAAACAGCGGAACGACCTCCCCCAGGGTCAGGGCGTGGTAGGCCGCCACCCAGCGGGCCAAAGCCAGCCTCTGCGGGCCCAGCCGGTAGGCTTCCGGCAGGAGCTTGGTGACGCTTCGCAGGCGGTGTCCCCGCACCTCCACCACCCCCGCCGGTGCCGGCCGGACGGCCACGACCAGCCCGATCACCTGCCGGCGACGGCCGAAGGGTACGGCCACCAGGTCCCCCTCACCGGGTCCGGGGCGGTCCTCGGGAGCGGTCCCTTCCCAGCGGTAGGTGAAGGTCTCCGGCAAGGGCACCGGCAGGGCGACCTCCACCAGGCAGGTGTCGCGCGGGGCGGCGGCGTCCGGTTCCGGGGACAAGGGCTTTCCCCTCGCTTTCGTGGCGCAGGCTGGCCTCGGGATCGGCGCCCGGCGGCGACCGAATCGGACCGCGGGCAGGCCGATACTAACCCGGCCCGCCGGAGGGGACAACTCCCCTGCGCGCGGGCGGACGGCAGGCGGCAGGCCGGACCGCAGGTGCGGGATGGCGGTTGGGGGTCGCAGGTGGAAGTCGACCTCGGGGTCGGCCCCCGGGGTCGGCTCTTGCGGTCAGCCCTTGGGGACCCGGAGCAGGGACTGCACCGTCGCGATCACCCGGCGCGGACTGAACGGCTTGGTGATGTAGTCGTCGGCCTGGACTTCCTGGCCCCGGCGCCGGTCCTGGCGGCTGTTCTTGGCCGTCAGCAGGATCACCGGAATGCCGGCGGTGCGGGGGTCCTTCTTCAATCGCCCGCAGATGTCGAAACCGTCGCTGTGGGGCATCATCACGTCCAGGATGACCAGGTCAGGCTCCTCGGTGAGGGCCAGCGCCAGCGCCTCCTCGCCGTCGCTGGCGGCGATTACGCGGAAGCCTTCGGCCCCGAGGCTGAAGTCGAGGATGTTGCGGATGTTCAGCTCGTCGTCGACGACCAGGATCTTCTGCACGGCGGCTCCTCCGGCGGGCGGCGCTGCTTCGCTGTCGAACCCCTTCCCGGGCAGTTATCGGCACGGCGGGGCGGCTCTTGAGGGGGGGAAGGACGTCAACGACCGGCCGCGGTGGGCGCCGGGTGGGCCGCCGGAGCGTCGGCCTCACGGCGGCCGGCGAGCGGCTCCTGCAGCCCGGCCAGCAGGTCGGCCTGGGCCCGCACCTCGGCCACGAACGGCCCGACCAGCCGCGGGCAGAACTGCTGGCCGGCCAGTCGCTCGATCTCCTCCATCGCCGCCTGCAGGGACAGGGCGGGGCGGTGGGGCCGCGCATGGAGCATCCCGTTCAGGCTGTCCGTCAGGGCGACCAACCGGGCGCCGATGGGGATGGCC
>JBDROA010000162.1:0-3402 GCA_043810615.1 Actinomycetota bacterium | reverse complement strand
ACGGTCGGCATTGTCATCGCGGCCGTCGCTCTTCCATTCATGGCCATGCAGAGTGACCTGCCGATCGCGGCGAAACTTAGCCTCGGGTACCTGGTGTTGTCAGGCATTGGCTCGGTGGCCCTCAACCTACGCTGGTCAGCGTTGCAGGCCGAAGCCGCCGCATCCATCGGGCTTGACGGCGATGCGCTTCTGACCGCTCTGATGGACCGGCGTCTCCACGGCTGAGGCCCACGGCAACGCACACAACATCGAGGGGCATCGACTTCGGCACCGCCCCCTCCGGTACGTTGTCGCCAGATCGACCCGGAGGACGGGTCCGAGAGGTCATCCAGCCTCCTGCCCCTCCTCATTACACCAGCGAGTCATGAAGCCGTCAGGCAGGGCGGCTCGCGGCGGGCAGCATCATGGCCCCACCGATACCCGGTGCGCGAGGTCACTTCAGCAGAGGGCGACTGAGGGGCGCTCCTGGGATCACAGACGCCATTCGCGGAGCGACCCCCCGTCCGAAACGGTCCTAATTCCTGAAGCGCCTCACGCGCTCCTCCTCTTCTCGTTCAGAGGACCAATGCCAGTTCCACCAGCGGCCTGTCGATTTGCGACCCCAGACAACTGCACCGAGGACCCCCACGAACAACCCCATCATCGTGACGCCGCGACCGAAAGCCTCCTTGTACAGGTCAACCTCTAGGCCACCCTCAAGGCTGCGCAGGTCGTTGAACACCCGCGCCAAGAACTCCGCTCCGAAGTAGATCACTGCGGCGGCACCGAATCCCACGGCTGCGCCCATCGCGCAGGCCATCAGGAGCATCCAGGTCGGTGCCACGAACTTGTCGAATAGGAACGCCCGGAATTTCCTCATCTTCCGAACCCTACGCCCAGTTCTGGGCGTCTCTGGGGCTGACAGCGGCGATGACTTCCGCGACCGAACACGCGTTTGGTATCATCAGAGCCTTCCCCGACCTGCCCTTCGGGGCCGCCCCTGCTCAGGGGTGTCCAGGACTGGTAATGATTGCCGAACCCTGAAGGCCCCCCGACAACAAGGGGGCAGGTTGGAGAAAGATGATCGGCCGAGATTCAGGCGTCAGCATGACGCTGGAGTGCGAATATGGACACCACGGCCGGTGTCGGCGCGCCTGGTGGTGCTGGTGCTGGTGCCACCTCGACAACGACGGCCTCCTCTGAGTCGCTCCACCCCCGAGGTCGCCGCCTCCTGGTCCCGGAGCACCTCGACCTAGACGCGGCGAGACCCCCCACCTCGCGTAGTGAGGGGCCTCGGCCGGTCAGGGTGCGGGGCGGGTTAGCCGAGCCACTCCGCCGGGTCGAGGCGCATCGACAGAAGAGCGCCATGCACACCGAGCATCGAGGCCAGCACCACCTCGTCGGCAGTCCAAGCATCCTCGGGCGTCTTGGCCGTCGGGTCGCTCAGCGCCGCCGCCGACACTTGCCGGTGAGCGCGGCGCAGAATCCCCTTGAGGGCATCGGCCAGCCATGGGGCCACGCGCCCCTCGTCCTCGTCCATCGGGCACAGACCCGCCCGCTCGGCCAGCGAGTGGGCCATTACTGCCAGCGCGGCGCTCCTCTCACTCGTCATCGTTTCGTCGGCCATTGTCGGCCACCTCCTACGCCCGGTGTTGCCGGGCATCGTGTCGCCCCGGTGTTGCCGGGGCCTTGCCGCCAGGAGTCACAGGCCTCCGCGAGTGTGACTGCCCCCAACGCGGCGGAGCCGCCCCGTAGGGACGGCCTCGCCTACTCCGCCAGGAGTCCTCAGCCGGTGGCCTCCTCGCCATCGAGCGCCGCCAGGGCCTCGGCCAGCCCCTCGGTGAAGGCCAGCCGTAGCAGCGCCTCGCCCTCCGCCCGGCTCAGCATGTCGTCGGCCACCATCGAAGCCACCACCTCGCCGGGGTACTCGCCGAGGTGCGCCAGCGACTCGCCGTCGTGGTCAATCAGCCGCAGCGCCCAGTCGGGCACATACTCCGAAGCGGCCTCACCGTCGGCCTCGTGAGCGGCCCGGCTCGCAGCGACCAGCGCCACTTCGCGGTCGGCGATGATGCGCCGCTCGAACTCGGCGAAGGCCGTCAACGCGAGTAGACCGGCCCCGCCGGGCCGGTCACCAAACGGCACCGAGCCGCTCATACTCGTGTCGGTGTAGACGGTGACGCTGCCTCCATCGGTCAGGAGGCCGACCGCCCTCAGATAGTCCTCGCACCGCTCCACCTGGCGCTCCTGGGCCGCGCCCTGGTGGCCGGTTGAGGTCCGGCAGTAGATAGCCGCTGCCGTCGGTGTCGTGTTCTCAGTCGTCATGTCGTCCTCCTGGCGGTCGGCCCCCGGCGGGGACCATCTCGCCTCCCGGAGTCCGCGGCCGCCCCGTTGTGTGACCGACCCCCTGGGGGACGGGAATATGTCACGCGATGGTGCGCTACCTAAGCACCGAGCCAGGGGGGCGCGGCGGCCCAACCAACTGCTCCGGTGCGAACGCCGCCCGACTGGGGCAAGGCGCTCGACCGTTCCGTCGCACCGTCCGTCGAGGCCGAATCGGCCACCCGAAGCCAAGGTTGCTGGACTCGCAACTACTACACGCGCATGCGTTACATGCACGCGCACGACGCGTGTAGGTGCGTATACGCGTTGTGGGAAGCCCCGAGGCCCCCGAAGGGGGGCGGTCAAACAGGCTTCGGGGGTCGAGGTGGCCTCGGGGGTCCCGGCGGTCCCGGCCTGGCGCACCCCTCTCTAGGCCCTCTACCTGGTTGCACTCGCCACGATCTCAGCAGGCCGTGGAGAAGGCCACGAGGTACAACCCCCCAACGCCCCACCGTTCACAATCGCACAAGCATCGGGCCGAACCGAGGAGGGTGCGCGGCAGGCGGCCACGTTGAGCCGGGCGACGAGTCGGCTAGTGGCCGATGTCGGGGCGCATCGGGACGGGGTATGCCCGAAGGGTGGGGGGTGGGGGTGCCGTTGGGGAGGCAGCATCTCCGGTCTGGGGGGCGTCATGTTCGACGGCCTCGGGGGGCTTGTGGCGTTGCTCGCAGGCGAGGCACCAGGGCTTGTCGTATTCCAGGGCGGGGAGCATGGTTCGCCAGCATCGCGGGCATTTGGGCCGGTGGTCACGGCCGGTGCGTCGGCGCTTGCGTGGATGTTCGAGGTAATCAACGGGCATGGGAGCCTCCTACTAGGTGAGTGGTCGTTTCCGAAGGTCCCGGCCTCGCCGAAGCCGCGCCTTCGCTCGCCGTGCTCGGGCTTGCGCGGCTTTGCGCTTGCGGAGGGCGGCCTCGTGGATGAGTCTGTCGGAGTAGCCGCTCATGGCGTGGCCTGCTCCCGGGCCTCCCGGGCGAGCCGGGTGCGCCGAGCACCGAGGCCGGCATGTTGGCGTCCGCAAAAACGGGCCTTCTTGGATGTCACTGG
>JBDROA010000161.1:0-4184 GCA_043810615.1 Actinomycetota bacterium | reverse complement strand
ACCGGCCATCACCGTCCGAATCAGAACATCCCCGGCGGCGTCGATCAAGTCTATGAAGTCCTCCAACTCCCTCGGATGCCGATGGAGCCGGTCGGTGTGCCAGGCCACCACGGCGTCCACCACACGGGCCGTGATGTCCTCACACAGCCGCAGATACTCCGGCCGGGGCTTCCCCGACCAGGCCGACACGTCGTTGTCCACGTAGGTGTCGTGAACCACCCAGCCCAAGTCGGCGGCCAGACGACGGCAATCCGCCAGCTGACGCTCCACCCCCAGACGGGTCCCCTCCGGGTCCGACGAGATACGAGCGTAGATGGCTGCCCGACGCATCCAGGAACATTAGCGCACTTCACCCTGGGGTGCTGCTGCCTCACTGCTCGACGCAGGACCGGCCGCTCACCCCGTCCCGCACGCTCGCATCACCAGGCCGCGGTAGAAGGCCAGGGCCCCGTCGGCGTCGGCCAGGCGGAGTCGCTCGCCCGTCCCGTGCATGCGGCTCATGTCCACCGGGGTCAGCCGGAAGGGACTGAAGCGGTAGACCTCGCCGGCCACCGGAAGGTAGTGCCGGGCGTCGGTGGCGCCCATCACGATCCAGGGAGCCACGGTGGCCTCGGGGAACACCTCGCCGATGGTCTCCGTCACCACCCGGTAGAAGGCGGAACCGGTGTCCGACAACGGCGAGGGCTCGGCGCTGAAGCCGCCGGGGAGCTGGCGCACCGTGATGCCCTCGCCCACCACCTGCCGCACGTGGGCCAGGACCCCCTCCACCGTGTCCCCGGGGATCACCCGGAAGTTCACCACCGCCCGCGCCGACTGGGGCAGGATGTTGGGCTTCACCCCGCCGCCGATCATGGTCACCGCGGTGGTAGTGCGGATGAGGGCATTGCCCAGAGGGAAGGCGGCCAGGCGGCGCTCAACCAGGGGGCGGGGGCGGTCGGGGTGACGCAGCGCCAGGCCAGCGACTCCACCGAGCACCGGGGCCACGGCGGCAAAGAAGCCGGCCTGGGTGTCGAGGCGAACCGGCAGCAAGCTCGCTTCGAGACGGGCTACCGCCGCGGCCAGGGTGCCCACCGCAGTGTGCGGCGGCGGCACCGACGAGTGCCCGCCACTGCCCTCGGCCACTAGCTCCACGTTGAGGTAGCCCTTCTCCCCGACGCCCACTAAAGCCACCGGCCGGGTGACTCCGGGGAGGAGGCCCGAAACGACGGCACCGCCTTCGTCGAGGACGAAGTCGAGGCGCACCCCGCGGGAGGCGAGCAAGGCCGAGACGGCGGCGGCGCCCTCTCCTCCGCCGATCTCCTCGTCGTGGCCGATGGCCAAGTAGAGGGTCACGTCGGGACGAAAGCCTTCGGCGATCAGGCCCTCGACCGCTTCGAAGAGGGCGATGACCGAGCATTTGTCGTCGAGGGTCCCCCGGCCCCACAGGTGCTCCTCGTCGCGCTCCCCGGCGAACGGGGGATGCGCCCAGTTGCCCTCGGTCCCCGGTTCCACCTCGACCACGTCCATGTGGCCCATGAGCAGCACGGGCGGAGCGCCCGGGTCGGCCCCCTCCCAGGTGTAGAGGAGCGAGTGCCCGGCTACTACCTCGCGGCTCAGTTGCTGGTGGACAAGCGGGTAGGTGCCCTCCAGGAAGGCATGGAACTCGACGAAGGGCGCCGGGTCGGTGCGGGAGCGGTCCTCGTTGCTGATGGTGCGGATCCGCACTGCGGCAGCCAGGTGCTCCAGGTAGAGGTCCCCGGCACTTCCCGGCGCCGGCGCCTTCGGTTCGTCGGCCCCCCGGCGGCCCCCCCAACGGCGCCGCAGTGCGGCGGCGGCGGCGGCGCCCACCCCGGCCCCGGCGACGAGTCTGATCCTCTTCTTCCTGCTGGTCATGAGCCAACCTCCCGTCCTGATGGTACGCGTCGCCAGAGCGCTGGGCCCAGAAGATGGCTCCAACGGCCGGCGACCCGGAAGCCGAGGCGCCGGGCGAGGCACTGCATCGCCTCGTTGGCGGTGCTCGTCGAAGTGAGCATCCGGTGGTAGCCGCGGCCCCTGGCCCAGCCGGCCGCGGCGGCGACGAGGGCCCTGCCCAGGCCTTGCCCCCGGTACTCGGGCAGCACCCCGGTCAGTTCCTCGTACACGGTGTGGGCGTCGTCGCCGGAGCGCCACATCTCGCAGAGCCCCACCCACTCCCCATCGACGACCGCAATCATGGTCCCTTCGGCCAGGGCCTCGGCAGCGTCGAGGCGAGCGCGGCGAAACGCCTCCCGGCCGGGGGCGGCATACCCCAGGGCCCAGGGGACGGTGGCCTCCACCGCGGTGTGAAGGCGGTAGTAGCGCTCGAACCAGTCGGGGTGGGTGCCGTGCAGTGCGGCCAGGCTCTCGACCCGGTCCGGCAGGGCGAGACCACCCGGGTCGAAAGCGCCCAGGTCCAGGTGCAGTTCGTATTCCGCCTCGACCTCCCGAAACCCCCGGGCGAGGGCGAAGGCCAATCCGTCGGGCTCGGCCAGGCTGGTGGAGACGTGGAACTCGGTGGCCCCACGCGCCGCGCCGGCTTCGCCCACCGCGTCGAGCAGCGCGGTGCCGATGCCCCGCCGGCGCACCGCGTGGGCCACCACCACCCAGATGCGGCGTCGCCCGGCGACGGGGACGTCGGGATCGGTCTGCGCCCGGGCGAACCCGAGACGCGCTCCTTGGGCCGCCGCGAAGAAGGCGCAAGTGGGCCGGCCGGCAACGGCGTCGGCCTCGTCGGCGGCGCGTTCCCCCTCGATGCTCCAGGGCTCCTCGGGTTGGGCCTCCTTGAGCAGGACCACCCGCCGCCGATAGGCCGCCTCGCTCCCGTCGAAGGGCACGATCTCCACGGCGCCACGCTAACCGGGCGAAACTAGGGTTCTGGCCCGTGCACTGGCTCGACGCACTCTCCGCCCGGGCGCTCGCCCGCACCCCGCCCCACAAGCGGGTGTTTCGCCACGGCTGGGGTGATCCCGACGCCCTGGCCGCCTACTCCGAGGTGGCCGCCCTGGCCGGTCCCATCCCCGACCTCCCCGTGAAGGAGGGGCCGGAGCGCTCCTTCGACTTGCTGGTGAGCCGCGACCTCTCCTTCGAGAGCCCGGGCCGCTATCTCCCCGAGGCGAGTCGGATCGCCCGGGCCCGCCTCGTGGAACCGCCCGGGGGCACCGACCGGGCGGTGGTCCTCATGGCCGCCTGGAACGACCACGGCTACCAGGGGCGCGCCAAACTGGCCGCCGGTCTGGCCGCCCGGGGCATCGCCTCGGCCCTGCTGGAGCAGCCCTTCTACGGGGAGCGACGCGCCGTGCCGGGCGACGAGCAGCCCATTGCCACCGTGTCGGATTTCATGTGGATGGGCCGCAGTGCGGTACTCGAGGGCCGGGTGCTGGCCGACCACCTGCGGCGCCGGGGCTACCGGGTGGGGGTGAGTGGCTACAGCATGGGCGGCAACATGGCCGGCTTCCTCGCCGCGGCGATGCCCTTCCCCGTGGCTCCCGCCCTGCTCGCCGCCCCCTTCTCTCCCGGCCCGCCGCTGCTGCACGGCATTCTGCGGACCACCATCGCCTGGGATGCCCTGGGAGGCAACACCCCCGACGTGCGGGATCACCTCAGCGAGGTGCTGCACAGTGCCAGCGTCCTTCGCTTCCCTGCCCCGCCGCACACCCGGGCTGCCGTGCTGGTGGCCGCCACCCGGGACGGCTACATCCCCACCGCCGCCGCCCAGGCCGTCCACCGCCACTGGCCCGGGTCGCTGATGGAGTGGGTCCATGCCGGGCACGGCACCCTGCTGTGGTTCCACCGCGATCGCCTGGTGGAGGCCGTCGTCCGCTCGTTCGAGAGACTGGACGGGACCGCATAGGAGCCTCGCCCGCAGCGGCGGGGGAGACGCGCCCGGCGTAACCCGGGCAGCCAAGCCGCACTGCCCGTCATCTTCGCCGGGCACTCCATGGGCGGCCTGCTCGCCTCGCGCCACGCCCAACGCCAGACCCCTTCGGGTGGTACCGCACCTCGCTTGAGGCGGCGTGCCACTCCCCCGCCCCCCACCCCGACACACAGGGGAGATGCCCGTAGGGCAGAGGGGGCAAGGGCGCGGTGGAGCCTGGGGGGCGGGTTAGCCCTCACCGCTCGGCGGCCACGTGGTCCTGGGGTTCAGGGCTCCTGTGGTTGCCGCCTCGCGCCTCTCCCTCTCCCGGCCG
>JBDROA010000160.1:0-12361 GCA_043810615.1 Actinomycetota bacterium | reverse complement strand
GGCGGGTGTGGAAGTGGCCCACGAAGGAGTGCCTGAGGCCCGCCTCCAGGATCTGGCTGACCCGGAAGGGTGCATGCGGCAGCTTGTCGGGATTCTCGTCGACCAGATACGTGACCTCGGCGCCGTGGAAGAGGCCGATGTGCACTCCCTGCCCGTCCACCCTGAAGCGGTTCTCGAAGAATCCCGGGGTGTTGGCCGGAGCGCAGTGGGCCGCGCCCCACAGGGTGAACCCGTCAGTCAGATCGTGCCTGCGGAGCGTCGGCTCGGTAAACACGGTGACGTGGGGAGCCCACACGGCCCGGGCGTAGATGCTGTCCGGGCCGTACCAGTCGTGGTTGCCGGGTGCCAGGAACACCGGCACGGGGGAATCGTTGAAGCGCCTCTGCAAGAGGGCCAGAGTGTCGAGGGTGAAGCGGCTCTGCTCGTAGAGGTCGCCCCCGCAGAGCAGAGCGTCGGCCTTAACCCGGTCCACCAGCTTGATGATGTTGTCGAGGGTGTCCCGGAGGTTCTGGCGACGCTCCCGGGCCACGTCGGTCCTGGCCCAGCTGAACAGGGCGTCCAGGTGAAGATCGGCGAATACCAGCAGCCTCACGCTCAACCCTCCCGCTGCCCGAGACTATCGCTTTGGGGGGGAAGGCGAGGGCGGACCGGCGGGGGCCGGATGATCCGGCCGAGAGCCGGGAGCAGGTTGGGCGGCCTCGATCGCGGTTGCAGGACGCAGGTGAGCGGCCCCCTCCCCGTCGCTCCACCCCAGGCAGGCAGGCCCGGGTGAATCTCGCGGAGGCCCACCCTGCGCTCTCGGCCCCGGGTGAGCCTCCCCTCCCGGCGCCGCCCCGGAGCAAAGCCCCGATCCCCCCAGGATCGCTGAGCGTCTCCGGTCACATGATCTTGTACTTCGGCCCCCCGCCGCCTTCTGGAACGCGCCATTGGATCACCTGGTGCGGGCACTTCATCCGGCAGGTCTGGCAGTGAACGCAGTTCGAGGGATTCAACACGAGTTCGTCCTCCTCGAACCGGTACACGTCGGCCGGACAGAAGTAGGCGCAGGGGTGCACCCCGAAGTCCTGCAGGCACCGGGCGCAGGCGGCCGGATCGGAGATGCTGATGTGGGACGGCTCTTCTTCGCGGTGGATGGTCCCGGAGAGCGCCACGTCGCTCAGCCGGTCGTAGCCGCCCCGGTAGTCCCGCTTGAGACGGACGCGCTTCATCCCCTTGTAGTCGGGTTCCGTCTCGATCCTTCTCCTGATGAGCCCCTGGAGCAGAGAGAGGGGGGCCCCCAGGTACACGGTGCCTCCCTTGGTGAACATCTGCCGGTAGTTCTTCCCCCGCTTCAAGTCGGCGATGACGGGACTCGCCTCCAGCAGATCCCCGTACCGCTTCAGGGCCCCGGCGCTGAAGTCGTCCCGTTCGATGGCCTGCACGATGGCCTCCGCCGCCAGCATCCCCGACCGCATGGCGTTGTGCCAGCCCTTCAGCTTGCGCACGTCGGTGAAGCCGGCAGAGTCCCCCACGATGAGCGCGCCGTCGGTGTAGGGGCGCGGCCGGGCGAAGTAGCCGCCCTCCGGCAGGGTCTTGGCGCCGTAGGCGATGACCTCGCCGCCTTCGAGGATCTTGCGGACGTACGGGTGCGACTTGAAGACCTGGAGCTCTTGCTGGGGGTTGAGGTCGGCGTACTTCCAGTCGAGGGCGAGCACCAGAGCCACCGCGACGGTGTTCTTGTCCATGCTGTAGAGGGTGCCGCCGCCGAACACGTCGGTCAGGGGGAAACCGATGGTGTGGACCACGTGGTTGGCCCCGAAGCTGTTCTCCGGCGGGAGCTTGATCACTTCCTTCACGCCGAGCGACTGGATCTGATGGGTGCTGCCGCTGTTCAGTCCCTTCTTCTCCACCACGTCTTCGGCCAATTGGCCCAGCGAGCCTTCCCCGAAGACGGTGACCCTGGCCTCGATGGCCTCCCCGGGCACGAAGTTGACCTGCCGGTTCCCTTCTCTGTCGAGGCCCTTGTCGCCCAGCCTCACCCCTCTAACGCCGGATTCGCCGTAGAGCACCTCGGTGGCGGCGAAGCCGGTGTAGACCCGAACCCCCAGGGCCTCCGCCTCGCCGACGAGCCAGCGGACCATCTCACTGCCGGAAAGCACCAGGTTGCCGTGGTGCCGCAAGTACGGCGGAACGATCCATTCGGGCAACTTGATCGCTCGAGATTTCGTCAGGAACAGCGTCTCGTCCTTCAGGACCTCGCTGCCGAGGGCCCGGGTCACGAAGGGGTCCTTCCTCTCCTTCCAGTCGGGGATCAGCTCCGTGAGCGCCTGGGGCTCGAACACCAGCCCGGACAGGACGTGCTGGCCGGCCTTGTCCGCCTTGTCGATTACGGCCACGCTCTCGGTTCTGCCCTTGGCGTTGAGCAGCTGCTTCGCCTTGATGGCGCCGGCCAGGCCGGCCGGCCCGCCGCCGACGAAAAGGACGTCTACCTTGTTGGTCTCGGTCATGCCTGCACCGCCCCAAGCTTGAGAGCTTCGGTGAGTTGGGGGATGCTCTCTTCCAGACTCCCCACAACCCCTATGTCGGCAACGTGGAAGATCGGCGCCTTGGCATCCTTGTTGATGGCCACGATGATGTCCGAGCTCTGCATGCCGGTCAGGTGCTGCACCGCCCCCGATACGCCGACGGCGACGTACACCCGGGGCTTGACGGTCTGGCCGGTCTGCCCCACCTGATGCCCGCGATCGATCAGGCCGCGCTCCACTGCGGCTCTCGAGGCTCCGACCATGCTCTCGACCCCGAGGAACCTGCCCAGTTCCGCGGCGAGCGGCCGTATGTAGGTGTCGTAGTTCTCCCTGGTGCGCAGCCCGCCGCCGCCGGTGACGATCACCTCCGCTTCGGATAGCTGCACGGTGGCCTGTATCGGCTCGAAGCTCACCAGGCTCACCCCGGCGCGCTCTTCCGCCGGCTGCGGAGTGTGCTTGATCACCTCTCCCCGTCTCGAATCGTCTCGCGGCAGCGCCTTCATCACCCCCGGGCGTGCCGTGGACATCTGTATCTCGGCGTTCTGCGTGATGATGGCGGCCATGATGTTCCCACCGAGCGCCGGCCGGGTCTGGCGAAGGATCCCGGTGTATTCCTTCCCGGCACGTTTCAGGTCCATCAGGTCCAGAGCGGTGCAGTCGGCGGTGAGGCCCGAATTCGTCCGGTAGGCAACGCGCGGGGCGAGTTCCCGCCCCAGCGGGGTTGCGGCGAACAGCACGATCTGCGGCCGGTACTCGCCTATCAGTTCGCTCACCGTCTCGGTGTAGGGCATCGGCGAGAAGTGGCCGAGCATCTCGTGGTCCGCCGCGTACACCTTGTCGGCGCCGTGAGCGATGAGATCTCCGGCCATCGCTTCGACCCCGGCGCCGAGCAACACGGCCGCGACCTTCTCATTGAGGCTCCTCGCCAACGAGGAAGCCCGGCCGAGCAACTCGAATGCGGCGGCGTGCAGTTCGCCCGCATCCTGTTCGGCGTACACCCAGACCTCTCCCCGGAAGGTCGGGGTCTTGTCTTCCGGCAGCCGGTACTGCTCCCCTGCGTCCTCTTCGGTCGCCTTCGACGAGAGCCTGGCGTCGTAGAGCTGCTTGATCATCTCGGCGAGCCGGCGCATGTCGGTGACGTACACGCAGTCCTTGGTGCTGACTTCCTTGGGAGAGAAGATCCGGTGCACCGTGGTGCGGGAGCCGGTCAGCCCGATTCTCGCCGGGTCGGCCGCGATGTCGTCGGCGCTCCAGGAGACGATTTCCTGGTCGTACGCCCAGGCCGTCCTGCTGAAGGACGCGAAAGGCGGCTCGGTCCAGTTCGTCACGGTGATCAACGCCGGGTAGCTGTTGGGGGACAGCACTTCCTTGCCGTTGCGGGTGATCCGGGCTACCTGCAACGCTTCGTCGGCGTAGCGGAACGAGGTGGCATAGGCGATGTGGGGGATGCCGAGCTCCTCGGCCACCTGCGGCGGCACCTGGGCGGTGTCGCCATCGACGGATTGCATGCCGGTGATGATCAGGTAGTCGCGGTCGCCGCCGAAGATCTCCTTCTCGATCTTGCGGATCGACTGGCTCAGCGGATAAGCCGTGGCCGGGGTATCGGCACCACCGAGCTTGCGGTCGGTGAGCAGCACGGCGCGGTCGGCACAGATCGACAGGGCGTAGCGGAGCACCTCGGTGGCGAAGGGCGGGCCCATCGTCAAGGCCACGACCTTGCCGTCCTGCTGCCGGCGCAAGGCGGCGGCGAAAGCCAGCGCCTGGCGGTCCAGCTCATTGCAGACGGTGTCGAGCATGCCCCTTCGCAGAGTGCCCTTCTCCCAGTCCCAGGCGTCCGGCGGGATGTTCCGGATGTCGGGTACTTGCTTGATCAACACGATGTAGTTCATGCACGCCCTTCACTCGTGTCTCTGCGGCCCGGAGACGGTCTCCTCGCCCCACCAGGGGCACACCCCTCGCCGGGACGACCGGCCGGCTCATGCTACGCGCGCCGCACTCTCGCCGACGGCGATCGGCGCGGGCAAAGCACGATTCCCCGGGTCACTTCTCATTGGGGCAGGGCCAGGCGGCGATGCTTCCATAACCTTGACGCTTCTCCAACCCCGCTGCGTCAGGATGCGGGCCGCCCCGTAGCCGTGTGGCGAGATCCCGCAGTAACAGATGATCTCGTCCTGGTCGACGATCGCCGAGGTGAAGTGCCCGTTCGCCGGTCTCGCCGTGAAAGTCGGGCCCGACATCGACCTGTCGGCCCACGGCTCGGAGTGGCCCTCCGGTGGGCCGTTGGCCCGTTGCGGCCGAACCGGATGCGGTTCCGCCTCATGCTCACCGGGAGCTGCCGGCTGCATCTCCCACCAGGGCTGTGGCCGCGAAGCGCTGAACTGCATGCCGAGCGGGTTCGCCGACTCCGACGACCCCCGCGTTCAGGGTCAACGGGGTCCACGCCATGGCCGCTCGCCCTGAACCGCCAAGGCCTCCGCAAGCGCGGTACGATGGCCTCTCTCCGCCCGGTGCGGGCTGATTGGTCCAGGAGGACCGCCATGACAACCAGCCACTTCTGCAAGGGCAAATGGAAAGCCGGGCCAGTTGAGGAATGCCCGAATCACACGCGCCTCAGCAAGAAGCAGACCTCGGTCTACCGAAGTCGTGATGACGGCGGCAAGCCATCAGGATCCGGTAGCGACCGCTCCGGGTCCTCGGGCGGTTCCAAGCCCGACTCAGGTTGAACCCGTCGCGCGCTGCGCGCGGTGAAGGGCTCGCCACCAGTTCGTGTCTCAATAGCCGGGCGGTCGCCTTCCCCATCTGCCTGTCACTCCACGTCTGAGGATCTGCGGCCCAACAGAGTTCAGCGGGTTTCTGAAGGCCGGCTCGATGCCGATTCGACGAGAGCGTCGCTATTCTCCCGGTGCACCTCTCCTCCCAGCGGTCAGGCCTCTCCGGCCGTCCGGTGGCCGTGGACAGACGCCCGTGTTGCGCCGCGAGCCTTGAGACCAGCCTGTCCTGCCGATGGGCACATCGCGGCATCAGTGGTCAGGCCCTCAGGGCTTGATCCTCCAGGCATTGGGAGGCGCGCCGCGGCGAGGTCTGGCCCTACTTGTACCTGCAGGCGTGGGCCCGGGGCGAGGACCTCACCCCGCTGCTGCCCGGGGGTTGATGGCCTTGACCCCCGACGGCCCGGTCGCCCGGTCGTCTGCCCGACGGGGCCGGGGACCTACCGGAAGATCTGTACCGCGGGCAGGAGACCCGAAGGCCGGGTGGGGAACGCGAGTCGTATGCTTCGCATCACAGGTGACAGGCCCAAAGCATGGACCCGGTGATCACTCGTCACAGGGGGTAGTTGATGCACATCTCCCAGTTCGCCGGTGAGCTCCGCTGTCAGCACTGCGGCGGGCTGCATGGAACCCGGGAATGGCCGACGAGTGGCGACCTGGTGCCCTTCTACTTCCAGAAGGAACCGGGAACCCACAATCTCGAGGTCCGCTGCCCTCACTGTGAGAAGAGCTGGTACGTGGTGTGGGACAGCCACCCGGGTCCGGTGCTCCCTCTTGCCGGGGTGGCCGCTCCCCGACGGGTACCTCAGGCCGTGGTCCGCTCGCCGGCACCCGCCAGGGACAACCGGCGGCTTCGCATTGGGGTCGTCATCTTCAGTGTGTTCATGGTCCTGCTGTTCGTAATGACGTGGACCGACGGCTCAGGGTGTACTGGGGAGATCGGAGCCGACCTGACGGCATGCCGCCTGAAGTGGGCTGGCCTCGTCGGTGCGATGTGCGTGGTCGGCTACGCCGTGTTCGGAACCATCTACCTGATCCGCCGTCGCCGGGCGCGTCCGTAGCAGCAGGCGGTGAGAGCCAACCTGTCAGCAGGCCTTCCGCCGACCAGTGCGATGGCCTTGGCATCGGGGCTACCGCTCGGGGATGGGGTCGACACGCCCGATGGCGCCGTGCGACCGTAGACCACTCACCACCTAACCACCCGGGCACAACTACTGGCCGCCAGCGGGCAATCCTGATGGCCACCAACGGGCAGTTCTACTGGCCGCCCGTGGGCAGAACCTGCTGGCCCTTGACACTTCTCTAACCGGCAGCGCACCTCCAGGATCTTCTCCACCACCCCGGCGGGGGTGGCGGAGGGTCGATGGTGGGGAGCCCGGGAGCGATCTGCCAGGCCCTCCTCACCCTCCCAGCGGCGGAGCCACTTGTGGACCCACCACTCCGACCGTCCCAACTCGCGGGCCACCCGCACCGCCGAACCGCCAGCCCGCACCCGCCTCACCCCCTCACGGTGACGCTCCAACTCCGTCGCGAACCCCTCCACCAGACACCTCCGCCTCGACGTCGAGACAGAGGATCACCCCCCACTTCTCCCCACAGAGCGATGTCCTGAGGCCGCCGCGCCAAGCGATGTCCTGAGGTGAACCCCCTAAGGCAGCAGCAGATCCCAAGCCGTGGATGCGACCCCTCCGCGAACCCAGCCTTCGCCGACTACTTCTCCTCCGGCCTCTCCGTATGGAACTCGTCGGCCTCGCTACGGCGCCGCTCCCGGGGCTTCGCCCGATGCGAGTCGGTCGAATGCGAAAGGTCGCCCCACATCTTCTTGACGCCCTCCGGGGTCTTCTCCCAAGCCACCCGGCCCCGAGGAGCGAAGCCCATCTGCCCTCCAGCGGCGTAGGCGTCCTGGTCGGCACCCAGGAACACGAACACCCACCCCGCCCGGCGGCGCTCCTCGATGAGCCGGAACACGTCGGCCCGGTTGAAGCGCATCGAGTGGTTCTCCAGCCCATCGGTGACGATGGCCACGACCTGGTCCTCCTCCGGCAGGCCTTCGCGAGCGCGCTCCGCGATTGCGTCGTCGACGTGGGCGACCATCTGCCCGACGGCGTCATACAGCGGGGTCGATCCGCGCGGCTGGTACGCCGAGCGGGCCAGATCGGGCACCCGGTGCAGATCGGCCCCGTCGATGAGCACCTCGAACGGCTCCCGCGAATCGAACTGGGCGAGAGTCAGCCGGACGGCGCCGGGCCTGGCCCGCTGCTCGGCCAGGAAAGCGTTGAAGCCGCCGACGATGTCGTCGGCGATGGGCTGCATCGACCCGGACCGGTCGAGCACCACGGAGATGTGAACGGGTGCAGAAGCAGGCTCAGTCATGGCGTGATCCTCCTGAGGTCCATAGTGCCAGAGGGGTATGACAAGAACGGGCCGGGCGGTATCGGTTCAGCTCCCAAGGAGCCCTCACCCCCAGGGTCGGTGCCCCGGTCGCCGCGCCTCGTGCCGGCGGTTCCCCGCTTGGATGCCGTGCCCATCCACTCGTCGGGCAGGTCGAGCCAGTCGAAAGGGATCCACAGGTCCTCGGGGAGGAACCGGGGCAACAGCACGCAGGTGCCGTCGGCCGAGGTGTCCACGAACTCCACCCCCGGGAGCATGGCCCGCTCCGGCGGGTAGCCGTCGAAGTCCTCGATCCACACCACCCGGCGGACCGCCAGCAGGGCGGCCCGGGCCAGGGGCCGGGCCCCGGCCACCTTCCAGTCCCCCACCGCCGGCTCGGTGGTCCGGGGAACCACGGGCAGGCGCGGGATACCGAGGTGCCGGCCGATCTCGTCGTTGGCCCGATCCCCCCAACTGGTGCACCACCACAGCTCGGTCACCTCGTGGAGAGCCTGGATCAGAGCGGGCATGAAGTAGGGGACCGACGCCGGGAAACGGGTGGTCTCGACCTCGTGGATCTCCCAGGGACGGGGCTCGCCCTCGAGGGCCCGGGTGTCGACGATCACCCCATCTACGTCGAGGAACACCAACGGAAGCGACGAATCGCCCAGCCTGCGCCCGCCCGCCCGTCTGTCACCTGCCACTGGGAACCCCCTGCCCGGCTGCGGTCCTGCCCTCACTCCATCGTGCCACACCCTGTCAAGTCGCCCGGATGGACGCTGCACCGGTCCGGCAACCGACCTTCAGGGACCGCGCCGTCCGGCTTCCGTGACTACCGCCGCCAGCAACCCGGCCACCCGCGCTTCACCTTCGGCCGGAAGCGCCGAGGCCTCGTCCAGGTAGACGTCCCGGCGCACCTCGAGCATCACCGACATCACCGCCGGGTCCTTCCGGTACATCGACGGCGGCACGTAGCAGCCGGAGAATGGAGAGTTGCGGACACAGTCCAGGCCCAGCTCCCGGCAGGCGGCCTCGACCAGTCCCCCCAGCCACTCCGGCGTGTGGAAGGTGTCGGTGCCGATGCAGACCTCAGGACGAGGGGCGTCGGGGTGCCGCTCGTAGGGCAGCGGCCGGCTCGGGTAGGAGTGCAGGTCCACAATCACACAGCCCCCGAAGCGGTCCCGCACCCCGGCCACGAGGCTCTGGAAGGCGGCCGCGTACGGTTCGAACCAGCGCTGCCTGAGCCTCGCCCGGTCGGCGGCAGTGACTCGGCGCAGTTCGCCCCCAGCGGCGGTGGCCGTGTAGGCGAAGCCCATGCCCACGGCCTCCATCTCCTCCCGCTCGTCGGGGAACCGCTCCGGGTCCACCACGAGGCGCGACAGGCGGTTGACGAACACTGCCGCCCCCAACCCCGCCGCGGTCTCGGCCAGCAGGTCGGTGCGGTGATCGGTCATCACCCGCACCTCCTCGGCCAGGGCCGCGTCATCGAGCAGGAAGGCGGTGCGCTCGTTCTCGGGGATCCAGGTGCCGCCGTGGGGGGCGTGGACCACCACCGGGATCGACGGCTCTCGGTTGCACACCTCGAAGGCGTTCACCTTGACTTCTCCCCTGCCGCGTCCTCACGGCGCGCCGGGCCAGGCTGCGACAGGGTTCTCGGGTCGTCGCGCGGCGTCACCCCTCCCATCGCACCCCCCTCGCCCGGCGAACGCTCCTCGAGGCATCGACCCTGGAGCTTCACCAGCCCTCAAGTGGCCGGGGCAGGTGCATGGCGAGCGTCGCCTCGACGGGGTCGAAGCGGGTCGGGTCGAAGCCGGGTGGCGCCCATTCCCTCAGCTCGGCGTGATCCGGATTGCCGGGGTCGGCAAGGGCCTGAAGCAGCTCGGCATACCCCCACGAGCCGCCGCAATCCTCCGGTGGGCAGGCTCGTCGGCCGGCCAGACATCTCGGGTACCGGACACCGGCCTCGGCCGGGCTGATCGCTTCCACGACGACGTCGTGCTCCCAGCAGTCGCCGAAGTCGTAGTCCCACCGCATCTTCGCACCCACTGCAGGCAGCACTTCACCCAGGCGAAACCGATCCTCGTCGAGGTCGTCCATACCCCAATCCGGGTCGGGCGTCCCATACCTGGTCCCGTCGACATCGAACAGGTGCAGGTGGCCGCCGAGCCATCCCATCGCCGACTCCATGAGCGAAGACAGTTCGCCCAGGGTGACTTCCGACCGCACGACGATTCGCCGCCACACCGCGGGCTTCACGTTCCGCAGCGTGAACTTGAGTTGGTGAACCGAGCCCGGCTTCATCGTCGCCACGCCGTATCCACTCTACGACAAGCGAGTCGATGGCGGCCGGTGGTCTCGATCAGTTCGATGATGTCGCGCAGGAAGTCCCGGTCGCGATTCACCGCGCGACCGCCTCAGCATGCACCCGCTCGCGCAGCCGAGGCTTCACGTCGGTACCCAGTTCTACGGGGAATCCGAGAAGGTCCTCGAGTTCGAGGCGAAGAGCTGCCGAATCGAGAAGGCTCGTCCCCCCCCTCCACGTCGACGAGCAGATCGATGTCGCCCTCCGGGCCGGCCGTCCCCAGCGCCACCGAGCCGTAGCCGCGCACATTCGACGCTCCGTGCCGAGCCGCTGCCGAGAGGATCTCGGAACGCAGCCTGCGGAGCAGGTCCAGACTCGGCCTCTCGTCGACCTGTGGGGTGGCGGTCACGCCATCGATCCTCGGTGGCTGCCGTTTACCGTCCCACGCCGGATGCCCCTCCGCGGGGTGTGATCGGGAACCCGCGCCGACAGATCCGAGGCAGCCTGAGGACCACAGGCCTCACCCCGGTATCAGGCCCCGCCGGCCCGATCACCCCCCCGTCTAGATCACGAAGGGGATGAGCGCCTTGCGCTCGGGGGGGTAGTCGGGGAAGGTCCGGCGATACCACCGGCGGTTGGAGAAGGCGCGGGGGCCGATGTTCGCCGCCGTGAACAGGGCGAAGGCCAGGCCGGGCAGCGACCAGGTGGCCAGGGCGAACCCGAACCACTCCACGATCTCCCCGAAGTAATTGGGGCAGGCGACGTACTCGTACAGCCACCCCCGGGGCACCTTGTACCCGGTTTCCCCGGGGCGCCGCAGGGCGATGAGCATGCCGTCGGCCCGGAAGTTGATGGCGAAGCCGGCGAAGAAGACGAGCGCTCCGACGATGAAGCGCGGGTCCCGGAGCCAGTCGGCCTGGTAGGTGCCGAACTGCGAGATCCACCGGGCGACCACGTAGGCGTTGAGGCAGTTGAAGGTGAAGCCCATCGCCACCACCGCCAGCGGCATGCGCTTGCCCCGGGTGCGCAGGCGGGTGGGGAACACGAAGGTGCGATAGACGTAGTGGAACAGCCACATGGCACCCAGGGCCAGGGGGACCACCTCGACACGGTTCCGGCCCAGCAGGAAGACGGCGAGGAACCCGAGCACCGCCGGCAGTTCCATCAGCACCCATCCGGCTGAGTTGGCGATGGTGGCGCCCCAGCCCCGCTGGCTGTGACGGCCGTAGGGAGCGGCGACGAAGGCGAGGGCCACCAGTGCCGCCCCGGCCAGGATCATCTCGGTCCAGGTGGTCCAGGCGTGGATGCCGGCTTCGGTCATCCTGCTGCTCCCGCCCGTCCGGCCCCGGGCGGGACGGCGGGCACGGCGTCGGCCGGGATAGTCCCCTGCTCGACGAACCACCGGTAGATGTCGGCCACGCTCTCCACGGTCGGGCGGGGGGCGTAGCCGAGGTCGCGTCCCGCCTTGGAGTGGTCGACGATGCGGCCCGCCCGCAGGGCGCCCAGCGACTCGGCGGTGTACAGCGGCTCGCTGCGAGTGGCCGCCGCCGCCAGGCGCAGGAACGGCACCCCGGCCCGGGCCAGCCAGAAGGGCACCGTGGGCCGGGCATGGCGCCGCCCCGTGACCGCCGCGGCAAGGGCGGCGAACTCCGGTATCCGGCAGAAGTGGCCCCCCAGCAGATAGCTCTCGCCGGAGCCGCCCCGCTCGGCGGCGCTCACCATGGCCTCGGCCACGTCGCGGACGTCCACGAAGTCGAAGCCCCCGCCGACCAGGGCCGGCAGGGTGCCCCGGTAGAGGCGGAGGAACACCTGCCCCATCCGGGACGGCTCGAAGTCGAACGGGCCGACGACCCCCGTGGGGTGCACGATGACGGCGTCGAGGCCCCGGGCGATCTGCGCCCGTACCCGCCGCTCCCCCTCGGCCTTGGAACGGTCGTAGGCGGGGTGGCGACGCGAACCGGCGGGCACCCGCGGGGCAGTCTCGTCGAGGGGCCCCCATCCCGCCCCCATGTCGAAGGCATGCACCGACGAGCAGTGGACCATCCGCCACACCCCGCATTCCAGGGCCGCCCGGGCGGCGTTGTCGGCCCCCTCGACGTTCACCGCCGGCACCAGTCCCCCGGCGTCACCCTGGATCGAGATGACGCCGGCGAGGTGGTAGACGATCTCCGCTCCGGCGAAGGCGGCGCGCAGCGAATCGGGGTCGAGAACGTCGCCCCGGGCCACCTCGACTTCGAGGCCTTCCAGGGCCCGGGCGTGGCGGTGGAGCACGACCCGCACCCGGTCGCCGCGCTCGAGCAGGCGGCGGACCAGGTTGGCGCCCAGGTGCCCGGAGGCACCGGTGACCACCACCCGCATGTCGTCGCTCCTCACCGGCCGCCGGGGTGACGGTCGAGTCGTGGACTCTAACCACGGCG
>JBDROA010000159.1:0-10947 GCA_043810615.1 Actinomycetota bacterium | reverse complement strand
GCCCAGGCTGTTGCTCCCTCCCCCACGGCGGTGGGGGAGGGTTGGGGTGGGGGCAGCGGATGGCGAGGCCTTGGTGGGAGGCTGCCCCCTCTGCCCTTCGGGCATCTCCCCCGCTGGGGCGGGGGAGAAATCGATCCGAGCAAGGGTGGGGGCAGCATGCGGCGAGGCCTTGGTGGGAGGCTGCCCCCTCTGCCCTTCGGGCATCTCCCCCGCTGGGGCGGAGGAGAAGTCGATCCGAGCAAGGGTGACATTTGTAGGCAGCACCCCAGGGAGCGATCCCCTCACTACCGGGACACCGTTGGCTCAAGAGGTGACCGGCCCCTCACGGGCCCGCTACCCGGCAGGCTCCCCGAGCCGGCGCAAGGCCTGCTCCAGGTCCCCGGGCAGAGGGGAGTCCACTACCACCTCCGCCCCGGTGACGGGGTGGGCGAAGCGCAGCCGGGCGGCGTGGAGGAAGGTGCGGGGAGCCAGGCCGTCGTCCCGGCCGTAGCGGCCGTCGGCCGCCACCGGGTGCCCTATGGCCGCCAGGTGGACCCGGATCTGATGGGTGCGCCCCGTCTCCAAGCGCAACTCGAGCAAAGAGAGCCCCCTGCCGGGCCAGGTACTCAGGCGGCGGTAGTGGGTGCGGGCGGCCCGGCCGGCGGCATCGACCCGCACCCGGCCCCGCCGGCGGGGGTCGCGCCCCAAAGGCGCCTCGATTGTCCCGGTGGCCGCCTCGGGGATGCCGTGGACGAGGGCTAGGTAGGTGCGCTCCACTTCGTGGCGGGCCATCGCCCGGCGCAGCGGCGGCCAGGCGGCCGGGCTCAACGCCACCACCAGCAGGCCCGAGGTGTCCTGGTCGAGGCGGTGCACGATGCCCCAGCGGCCCTCCTCGCCCACCCCGCGCACCGCGGGCCAGCGCTGCAGGATCCCGGCCGCCAGAGTGCCCGTGCCGCCGCGGCCCGCCCCGGGGTGCACCACCACCCCGGAGGGCTTGTCCACCACGGCGAGGTCCGCGTCCTCGTAGCGCACGCCGAAAGCCACCACCTCGGGTTCGAGCACGGGGGCAGCCGACACATCGACCTCGATGACCCCACCGGCGGCGACCCGGTCTCGCGGCGACGCGGGCGCCCCGTCCAGGGTGGCGCCGCCCGCCTCCAGCAGCCGGCGGGCCAAGGAGCGGCTCACCCCCGCCAGGGCGGCCACGACCTTGTCGGCGCGCTCTCCGGCCAGCGCGACGGGGACCTCAGCGCGAATCGTCGACATCGCCCTTCGCCCTCCGGGTGAGCACGAAGGCGGCGAGGATCGCCAGGCAGGCGCCCACCGTGATGGCGCTGTCGGCCACATTGAACGCCGGGAAGGAGCGGAAGAATTCGAATCTCAGGAAGTCCACCACGTTGCCGTCCAGCACGCCGGGGCCGCGGAAGAAGCGGTCGAGGAGGTTGCCGATGGCCCCACCCAGCACCAGGCCCACGGCCACCGTCTCCAGGCGCCCCTCGAGCCGGTGCACCACGAGCACGATGAGCACCGCCGCGGCCACGGCTCCCAGGGCGATGAACGACCCCGCCCCGGGCAAGAGCCCGAACGCCGCACCCGAGTTCTCGACACGGTGCAGGTAGAGCACGCCCGGCACCAGGGAGTGGGACTCGCCCACCTGGAGAGCGCTCACCACCCACCACTTCGTGAGCTGGTCGGCGGAGACAACCGCCGTGGAGACGGCGATTGCGAGGAGCCGGGAGGTCATCGGCGGCTGGCGGCGCAGCTCACGCAGAGCTTGGTGTAGGGCAGGGCATCCAGACGCGCCACCGGGATAGCCCTGGCGCAACCGTCGCACCGTCCGTAGGACCCGGCGACGATACGGCCCAGGGCCTCGTCTACCTGAGCCAGCAGGTCGCTGGCGTTGCGGGCCAGGGAGAGCTCCTTCTCCATCTCGAATGCCAGCGAGCCACCTTCGGCCGTGTTGGGATCCGGGCTGCGCTCAGAGGAGGTCTCGGTGAGCCGCACCTCCTCCTGCTCGACCTCAATCTCGGCAATCACCGACTGCAGGCGCTGCCGCTCGTCCTCGAGTCGGGAACGGAAACGGTCGAGGGTCGATTGGGCCAGATCTCGCGCCACAGGACCTCCTGGGACCGGGCAGGCTAGCACGACCCCCCGGAGATCACCGTTTGGGGAACAGCGCCGCGAGGCGCTCCCGTGCGGCCTGCGGTGTGACCCCGGAGACGAGCACCTGCTTGCGCCGGGCCCCCTGCCCGGCCACCACCTCGGCGCGGCGCCCGCCGAACACCCGCGCCACGAGCGCCGCCGCCGCTCGATTGGCCTTCCCCGCCTCGGCCGGGGCGGTCACCCGCACCCGCAGGGCCCCGGCGTGGAAGCCGGCCACCTCTTCCCGGCCGGAGCCGGGCACCACCCAAACCGCCACCAGCACCCCGTCGGGATGCGGACGGAGGACCTCGGCGGCGGCGTCCACGACGCCATCGTACGAAGGCCGGAGCCGCCGGGATGCCACCCCATCCCGGCTACCATCCAGGGGCACGGCGCCGACGGGGACGCGCCGCCCGGGACGAGGCCGAGCGAGCCGGCATGTGGTGTGAGGTCGGTGCCTGCGCCCGGAGCGGACATCACCCCCGAGCCGCGGGAAGAACGGGCCCCGGCCTCAGTAGAACCCGCCGGCACCCCTCCGCATGGGGCAAACAAGCGGCCGCCCCCCGGGGCGGCAAGCCGGGTGGTACCGCGGGTCTCGCCCGTCCCGGCGGCGACCGAGACGAAGGCGACCGAGGACGCGATGGCAGAGCACAGGGCATTCCGCAGGGTCCCGCCGGAGGTCTCCTTCCCCGAACTCGAGGCGGGGGTGCTCCGCCTGTGGGACGAGATCGACGCCTTCGCCACCTCGGTCGACATGCGGCCGCTCGAGTCGGAGTTCACCTTCTACGACGGCCCCCCCTTCCCCACCGGCAGCCCCCACTACGGGAACCTCCTCGCCGGAGTGCTCAAGGATGTTGTGCCCCGCTACTGGACGATGCGGGGCCACCGGGTGGTACGGCGCTTCGGCTGGGACACCCACGGCCTGCCCATCGAGATGGAGGTGCAGCAGGAACTGGGCCTGTCCGGGCCGGCCGAGATCGAGGCGTTCGGAGTGGAGCGCTTCAACGAAGCGGCCCGGGCCCGGGTGGCGGCCAACACCGAGCCGTGGCAAGCCATCACCCGGCGCATCGGGCGCTGGGTGGACTTCGAGCACGACTACAAGACCCTGGACCTGGGCTTCATGGAATCGGTTTGGTGGGTCTTCCGACGCCTTTGGGACCGGGGTCTCATCTATCGCGACTTCAAGGTGCTCCCCTACTCCTACGGGGCGGCAACTCCCCTGTCGAACTTCGAAGCCAACATGGATTACCGCGACGTGGAGGACCCGTCGCTCACCGTCCGCCTCGAAGTGCTCGAAGGCCGCGGGCCGGCGCAGCCGGGGGACTTCCTTCTGGTCTGGACCACGACCCCGTGGACCCTGCCGGCCAACCTCGCGGTGGCCGTCGGGGCGAACCTGCGCTACGTGCGCATCGGCGCCCCGGTCGGCGGGCACGAGGGCCGCTACTGGATCGCCGCCGACCTGGCCGGCACCTACTGGCCGGACCATGCCACCCACGCCGCCGCCGCCGCCACGGGATCCGAACTGGTCGGCACCGCCTACCGGCCACCCTTCGACCACTTCGCCGACGAGCGCCGGCGCGGCGCCTTCGTGGTGATCGACAGCGACGACGTCAGCACCGCCGAGGGCACCGGCCTCGTGCACATGGCGCCCGCCTACGGCGAGGCCGATTTCTACGCCCTGCAGGCGGCCGGCATAAGCGCGCTGGTGGACCCCGTGGACGCCGAGGCCCGCTTCACCGCCGCCGTTCCCGAGGTGGCCGGCATCAACGTCAAGGAGGCCGATCCCGTCCTGCTCCGACTCCTCGAGGAGCGCGGCGCCCTGGTGCAGAACGGCCGCATCGTGCACTCCTATCCCTTCTGCTGGCGCACCGGGACCCCGCTGATCTACAAGGCCATCCCCACCTGGTTCGTACGAGTCGAGGCCCTGCGCGACCGCATGGTCGAGTTGAACCGCACCGTTCACTGGGTGCCCTCCCACGTGGGCGAGCGCCGGTTCGGCAACTGGCTCGCCCAGGCCCGCGACTGGGCCATCAGCCGCAACCGCTACTGGGGGTCCTGCCTCCCGGTTTGGGAGTGCCCCTCCTGCCGCCACCAGGTGTGCGTCGGATCCATCGAGGAGCTGTTCGCCCTCTCCGGCGTGCGCCTCACCGACCTGCACAAGCACGTGGTGGACCGGGTCACCTTCCCCTGCCCGGAATGCGGCGGGACCATGACCCGGGTCCCGGAGGTGCTCGACGTCTGGTTCGAGTCGGGGTCGATGCCTTACGCCCAGCATCACTACCCCTTTGAGGACGCCGCCGCCTTCTCCCGCCGCTTCCCCGCCGACTACATCGCCGAGGGGCTCGACCAGACCCGGGGCTGGTTCTACACGTTGCTGGTTCTGTCCACCGCCCTGTTCGACGAGGCCCCCTTTCGCAACTGCGTGGTGAACGGCATGATCCTCGCCGAGGACGGGCGCAAGATGTCCAAGAGCCTCAAGAACTACCCCGACCCCTTCGCCCTCATCGAGAGCACCGGGGCCGACGCCTTGCGCGCCTACCTCATCAACTCCCCGGTCGTGCGCGCCGAGCCGCTCCGCTTCTCCGAAGGCGGGGTGCGCGAGGTGGTGCGCACCGTGATGCTCCCCCTGTGGAACGCCTTCTCGTTCTTCACTACCTACGCCGCCGCCGACGGCCTCGGGACCGCCGACCTGGCCGCGGCGCCGCCGGCGGCGGACCGCCCCGAGATCGACCGTTGGATCCTGTCGGTGCTGCAGAGCCTGATCGCCCGGGTGAACCGCGAGATGGAGGGCTACTTCCTCTACAACGTCGTCCCCCCGCTCATCGCCTTCGTCGACGATCTCACCAACTGGTATATCCGCCGCTCCCGCCGCCGCTTCTGGCGCCAGCGGGACGCGGGGAGCGCCGCCACGGCCGCCGACACCCTGGCCGCCTTCGCCACCCTCTACGAAGTCCTGGTGGCCTTCGCCGAAGTGATGGCCCCGCTACTGCCCTTCGTGACTGAAGCCCTCTACCAGGAACTGGTCGTGGGCCAGGCCCCGCCCGGCGACGAGCGGCCGCGCAGCGTGCACCACTGTGACTACCCCGAAGCCGACTCCGGCCTCATCGACCCCGGCCTCGAGACCGAGATGGCCGTGGTGCGCTCCGTGGTCGGCCTGGGCCGGGGCCTGCGCCGGGCCCAAGCCGTACGAGTGCGCCAGCCGCTGCCCGCCCTCACCGTGGTCAGCCACGACCCGGCGGTGCGCGCCGCGGTCGACGGGCACGCCGACCTGATCTCCGAGGAGCTCAACGTGAAGGCGGTGGCCACCAGCGAGAACGAGCGGGCCCACGCCCACCTCAGCGCCAAGCCCAACTACCGCCGTCTCGGGCCCCGGCTGGGCGTCCGGATGAAGGCGGTCGCGGCAACGATCGAGGCCCTCGACGAGCCGGCGGTAGCCGCCCTACTGGGCGGAGCGTCCGTCGTAGTCGCAGGCGAGGAGATCCATCTCCAAGACGTCGTGGTCTCCCGCACCCCGCGGCCGGGGGTCGTGGTGGCCGCCGCCGAGCGCCTGGCGGTGGCGCTCGACACCACCGTCACCCCGGAACTCGCCCGCGAGGGCCTGGCCCGCGAGGTGGTCAAGACGATCCAGGGCCTGCGCCGCTCCGCGGGGCTCGAGGTCTCCGACCGCATCACCCTCACCTGGAGCACCGACGCGCCGGCCTTGGCCGAGGCGCTGGCCGAGCACGGGAACTGGATCGGGGCCGAGGTGCTGGCGGTGGAGATGCGCCGCGGCGACCCGGGGCGAGGTGAGCGCCTGGAGATCGAGGGCCACGCGGTGTGGGTCGAGGTGACCCGGCGTTAAGGCCTGCGTCGACGGGTCGCGGCCAGCATCACGGCCCGCCTCGACCGTGAGCCGGATGGTGATTCCAGGACAGGCCCATTCACGGGTGCTTCTCGGAGACGCTTCCTTCCCAACCGCGCCTCGATACCGGAGCGATCCTGCCGGTGCACCCCCTCAAGCGGGCGGCCGCCTCAGCAGATCACCCGGGCCAGGAGGTTGAGGCCCAGGATCAGAACGAGGGGCGACAGGTCCACGGCCACCGATCCCATCCGCACCGGCGGGATGAGGGCGCGCAGTGGGGCCAGCACCGGCTGGGTGACCAGACGCAGCACCCGGCGGATCTTCCCCGCCGGGTGCTCGTCGCCCACCGGAACCCATTCCAGTACGACGCGGGCGAACACCACGATCGTGTAGGTCCCCAGGACAAGGCAGACGACGCCCACCGGCTAGGCCCCTTCGGAGCCTTGGTAATAGCCCAGAGCCTGCAGCCGGCGCCGCTCCTCGCGCCCGACGTTCACGTTGGCCGGGGTTACCAGGATGACGCCTTGCCCGATCTTGCGCATGGAGCCGCCCAGGGCGTAGGTGAGCCCGCTGGCGAAGTCGACCAGGCGGCGCACCATGGCCGGCTCCACCTTGCGCAGGTCGAGCACCACGGGAGAGTTCGCCCGGATATGGTCGGCCAGCAATTGGGCGTCGGCGTAGCTGCGGGCGGTGATCACCTGAGTCTCGAGATCCTGGTCGGTCACGGTGCGCACCCCGCTGTATTCCGTGGGATCCCCGATGACCCCGGCCTCGGCCAGCGCCCCTTCGGGGCTGGGGCGACGCCGGGGAGCGAGAGGTGGCTCCACCCGCCGGCCGCCCGGAGTGGGCCGCGCTGCGGACGGCTCTACCCGCCGCGCTCCCGACACCACCCGGGCCGCCGGCTGCTCACCGCGAATGATCGGCCCCGTCGTCACCGGCTCCCGGGGGTAGGTCTCGGGGCGATACCCCCTTGCCCCGGCCGGGGACGCGACGGTGCCTGCGTCGTACCCGGGCTCCTCCTCGTCGACGAGCCCCAGGTAGAACAGGGTCTTCTGCCACAGGTTGCCCATCCGCCTACCCCCGCTCTCCGCTGTCTGGGAACGGTCCAAAGATAGCCCGTCCTACCCGCAACAGGGTCGCACCCTCCTCCACCGCCACCTCGAAGTCATCGCTCATGCCCATGGAGAGCTCGTTGAGCCCCGGCCAGCGGCGCCCCAGGTCGCGGCGCAGCCCGGCCAGAGCGCGGAACCAGGGTCGCGCCTCGGCCGGCGATGCTCCCATGGGTGGGATGGTCATGAGCCCCCGCACCTCGATGCCGAGCCCGGTTGCCGCCGCCACCAGCGCCTCCGCCTCGCGGGGCGCAGCCCCGGCTTTGCCCGGCTCCCCCGACACATTCACCTGGACGAGGACGGGCGGCGGCAGGCTGGGCCCTTTCGCCCAGTAGCCCGCCAGCTCGGCTCGATCCAGGGAGTGCAGCAGGTGCGCTCCCGGACGGACCACGCGGACCTTGTTGCCCTGCAGTCGGCCGATGAAGTGCCAGCGCGCGTCCCCCGGGACTTCGCCCCATCGGGCCGCAAAGGCGGCAGGGCGGTTCTCGGCGAAATCGCGCTGCCCGGCGGCGTAGGCGATCCGAAGCATGTCGGGCCCGGCGCCCTTGCTCACCGCCACGAGCGTGATCTCGCTCTCGACCCGCCCCGCCCGGGCGGCGGCGGCGCACAGGCGCTCGCGGACCTCAGGGAGCCTCAGGTGCGCCATGCCACTGCTACCTGCCTCTCCCGGGAGCCGTCCCCCCGATACGAGTGGAACCCGGCGCTGCAACAGGTGCAAGCCGAAGCCCGCCAGACCTCGAGGCCAGTCAGGCCGGCGGCGGCCGCGGCGGCGAGATCCACCCCGTCGCTCCCCCGTCGGGTGCGAGTGCGATAGGCGTGGAGTCGCTCCAGCACCTCGGGACCGACCTCATAGCAGCAGGGGCCGATCCCGGGACCGAGGGCGGCCCGGACCGGCGCCGCCCCCGCCGCCTCCATCGCCGCCCGCAGGGCCGCCACCACTCCGGCCACCGCACCCCGCCAGCCCATGTGGGCCAGGCCCACCCCGCCCGGCCCTTCGAGCACCACGGGGAGGCAGTCGGCGGTGCCGACGGCGAGGGGGAGACGCAGCACCGTGGTGAACAGGGCATCCCCGTCTCCCTGCAGACCGGGCGCGGCCACCGGCCAAACCCGGCTGCCGTGCACCTGGTGCAGGTAGGCCCACTCGGTGGGAATCCTCAACTCCCCCGCCATGCGGCGCCGCGCCGCCGGCTCGAGGCGACCATCACCGTCGACGGCGGTGCCGAAGGCCGCCCCCTGGAACCCGGGGGGGCGGATCATCCCTTCAGGAAGTCCGGAATGTCGATGTCGTCCAGGCTGCCTTCATCCTCACCTCGCCGCGATTCGGTCTCGCGCGGCGGTGCCGGGCGCGTCCCCCGGGGCGGGGGCGTGGTGCCCGGGCGCAGGGAGGGCCGGCTGTGGTCGAGGTCGAACCCGGCGGCGATCACCGTCACTCGCATCTCGTCACCCAGCGAGTCGTCGATGATCGCCCCGAAGATGACGTTGGCATCCGGGTCACAGTGCTCCGAGACGGCAATGGCGGCCGTGTTGACCTCGTGCAGACTCAGGTTCGAGGGCCCGGCGATGGAGAGCAACACTCCCCGCGCCCCCTCCATGGAGGTCTCCAGCATGGGACTGGCCATAGCCTTGCGCGCGGCCTGCTGCGACCGGTTCTCCCCCGTGGCGCGCCCGATGCCCATGACCGCCGACCCGGCATCCTTCATGATCGCTCGCACGTCGGCGAAGTCGACGTTGATGAGACCGGGGGTGGTGATGAGGTCGGTGATGCCTCCCACCCCATGGAGCAGCACCTCGTCGGCCATGCGGAAGGCCTCCACCATGGGCAGTTCCGCATCGGCGTACTCGAGCAGGCGTTGGTTGGGGACGATGATGAGGGTGTCCACCGCCGCCCGCAACGCCTGGATGCCCTGCTCGGCCTGCACCGAGCGCCGACGGCCCTCGAAACCGAAGGGACGGGTCACCACCGCCACGGTCAGGGCACCCACGCTGCGGGCCACCTCGGCCACCACAGGCGCCGCCCCGGTGCCGGTGCCACCCCCTTCGCCGGCGGTGACGAAGACCATGTCGGCCCCGCGCACGGCCTCTTCGATCTCGGCACGGTGATCCTCGGCCGCTCCCCGCCCGACCTCGGGGTCGGCGCCGGCCCCCAGGCCGCGGGTCAGGTTGCGCCCGATATCGAGCTTGATGTCGGCGTCCGACATGAGCAGGGCCTGCGCATCGGTATTCACCGCCACGAACTCCACGCCCCGCAACCCGGCCTCGATCATCCGGTTGATCGCGTTCACCCCGCCTCCGCCCACGCCGATCACTTTGATGACCGCTAAGTAGACCTGCAACCCGTGCGGATCGGGTGTCGCCATTCGAGAACCCTCGCCTTGCTTCGCCGGTGGCCGACGCTGCATCTCGCCACCTCCCTGAACCTTCCGTGAAAGGTTAGTGCCACCCGGACGGTTGGGGTCATCCCCCATCCTCATCCTCCACCACAGCTTCACCCTCCTCGTTCGGAAGGACCCCGGGCACAGACACCGCCGGCCTGCTGGGAGCTACCAGGTCGATGACCGCCCTCGTCGGCAGGTCCGCGGCCAGCAGCGCCTCGAAGGCCCGCCCCTTATCGGCCAGATCGACGGCCGGGCCGAGGCGAGCGCGAAAACCCCGCGCTTCTATCCACAGCTCGCCACCTTCGGAGGTCACCCAGGCTTCCGCCGCCAGCACCGGGCTGAGGGCCGTGCCCAGGCCCACCAGTTCGGCCCACTTCTCCCCGAAGACCCGATCCCCGGGCTCCGCGGCGGCGTAGGGCACCCGGGCTCGCAGCAGGCCCTCCCCCGGTGCCGCCGCCACCGCCACAACGACGCCCGCCCGGGACACCAGCATCCAGGTCGAGCCGCCGCCCACCCACGCCGCGGGGGTGTGCTCCAGCACCTCGACCACCAGGCGGTTCGGGAGGATGCGCTCCACCCGCACCTCCCGAACCCAGGGGTCGGCAGCGACCGCCCTTTCGATTTCCTCCGAGGGCAACCAGATCATGAAGGCCCCCGGCCCGATTCCGGCATGGGCGACCCGGCCGGCCACGTCGGCTCGCACGGCGCCCACGATCTCGATGTGCTGCAGCTTGAACCAGGGCGAGTGCAGCGCCACGGCGGCGGCCGCGGCCAGGAGCAGTCCCGTCAGACTCAGAGTCCAGCCCCAATGCCAGTGCGACCGCGGCGGCCCGGCCGCCCAGCCACGGGTAGCCGGACGGTCGGTCACGGCGCCTCATCGAAGGGGCCCACGAAGCGCACCTCGGGCTCCAGCGTGATGCCGGTCCGCTCCCGCACCCGCTCCCGCACCACCGCCACCAGGTAGTACAGATCCTGGGCGGAGGCGCTGTCGTCGGCCACGAAGAAGTTGGCGTGCTTGTCCGACACGGTCACGCCCCCCACCCGCAGCCCCTTCAGCCCGGCCTGGTCGATCAGGCGCCCGGCGGCATCGCCTGGAGGGTTCTTGAAGACGCTGCCGGCGTTCACTGTCCCCCCGGGCTGGTTCTGGCACCGCCACCGGATGATCTCTCGCATGATGGCTGCCCCTTCGCGACGAGGACGAGCCAGCGTTCGGAAGGTGGCCGCCACCACCAGGTCGGTGTCGGCCAGGTCGCTGTGGCGGTAGGCCAGGCCCAGGGCTGCTGCGGGCCGTTCCCGCACCACCACCCGGCGCAGGTCGATGACCCGGGCCGACACCAGCCACGCGGCCGTGTCGCTCCCGTGCCCGCCGGCGTTCATCCGCACCGCTCCGCCCACCGACCCCGGTATCCCCACCATGAACTCCAGACCGCCCCGGCCGGCGGCGGCGCAGCGCCGGGCCACCGACGGCTGAGCGGCCGCGGCGCCGGCGGCCACCAGGCCG
>JBDROA010000158.1:0-2128 GCA_043810615.1 Actinomycetota bacterium | reverse complement strand
CTTCGATACCAACGTGAAGGGCATCTACCTGGTGTCGAGGCATGCGGTCCCGGAGATGATGAAACGGGGGAAGGGTTCCATCATCAACATGGCCTCGATCAGCGCCTTCAAGACCGACCGCAACATCACCGCCTACTGCGCCTCGAAGGGAGCCGTGGTCACCTTGACCAAGGCGATGGCCATGGACCACGCCCCCGAGATCAGGGTCAACTGCCTGGCCCCGGGCCACGTCCCGACGGCGATGCTGGAGGGGCCGCTTGCCGAGGTGCCCACGCTGCGCGCCAAGTTGCTGGGCGATCTGATCGTCGGCCGATTCGGAACACCCAAGGAGATCGCCTACTCCGCCCTCTTCCTGGCCTCCGACGAATCGTCGTTTGTCACCGGATCGGTCCTCGTGGTCGACGGTGGAGCGACCGCCCACTAGCACGGCGAGATGGTCAGGACCGATCGGGCATCGGCATCGCAGGCTGCCGGCCCTCAGTGACCGCGGGCCAGGTCTCCGGGTCGGCTCTCGGCCGCCGCAACCGAGGCCAGCCAGGTGGTGGCCGGCACCGCCGCCACCAGGCCGATGCTCCCCAGCAGGGTTCGCAGCACCTCTGTGGCCACCACCTCGCTGCTGACCACGGTGCCCAGCGACTGGTCGCTGAGCACGAAGAACAGCAGCAGGGGCATCGAGGCGCCCGCGTATGCCAGCAGCAGGGTGTTGACGGTGGAGGCGATGTGATCCTTCCCGACTCGAAGACCGCTGACGAACAGCGCCCGCCAGCCCAGGTCGGGACGGGCCGCCTTCAACTCCCACACCGCCGAAGCCTGGGTCACGGTGCCGTCGTCGATGGCTCCCACGCTCCCCAGCACCACCCCGGCCAGGATCAGCCCGGACACGTCGATGCGGCCCACCAGGGTCAGGAAGAACGACTCCTCGGCGGCGAAGCCCGACAACTGGGCCGCACCGAGGGCGAGCGACGAGAGTCCCACAGTCAGAGCCAACGCCGCCCGAGTGCCCAGCAGGGCGGCGGTCGTCATGCGGGTGAACCCGTGGGCGGCGTACAGCGCCAGGTAGGCGATGGCTGAGGCTCCCACCACCGCCACCAGCACCGGGGGGCGCCCGTCGATGATGGCCGGCACCACGAACAGCAGCAGCACCAGCACCGAGGCGCCGAGGCCCGCCAGGGCGGCCAGACCCCGCCACCGCCCCAGCGACACCACCGCCAGCACGAACAGCAGGGTCACCCACAGCAGCACCGGGCGCCGCTGCCGATCGGCAAACCGATACTGGAATTGGGGGTCGGCGCCCACCTGGAAGTCGAGCACCACCCGGTCCCCTTCCACCAGGTCGGGAGTGGTGGGCCCGACGCCGAACTCCTGGGCCACCACTCGCCCGGCCCCGGGGCCGGTGGTGAGACGGAACACCACGCGCGAGCACGCGAGTTCGGGGTCGTCGGGGGCGTAGGAGCACCGGCCGGCCTCGGCAGCGTCGACCGCCGCCTCGTAGGTGGTGGGGTTGACGCCGATCTCACTGAGGTCGGGGCGTTGCTCGCCGGTGGGGCGAAGCAGCACCATCCCCAGGACGGTGAGCACGGCAAGCAAGGCGGCGACCGCAGCGGGAATCCCCCGGACCACAGCTTTGTGCTCGGGTTCCAGTGGAACCTCTCCAGGTCGGTGTGCCGCCGGGGGTCTACGGTCACCGGCGGTAGCGTAGCCTCAGGTCCGACCTCCGGTGCGCCAGTAGACGCCTCCCTCACGGCTCAGGAACCCCTCATCAACCAGGTACCTGCGCAGCGAGGTGTAGTCCTCGTGGAAGGCCTCCAGCATCAGGTTGACCTCCTTCTCGGGGTAGCGGAGTCCTGGGTCGAACTCCGTGGCGAGGCGTTCGAGGACGATCCGCCGCTTGCCGCGGGAGGTGGGAATCTGGGCGAGACGGGTACCGCTGAAGAACCGCGACAACACCGCGGCCTCCTCTTCAGACCAGGGACCGTCCAAGAAGGCAGGATCGACCGGATCCGTCTGCGGGAGGGCGGCCGCGATTTCCCGCAGCGCCTTCCTGTCCAGCTCCAGCGACTCGGTCAGCAGTCCGGCCTCCCGAAGGCCGCCGATCGCCTTGAGGATCTTGCGTCCATCGACGCCCAGG
>JBDROA010000157.1:0-2372 GCA_043810615.1 Actinomycetota bacterium | reverse complement strand
GCCGCCCTTGTCGCGGTCGAAGTGGTAGAGAACGTAGTCACCGTGCAGGCGCTCGCCCCGAAGCTCGATCTTGAGAGCCCCCCGCTCTATCGCCTCGGCGACCGTCCGGTCGGGCTCGCCTTCAAGCAGGGGCCGGTATGTCCCGCGGTCCCAGATCTCGACGGTTCCCGCGCCGTACTCGCCCTCGGGTATCACACCCTCGAAGTCCTTGTACTCGCAGGGGTGGTCCTCCACCTGTACGGCCAGGCGCTTGACGCCCGGCTCGGTGGGAGGCTCCCTGGTGACCGCCCAGCTCTTGAGCACGCCCGAGTCCTCGAGGCGCAGGTCGTAGTGCAGCCGCCTGGCGGCGTGTTTCTGGATGACGAAGGCGCGGCCTTCGCCCTCCGCGGCCCCGGGCTCAGGCTCGGGTGTGCGGGCGAAGTCCCTCTTCTTCCGGTACTCCTTCAGCGGCATCGCGGCTCCTCTAGACCACTATCAGCTCGCCGGGATGATCGTGCCAGCCGAGGGAGACGGACACCTCGCCCCCGCACTCCCCGAGGGCCTCCCCCGCCGCCTGCAGCGGGAGCTCGGGCCGGTTGTTGGTCCGGGAGAGGTGCGCCAGGACGAGGTGGCGCAGGCCGGGGTGGCCCAGGGAGCGGACCAGCTCGGCCGTGTCCGCGTTGGACAGGTGGCCCAGCGGGCTGCCGATGCGCCGCTTGAGGTGAGGGGGGTACGGGCCCCTCTCGAGCATGTCCTCGTCGTGGTTTGATTCCAGGACCAGCACGTCGCACCCCGCCAGGTGGGAGAGCACGTCGAGGGTCACAGAGCCCAGGTCGGTGGCCAGGCCGACCGTCGCCTCGCCGTCAGAGATGGTGAACCCCACGGTGAAGGTGTCGTGCGGGACCGCGAATGGGGTCACGGTCAGCCCCGCGACCCCGAAGGGGGTGTCCGGCCTGAGCTCGCGCACCTGCCCCGCCGGCAGGGCGCGGGTCAGCCCCGAGGCCTTGATGGTCGCGCGGCTGGCGTAGAGGGGCACCCCGGTTCTGCGGCACAACGGTACGGCGCCTTTCACGTGGTCGTAATGGTCGTGGGAGATCAGGACGGCGTCGAGCGCGTAGGGCCCGGTCCGCGCGATCTCCATGCGGCGGGTCAGCTCGATGAGGCTCAATCCAGCGTCGATCAGCAGGCTCGAGTCGCCCGACGCCACAAGGGTCGCGTTACCGTCAGAGCCGCTGGAGAGCACGCAGATGTCGATGGTGGCCTTCCTTCCGTGGCGGGTACTGAGCCCTCGTCACTCTTCCTGGTTGTTGTAGTACTCGTCGTAGGGGCTCGAATCGAAGGGCGTGAGGTTGGGTGAGGTGCCGGTGGTCCCGCTGGAGGGAGTGGTCCTGGTCGGCGTGGTCGGCGTGGTGTCGAACGGTTCGGTGCTATCGTCGTCGGTGCCGGAGGACGAGCTGGTGAACGTGAGCGTGCCCAGGGTGGCGCTGCTTATCTTTGCCGAGGAGTTCTTGGTCTGGGTGAACGACTGGCCGGTGCCGACCTGCACCGGGACCGTGAAGGTCAGGGTCTGGGTGCTCCCGTCGCTGGAGACACGGACCGGCACCGAGACGTACCCCTCCCTCTTGGTGTTGTTGTCGTAGCTGCCGGACAGCGTGATGGCGCTTCCGTCCTGCTTGATGGTCATGTCGGTGAACTCGATGTTGGCCCCCGACACCGAAGCGTCACCCAGGTTGTAGCTGGACTTGCCGGACCCGCCGGCCAGCAGAACGGCCGATGTCACGGCCCCTCCGATGATGAGCAGTACCCCTATGACTATCAGCACTATGTAGAGGGGGCGCATACGCCTGCCGGGTGCGCCGTACGTGTACGGCCCGGGAGCGCCCTGCTGGTAGGGTGGTTGGGCATACGGCATGAACCCCGGAAACGCGCCTGGGTAGAACATCGGGAAGGGTGGGTAGAACGGGGGCATCATGCATGCCCACCAGGGGATGGCGCCGAACGGGAACCCGTACCCGTACGGCATGTACGGGGCCATTCCGGGAGCGCCTGCCATCATCCCGGGCGCCGTGACGGCCGGCTCCTGCCTCGGCGGGGTCGTCGGGCCGGCTATGGGCTCCGCACCCGGGAGGAACTCGGATATCCCCTCGGCCGTCGGGGGCACCGCCGGGGGCACCGCCGGGGGTGCCGCGGGCGGCTCGGCAGGTGGTCCTGGAGCCTCGACCGCCGGTGCGGCGGGCCGAGGGGCCGCCTGGACGGGCTGTGCCGGAGGGGTCGGGGGCACCGCCGCCCCGGGAGGCCGTGTCTCACCGGCACGCGCGGCGTCCGCGGTCTGGGGCGCCAGGACCCCTCCGGCGACCGCTTTCGCGGTCTGCGGGGGTGGCGCGGGCGCGGGC
>JBDROA010000156.1:0-10685 GCA_043810615.1 Actinomycetota bacterium | reverse complement strand
GTCGATCAGGTCTGTCATCGGCGTGCTCCATAGGCGAGGAGGCCCAGGCCGAGGGCGATGAGCGCTGCCGGCCACAGGAACTGGTCCAGGTCGGGGAAGGCCCAGTCGAGGAGGAAGAGGGTCCCCATAGTCACCAGGACTGTCCCGGCCACCAGGCGTGCTCCGCGCCCTGCGGCCGATCCGGGCCGTTGGGCTGGGCCGGTGGCCGCGGCCGGGGCGCCGGCGAGTGCCGTGGCTGCCGGGTCGGAGTCGGTCGCTGCCGGGGACGCCGGCGGGCCGGGGGTGGCAGTCGGGGCTTGCCCGGCCGGTTCCTCGGGGATCACGATCCAGGCGATCACGTACAGCAGCAAGCCGGCCCCGGCGGCGAGGGCCAGGGCGGCGAACGCCAGGCGGGTCAGGGCGGGGTCGACCTGCAGGTAGGAGGCGACACCGCCGGCGACACCGCCGAGCATGCGGTCGGAGCGGCTGCGGTAGAGGCGGCGGGGTGGGCTTGTCGTGGTCATCGGCCACCAGGCTACGCCGCAAGAAGGAAATTCGCACCGACCAGCAGCGGCCGCGGCGAAGACCAGGCCGACGAGGGCCCCGGACGCGGGGCCGCCCGCCCCGGGGCGAGCCCCGGGTGCGGGCGGCAGGCGGGTGGTGTTACCCCCCGAAGATGATGCTGGCGCCCGGCCGCTCGATCCAGGCGTCGTAGACCGTCTGGTAGAAGCCGTCGGCGAGCATGTCGGCGATGATGGCGTTGACGGCGGCGAGTAGCGCCTCGTTGGCCGGGTTCACCGCGAACCCGTACGACTCACCGGTCACGATCTCCTCCGCCACCTTGATGCCGGGGCGCGTGGCCTCGGCCTCGAGCGACGGGTCGATGTCGATGATGGCCCCGATGACCTGCCCGCCTTCGAGGGCGGCGAAGCAGTCCGGTGGCTGGACGAACTCACGGATGATGATGCCCAGGGGCTCCAGGTTCTCCTTCGCCCAGATGGCGCCGGTGGTGCCGGTCTGCACCGCCACGGCGTCACCCGCCTGCAGGTCGGCCACACCCCCGATGGCAGGGGTCTCGTTGGTGTTGATGGTCAGCGCCTGGTTGGCGTTGAAGTACGGACTGGTGAAATTCACCATCACCTCGCGCTCGGCGGTGATCGTCGTGGCCGAGGCGACGATGTCGAAGTTGCCCTGGGCCAACTGGGTGAAGATCGTATCGAAGTCGGTGTCCACCCAGCGGGGCTCCAGGTCGAGCCGCCTGGCAATCTCGTTCATGAGATCGACGTCGAAGCCGATCGCTTCACCCGCGGCGTCGAAGTCCTCGAACGGCGGGTAGGGAATGTCCGAGCCGATCTTCAGGATGCCGGGCTCGATGGTCTGGATCGCGGCCCCGGTGGTCGTCGTCGCGTCGTCGTCGCCGCAGGCCCCGGCGATGAGGACGAGCACGAAGACGAGTAGCAGCCATCTGCGCATTCTCTTCTCCCTCACTCGTATTGGTTCATTTGTCACACAGTTAGGGGGGAGAGCTCTCCCCTCTCTCCCGGGAGGCTATCACGCCGCCATGGAGGGCCGCGGGGTGGAGCCCTCCGGGGGCCGCCGGGGCCCGGGCAGGGAACGGGCCGGGTACAGTCGCCGTGTGAGCGCCGGAGGGGCTTCGCGGGTGGTGCTGGGCCTCAGCGCGGTGATCGTGGCGGTCACCGGCGAGCAGCCGCGCGTCCTCACCGTGGGCGAGGAGCAGGCGGCCTTGCCCAGCGGCCAACTCGACCCCGACGGGGACCGGACCCTGGAACGAGCCCTGCGCCGCTGGGTGCGGGAGCAAACGGGCATCGACCTGGGGTACGTGGAGCAGTTGTACAGCCTGGGCGACCGGGGCCGGGGGCCCCGGGAAGGGGAGCGCCTGGTGACCGTGGCCTACCTGGCCCTGGTGCGCGAGGGACCGGGGCCGGAGTGGTCCGGGGCGCGGTGGCGGGACTGGTACGACTTCTTCCCGTGGGAGGACTTCCGCGAGGGGGCGCCCCATGCCCTGGGCGGCGCCATCGTGCCCGCCCTGGAGCGCTGGGTGGCCGGCCCGCCGCAGGCCGCCGCCCGCGAGGCGCGCCGGGAGCGGGTCCAGATCATGTTCGGGAGGCGCGGTTCGACCTGGGACGTGGAGCGGGTGCTGGAGCGTTACGAACTGCTCTTCGAGGCGGGACTGATCCCCGAAGCCGGCGCGTCCGACGGGCCGGTTCCCGGTGAGCCCATGGGCCTGGACCACCGCCGCATCGCCGCCCAGGCACTGGGACGCCTGCGGGGCAAACTCCGCTACCGCCCGGTGGTCTTCGAGTTGCTCCCGCCCACATTCACCCTGGGGCGCCTGCAGCGGGTGGTGGAGGTTCTCTCCGGTGTGCGCCTCCACAGCCAGAACTTCCGCCGCCTCGTGGGGCGGGGGGGCCTGGTGGAGCCCACCGGTGAGGTGGACGCCTCCACCGGGGGGCGGCCGGCGGCGGTCTACCGCTTCCGGCGCGAGGTGCTGCGGGAGCGCCCGGCGCCCGGCCTCGGCCTGCCCGGCCTGCGCACCAGCGGCTGAGAGGGAGTGTCCCCGCCTCCTCACCCGCCCTTGCACCGGCATCGCCCCAGGGTTATGCTCACATCGAGTGGAAGGAGAGCTGGTGGTTCCCGACTCATCCCCGGCGGCGACCCTCCCCGACCTCGAGGGGCGCGGTGAGCGTCTGCTGCGGGTGCTGCCCGAGGCGGAGTGGCACTTGATGCGGCCCCTGGTGGCGGCCATCGAGGAGTGGAAGCAGCAGCGCCACGCCATTGTTCTGGCCCACAACTACCAGACACCGGAGATCTTCCACGGGGTGGCCGATCTCACCGGCGACTCCCTGGCCCTGGCCCAGCAGGCGGCGGCCACCGATGCCGACGTGATCGTTCTCGCCGGGGTCCACTTCATGGCCGAAACCGCCAAGATCATCAACCCGGTCAAGACCGTCCTCATCCCCGACCCGGCGGCGGGGTGCACCCTGGCCGACGCCATCACCGGGGCCGACGTGCGCCTGCTGCGGGAGCGCCACCCCGGCGTGCCGGTGGTCACCTACGTCAACACCTCGGCCGAGGTGAAGGCCGAGTCGGACATCTGCTGCACCTCGTCGAACGCCGTCGAGGTAGTCGAGTCGCTGGGCGTCCCCAGGGTGATCTTCCTGCCCGACGAGTACCTGGGGCGCTACGTGGCGTCGCAGACCGTTGTCGAGGTGATCCTGTGGCGGGGGCACTGCATCGTCCACGAGCGCTTCACGCCGGAGGAGATCCACCGCTTCCGTGAGGCCTACGGCGGCCGCCTGGAGGTGCTGGCCCACCCGGAGTGCCCCCCCGAGGTGCTGGCGACGGCCGACTACGTGGGCTCCACCTCGGGCATGGTGCGCCACCTGGAGCAGGCGCCCGCCCCCCGGGTGCTGCTGGTGACCGAGTGCTCCATGAGCGACAACGTGGCGGTGAACTTCCCGGGCATCGAGTTTGTGCGGCCCTGCAACCTGTGCCCCTACATGAAGCGGATCACCCTGCCCAAGATCCTCGAGTCGCTCATCTACCTGCGCTACGAGGTCACCGTGGACCCGGCCGTGGCCGGCCGGGCACGTTCGGCGGTGGAGCGCATGCTGGCGGTGGGCCGGGGCCGCGGGGGCTGAGAGCGTCGGCATGAGCCACTCCTTCGACCGTCTCCTCCGGGCCGACGCCATCGTGGTGGGATCGGGCATCGGGGGCCTCACCGCCGCCCTGGCCATGGCCCCCCTGCGTGTGCTCGTGGTCACCAAAGGCGACCCCGGCAGCGGTTCCACCCCGTGGGCGCAGGGCGGCATCGCCGCCGCGGTGGCCGCAGACGATTCCCCCACCGAGCACGCCGCCGACACGGTGGCGGTGGGCGGGGGCCTCAACGACGCCCGGGCCGTGGGCGTGCTGACCGCCGCCGCCCCGGAACGAGTGGCCGCCCTGGAAGCGCTGGGGGTGCACTTCGACACCGGGCCCGACGGCGCCCTGCTGCTGGGCCGGGAGGGGGGCCACCATCGGCGCCGGGTGCTGCACTCCGGAGGTGACGCCACCGGAGCCGAGATGATGCGGGCCCTGGTCCGGGCCGCCGCTGCGGCCGACCACGTGGAGACCCTCCCCTGCGCCTTCGCCGCCGACCTCGTTTGTGACGGGGGCCGGGTGGTGGGGGTGACGATGCGCACCGACTCCGGGGAGCGCCTGCTGGCCCTGGGCCCGGCGGTGGTCCTGGCGACGGGAGGCATCGGCCGCCTGTACGCCAATACCACCAACCCACCCGAGGTCACCGGCGACGGTCTGGCCATGGCCGCCCGGGCGGGGGCGCGTCTGGCCGACCTGGAGTTCGTGCAGTTCCACCCCACGGCCCTGGCGAGCGGGCGCGACCCCATGGCCCTGCTCACCGAGGCCCTGCGGGGCGAGGGGGCGGTGCTGGTGGACGAGGCGGGGGAGCGTTTCATGGTGGGGCACCACCCTGATGCCGAACTGGCCCCGCGCGACGTGGTGGCGCGGGCCATCTGGGCGCGCCTCCAAGCGGGGAACCGGGTCTTCCTGGATGCCACCGCCGCGGTGGGGGCCTCCTTCCCGGAGCGGTTCCCGACGGTCTTCGATCTGTGCCTGGCGGACGGCATCGACCCCCGGGTGCAGCCGGTGCCGGTGGCGCCCGCCGCCCACTACCACATGGGCGGGGTGGCCACCGCTCTCGACGGCCGGGCCTCGCTGCCCGGGCTATGGGCGGTGGGCGAGGTGTCGCGTACCGGGGTGCACGGGGCCAACCGCCTCGCCAGCAACTCCCTGCTCGAGGCGACGGTGTTCGGACAGCGGGCCGGGGAGGGGATGCGGGCGGCGCCGACCGCGGCGGTGGATGGCGCCGCGGCCCTGGCCGCCGCCTCCGACCCGGGCCCGGCCCCGGGGGACCTGAGGGAGTTGGTGGGCGAGTTGCGCCGCACGATGTGGGAAGGAGTGGGGGTGGTACGCGACGGGCCCGGCCTCACCGCGGCGCTGGACCGCCTGGAGGGCCTGGCCGGTCGCCTGGCGCCGGGGGCCTCGGAGGGGCGCAGCATGGTGGACGCCGGCCGCCTCATCGCCCGGGCCGCCCTGGCCCGGACCGAGAGTCGCGGGGCCCACTTCCGGACGGACTATCCCGAGTCCGACCCGGCCTGGGTGGACCGGGAGGCGGCGGTGGCATGAACGGCTTCCGTCAGCCGCCGTCGCTGCTCTACGAGCCGGTGGTGGAGGCCGCGCTGCGGGAGGACCTGGGCCGCGCCGGCGACCTCACCACCGACGCTGTGGTCCCGGCCGAGGCGACCGCCACCGCTCGCCTGGTGGCCCGCTGCGAGGGGAGGGTGGCCGGCCTGGAGATCGCCTGCCGGGCCTTCACCATGCTGGACCTGCGGGTGCACGTGGATTTCCGGGCCGCCGACGGCGACGACGTGGCCGCCGGGGACACGCTGGCGCTGGTGTCGGGCCCGGCGCGGGCCATCCTGTCGGCGGAGCGGGTGGCCTTGAACCTGCTGGGGCGTCTGTGCGGCATCGCCACGCAGACCCGTCGGGTGGTGGCGGCGGTGGCCGGGACCGGTGCGAGGGTGGCCTGCACCCGCAAGACCACCCCGGGGCTGCGGGCCCTGGAGAAGTACGCGGTGCGAGTCGGCGGCGGGTTCAACCATCGCTTCGGCCTCTACGACGCCGTGCTCATCAAGGACAACCACGTGGCGGTGGCCGGCGGGGTGGGCGAGGCGGTGCGCCGGGCGAAGGCGGCGGCGGGTCACCTGGTGAAGGTCGAGGTCGAGGTGACGAGCCTCACCGAGGTGCAGGAGGCTCTGGACGCCGGGGCGGAGGCGATCCTGCTCGACAACATGGGCCCCGACGAACTGCGGACGGCGGTGGCCCTCGTGGCGGGGCGGGCCGTCACCGAGGCCTCCGGGGGGATCACCCCCGACACCGCCGCCGCCGTGGCCGCCACCGGGGTGGACGTGCTCTCGCTGGGTTGGCTGACCCACAGTGTCCCGACGCTCGACGTGGCACTGGACGTGGTCGTGGGGTGAGGGGGCGCGGGCTTCCCGGTCATCACCGACCAGTCCCGGACCCATTTCGGATAGGCCGGCGGCGGGACCTGAGCCGGGCGGGTGGGTTACCGGCGGAAGGCAGCCGAGGCCTTGGGCCCCAGCAGGTAGAGGATGATGACGATGTTGATGGCCAACGGCAGGAGGAGGCGGGGGACGTTGATCCGATCGGAGTACTGAATCCAGACGCCGATGAGGCTGATGACGTTCAGTCCCATCAGGACGATCGTGGTCACCCGGGCCCAGGAGCGCAGCGTCCAGCACCCGAAGCCGCAGGCCACGGCGGCAACGCCGGTGATCAACTGCAGGCCTCCCCACAGACCGGATATGTCGTTCATGGTGCTGATCCCCTGGATGACGTTGACCACCCCGACCAGGACCAGCAAAACTGCGATGACACCTACCCCTGCGGGACGATTCATCGTTTTCTCCCCTTCCTTGTGGGTCCTTCCCTGAACCGGCGCTACCCCGACGCCGTCCGCTGCGGGTCGGCGGCCGGACGGTCCCTCTCTGCCGATACACGCCGTTGTGGGCCAACTTAGTCGGGACCGGGCGCGGGGAGCTTCCGAGCGAGCCAGACGATGTCGGCCATGGCCATCGGCACGGCCGCGAGAGTGAGCCCGGCTCAGCCCTCCCTCGCGCGCCCGGCCTCCTCGTCACCCCCGGTTGTTACGATCCTCCCGGTGGTGTACCAGGCCCTCTATCGCAAGTACCGGCCGCAACGCTTCGGCGACGTGGTCGGGCAGGACCACGTCACCCTGACCCTGGCCCGCGAGGTGCAGCAGGGCCGTCTGGTGCACGCGTACCTGTTCGCCGGGCCCCGGGGCACCGGGAAGACGACCACGGCGCGCATCATGGCGAAGGTCCTGAACTGCGCCGACCTGGGGGCCGACGGCGAGCCGTGCAACCGCTGCCCCTCCTGCGTGGCCATCACCGAGGGCTCGTCGCTCGACGTCATCGAATTGGACGCCGCCTCGCACAACAAGGTCGAGGACGTGCGGGAGATCCGGGCCAATGTGGGCACGGTGGCTTCCACCGGCGGCGCCCAGCGGGTCTACATCCTCGACGAGGCCCACATGCTCTCCCGGGCGGCGGCGAACGCTCTCCTCAAGACGCTCGAGGAACCGCCGGAACACGCCTTCTTCGTCATGGCAACCACCGAGCCCTACAAGCTGCCCGACACCATCCGCAGCCGGGCCCAGCGCTTCGACTTCCACCCCATCGGCTCGGAGACTCTCATCTCCTACCTGGGCGACATCGCCACCCGCGAGCGCTTCCAGGCGGCGCCCGACGGCCTGGCGCTGATCGCTCGCCACGCCCGCGGGTCGGTGCGCGACGCCCTGGGCCTGCTCGAGCAGGTGGCCGCCCTGGGGGGAGGCAAGGTGGACGGCAAGGGGGTCACCCGGGCCCTGGGCCTGGCGCCCAGCGAAGCCTTCACCCGGCTGGCCCGGGCCATGAGCCAGCGCGACGCCCCCGCCGCACTGGCGCTGGTCGCCTCTCTGGCCTCTGAGGGCGCCGACCTGCGTCGCTTCGTGGCCGACGCCATCGAGTTCTTCCGCGGGGTCTTCCTCGTCCGCTACGCCCCCAAGCTCGAGGAGATCGTCGACGAGCCCGCCGAAGTCATCGAGGAGTGGCGCGTTCAGGCCCGTTCCCTCGAGAGCGGCGACGTGCTGCGGGCGGTGGAGGTGCTGGGTGAGGCCCTGGCCGCTCTGCGCGAAGGGCGCGAGGAGCGCCTGGTGGTGGAACTGGCCTTGCTCCGCCTGGCCCGGCCCGAGACGGCCATCGACCCGGCTTCTCTGGCCTCCCGGCTCGACCGTCTCGAAGACCGGATGCATCGCCTCGGGGAGGGGGCAGCTCCGCCGCTCCCGGTAGCGGCCCCGGAGCCGCGCCGGATGGCCCGCCCGGCGGCTCCCGATCCCCTCGCGGCTCCGGCCCCAGCTCCCGCCCCGGCTCCGGCCCCGTCGGCCTCGCCGGCCGCCCCCGAGGCCAAGGCGCCGCGCCGCGGGACGAAGAAGGTGGCGGCAGCGCCGGACGAGAGCCCGGCGGCCGTTCCGGGCCCGGAAGCGGCTATTCCCGCGCCGGGCGCCGCCAATCCGGCCGTCCCGGAGGCTCCGGCGGCGACGGCGGCGCCTCCCACCGGCCTCGACCTCGCCGCCGTCGAGACGGTGTGGCCGGCCCTGGTGGAGAGGGTTCGCAAGGATGCCGGGCCGCGGCGCCACGCCCTTTTCCGGGCCTGCCGGCCGTCGGTCGTGGAAGGCTCTCTGGTGGTGCTCGAAGTGCCGGCCAACCTGACCTTCCACCTGGCGCAACTGGCCGAGGACCGCCAACTCGAAGACATCGTCCGCCGGATCGCCGGCTCCTTGCTGGGCGGGGCGGTGACGGTGGCCTTCCGCGCCGGAAACGGCGAGGACCAGTCCGGCCCGTTGGACCCGCTGTTGCGGGCGCCGGACAAGGACATGCTGCTCGAAGGCGACGAGGTCCCCACCGACCCCGCGACCGTGGTGACCGAGATCTTCGGCGGCCGGGTGGTCTCCCCGCCCCGGCCCAAGCCCTAGGTGGCTGGGACCTCCAACACCCGCGCGGTTGGGTGTCATGCGGCTTGTGGCTGTGGCCGGTCCCAGCGTTGGTGTCGCTCGGAGCGGACTGGGGCCCGTTCCCGCCGTCAAACCCCCGAACGTCTGTGGTCAGAGCGCTAGCCACTGCCCGGCGCCGGGGCGCTGATACCCTGTCCCCCCTATGGCCAAGAAGGCTCACCACCGCGTTCCCGGTGGCTTCCCGGCAGGGGGGCGCCCGGGCGGCGGCATGCCGTCGCTGGAGTCCCTGGCGCGCCGCGCCGCCGAGATGCAGGAGCAGCTCGAGGCGCAACGCGCCGCCCTGGCGGAGCGCACCTTCACCGGCACGGCCGGCGGGGGCGCGGTGACCGCCTTGGTCCGGGGCACGGGAGAACTGGAGTCGGTGCGGTTCGAACCGGCAGCCCTCGACCCCGCCGATCCCGAGATGGCGGGCGACCTGGTGGTGGCGGCGGTCAACCAGGCGCTGCGCCAGATCCACGAAGCCGCCGCCGCCTCCATGGGGCTGGGCCCCGAAGGCGCCGCCCCGGGCGGCCTGGGACTCGACGACTTGCGGGGGCTGCTCGGCTGATGTTCGAGCCCCCCATCCAGCGGCTCATCGACGAGTTGGCCCGTCTCCCCGGCATCGGGCGTAAGAGCGCCCAGCGTCTCGCTTTTCACCTGTTGACGGTGGAGGAGGAGGACGCCGGCCGTCTCAGCCGGGCCATCGTGGAGATGCGCCAGCAGGTGCGGCTCTGCCGGCGGTGCTTCAACGTCACCGACACCGACGAGTGCTCCCTGTGCCGCGACCTGCGGCGCGATCCGACGGTGGTATGCGTGGTGGAGCGGGCCCAGGACATCGTGGTGGTGGAGCGGAGCCGGGAATTCCGGGGCCGCTACCACGTGCTCGGCGGGGCCATCTCGCCCATCGAGGGGGTCTCGCCCGAACGCCTCCGCTTCGGGGAACTGGTGGAGCGGGTGCGCACCGAGGGCATCACCGAGGTCATCGTGGCCACCAACCCTTCGGTGGAGGGCGACACCACTGCCCTCTACCTGGCCAAGGTGCTCAAGCCCGAAGGAGTGCGGGTCACTCGCCTGGCCAGCGGGCTCCCGGTGGGGGGCGACCTCGACTACGCCGACGAGCTAACCCTGGGGCGGGCCCTGGTGGGCCGCCGGGAGATGTAGCCGGCCGGCCCAGGCAGCCTTCCCTCCCCCGCGGCAGCGGGGGAGGGTCAGGGTGGGGGTGGCCTGCTCCCCCGCGGCAGCGGGGGAGGGTCAGGGTGGGGGTGGCCTGCTCTCCGCGGCAGCGGGGGAGGGTCAGGGTGGGGGCCCATGTGGTGACGAACGCCGAGAGTCGACTGCGTCACCCCCCTCCGCTCGGCGGCCGCCTCCACGAGGGGGCACGGTTGGCCAAGGTTGCCGCCTCGCGCCTCCCCCGCTGCCGCGGGAGAGGCGAAGCAGATGCGATGTCGTTTGCGGGCAGCACCCCAGGGTGCCGGGCTTCCACCTGGGGCGCTCTTGGCCATGCTCTGGGAAACTGGCTGCGCGCCTCTTGATGAACGGTTCGTCAGGTGGGCCTGAGGTCTCAATCCCCGAGGGGTCTTGCCTTGGGCCTGGGCGTGGCGCTGGCGCTGCTTGGCGCCGCCTGCTCGACCCCGACAGGCGGCGGCACGTTCACCACGGCCGAATCCGCCACGACCACCATCGACACTGTCACGACGACCACAGGGATGTTGGAGCCCTGCACGGTTCGTGAGCCCAATCTGCCTCGCCAGGACCTTCCCGCAGATGTTGCGGCCCTCCGGGAGCGCATCTACCTGGCTGCAGTGGCCGGCGACTTCGATGCCCTATCGGCCGGATACGGGCCTCGGCTCGGCGCACCGCCTCGATGTGCGGCCGGTTGCGGGGACGGTCGAATTGATGGCGGTCGGGTCGTCCACCGCCTTGGCGGTGGCCCGGCCACGCGGCGCGGGTTCTCCTCGCCCGGGGCCTCGAGGTCGATGGACCCGGCCTCCTGGCCCATGGCGATCTTGTCCATGTAGACCAGGCTGCCCGGGGCGTACGGGGTGCCCCGCTCCGC
>JBDROA010000155.1:0-17282 GCA_043810615.1 Actinomycetota bacterium | reverse complement strand
CCCCCGGCCGGGGGTGGGGGACGCGAGGGGCGGCCCCGGTGGCCCGCCCCTCCTCTAGGTAGATGCTCCTCGGTGCTTACCCGCCCAGGATGGCGCACGGCGCCGAGAAGTCGTACCCCGCGGCCGTCGGACCGACGAAGAACGGGGCGAGGACGCTCAGGCCGTCGACCGCCGTCGTGTCGACGCGGTTCACCAGGGAGCCGCGCTCCACGGTCTCCGCCGGCGTGCCGACGAAGGACTTCGCCGGGAGCATGCCCTCGTTGTCCACTGCCGTCAGCTGCCCGGCCGCGGCCAGGATCCCGGCCCGGGTCAGGTCTCCGTTGGCGATGGCCTGCTCGAGAGCGGCCTTGATGTTGTACTCCATGGCCCAGCCGGCGATGTAGCCGATGCCGAGCGTGGCCGGGTCGCGTCCGGCGGCATCAGCGGCGGCCCGCATGGCGGCATGGCCTGCGGTGTCGCTGTTCCACGGTCCCCACGGGGAGGTGTGGAAGTACACGCCCGCCTCCAGCAGCGGACGCACCGCGGTGCCCAGCAAGGCCACGTTCCAGGATGGGCCGACGCCCACGTACAGGGCCGTCTGGTGCCCGGCGCCGTAGAGGCCGCCGATAAGGGTGGCCAGCTCCTGCGGCCCGGTGGCCACGAAGATCACATCCGGCTTGGTGGTGGCCATGGCGATCACGGCGTCGTCGAGCGTGCCGCCCGCCGACAACGGGATCTGCAATTGCTCGGCGAGCGGTTCGCCGAGCCCGTACTGCGCCGCGGCGTACTTGACGCCGTTGGCGTAGTCCTCGCCGTAGTCGCCGGGGAACTTCACGATGCCGTAGGTGAAGGTGGTCTTCTCGAACTGCTGCGCCTGCAGGCCGACCATGAAGTCGAAGCCGTTCATGGCCTCCATGCAGTAGTTGGTGCCGGTCTCCATGATGACGCCGCCGTCGAGGTCCGGGAAGCTCCAGCCGGAGTACCAGGTGGAAACCGCGCCGATCGTGCTGTCCTCCACATACAGCGGCAGGGCCGCCAGGGTCTGCAGCGTGCCCAGCGTCTCGGCCAGGGCGGCGATGTTGCCGCGGATCTGCTCGTACCCGGCCACGTGCTGCTCTGCCACGTACCCGGCGTCGACCGTGTTGTCCTCGGTGATCGCCACGTCGAACTTCTGCCCGCCGTCGGGCCCGATGCCGCCCTCGGCGTTGACCCGGGCCCAGAAGTCCAGGTGCCCGGCGGCCAGCGGCTGCCCGAACAGACCGAAGGGGCCGGAGAAGTCCGAGATGTTGCCCAGGTAGATGCACCCGTTCTCCGGGTTGGTGGAGTCGGGGCAGGGCTCCAGCGTCACGCCCGTGTCGAAGGCGATCTCCGCGGGCGCCTCGGTCGTCGTAGTGGCCGCCGTCGTCGTCGGGCCGGCGGTCGTGGTGGTAGCGGCCGTCGTCGTCGGGGCCGCCGTGGTGGTGGTCGCGTCGTCGTCGCCGCAAGCCGCGGCTACCAACGAGAAGACCGCCAGCACGGCGAGCGCCACAAACCAGGGTCGCCGTCTCATCATGTCTCTCCCTTTTCCTCGCATAGTGAGGGTGCCCGCCGCGGGCCCCCTCACCAATCTATCCCATCGGCCCGGCGCGCGCCGAGCTCAGTAGCTGAAGGGCCAGCCCTTCCAGTAGTTGCGGACCCGGATCCAGATCCCGTACAGGCCCATGGGCTCCAGGATCAGGAACCCCACGATGAACAGGCCGAAGAGAATCTGCTCGAACTGGAAGGTGTTGATCATCCCCGCCGGGTCCTTGGAGATGAAGAAGAAGGGGGTGACGGAGAAGACCTGGACCGAGGCCAGCCACTCCACCATCTTGGGCAGGAAGATGATGAAGAAGGCCCCCATGATCGACCCGGAAACGGTGGCCACCCCGCCGATCATGATCATCGCGATGTACTTGATGGAGAGCAGGAAGTTGAACCCCTCAGCAGTCAGGCGCCCCACCACCGCCCAGAACAGGGCCCCGGCGATGCCGGCATAGAAGGACGAGATGGTGAAGGCGATGAGCTTGTAGCGGCCCAGCGGGATGCCCATCATCTCGGCGGCGATGTCGCGGTCCCGAATGGCGGCCAGGGCCCGGCCCACCCGCGAGCGAAACAGGTTCTTGGCCGCCAGGCCCATGACGATCAGGAGGATCAGGCCGAGGAAGAGGAGCTTCTGCTGCTTGGTGAGCCAGAGCCCGAAGACCTCTCCGTCCTGGTCGAAGCGGAACCCCAGCAGCCGGGCCTCGGCAGTGGATCGCCCGTTCCCGGCCCCCCCGGTCAGGGTCCTGGCTTCGCGAAAGATGTGCTCTCCCAGGAACACCAGTCCCAGGGTGACGAAGGCCAGGTAGAGGCCGCGCAGGCGAGTGGCCACCGGGGCCACGATCAGGCCGGCGAGGGCGGCGACGAGACCGGCCGCCGGCAGCCAGATGATCATGTCGAGGTGGAAGCCGCGCATCGCCACCTCGGTGACGGCCTGCCCGGTGACGGTGTCCACCACCTCGCGGGTCTGCTCCACCCCGCCGAGGACGGCGGCGGTATAGGCGCCCAGGCCCAGGAAGAAGGCGTGGCCCAGCGAGATCTGACCCGCCATGCCGGTGACGACGTTGAGCCCAATGGCCCCGATGGAGGCGAAGAGGGCGTACACCGTCAGCACCAGCAGGTCGGAGGACAGCCGGATCGGCCCCAGCGCGCCTCCAGCCCCCAGGTAGACGGCCAGGACGAGGAGGAGGCCGAACCAGGTCCGCTGGGTGACGCTGCGGAAGATGCCGGTGTCGGAGCGGTAGTCGGTGACCAGTCCGGGGCGCAGCCTCATACCCGCTCCACCTCCCGGGTGCCGAAGAGGCCGTAGGGCCGGACGAGCAGCACTACGAACATCACCAGGTAGGGCACCACCTGGGAGAAGTTCTGCCCGACGTAGGGGGTCAGGTGCGGCTGGTAGGTGGCGGTCATCGCCTCGGCGATGCCCACCAGGAGCGCCGCCAGCAGGGTGCCCCCGATGGAGTCGAGGCCCCCGATGACCACTATCGGCAGCGCCTTGAGAGCCAGGGTGTAGTTGTTCGGGGTCAGGGACCCCAGGTCGGCGTTGATGAAGAGGCTGGCCATGGTGGCCAGCACCGCGGCCATGGCCCAGGAGAGGGCGAACACCGCCGACACCGAGACCCCCTGGGTGAGGGCCACTTCCTGGTCGAAGGCGGCGGCCCGCATCGCCAGGCCCATGCGGGAGAAGCGGAAGAAGGCGAGCAGGGCTAGGAGCAGGGCCACCGCCACCACGATGGCCGCCACCCGCCGGTGGTTGATGATGAGCCGGCCGACGTTCAAGGTGCTGAGGCCCCAGGGATCGCCGGTGGAGCGCGGGCCGGAGTCGTAGAAGTTGCCGGAGAACACCCGGATCACCAAGTCGAGGCCGATGGTCATGATGGCCACGGCGAACACCGGCTTGCCCACCATAGGACGCAGGAACACGCGCTCGATGACGAGCCCGGTGCCGGCGGCGATGAGCACCGCGATGAGCACCGCCACGTAGAAGTTGAGGCTGACGACGGTGGCGAAGTAGATCACCCACCAGCCGCCGAAGAGCATCAGCGCGGGCTGGGCGAAGCTCAGCACCTGCATCGACTTGTAGATGATGACGAAGCCCATCCCCAGCAGGGCGTACACCGCGGCCAGGGCGATCCCATTGACGAGGGCCTGGAGAAAGCTCATCGGTACATCGCCTCGATCAGGTCCCCGAAGCGCTTCTCGATCTCGGAGCGCTTCACCTTCTGGGTGGCGGTGAGCTCGCCCGTCTCGTGGTCGAGCTCCTTGGGCAGCAAGGTGAACTTCTTGATCTGCTCCACCGAGGCGAACTTGGCGTTGGTCTCGTCCACCGCCTTCTGGATGAGACTGATCACCTCGGGCTTCTCGGACAGGTCACGGTAGGTGGTGTGGGCCAGCTTGCGCCGCTGCGCCCACTCACTCACGACGTCGAACTCGATGCCGATGAGGGCGCTCAGGAACTTGCGCCGGTCGCCGATGACGATCGCCTCCTTGACGAAGGGCGAGGTCTTCAGGCTGTTCTCGATCTCCGACGGGGAGATGTTCTTGCCCCCCGAGGTGATGATGATGTCCTTGATGCGGTCGACGATGCGGATGTGGGTGCCGTCCACCCACTCCCCCACGTCGCCGGTGTGCAGCCAGCCCTCGGCGTCCAGGGTGCGGGCGGTGGCCTCGGGCATCTCCCAATAGCCCACGAAGGAGCCGGGGTGCCGGGTGAGGATCTCCCCCGTCTGCTCGTCGATCCTCACCTCGATCTGCGGGTAGGGCTCCCCCACTGTGCCCAGGCGCACCCGGCCCGGCCGGTTGGTGGTGGCGATGGCAGCGTTCTCGGTCATGCCGTACGCCTCGTGGACGGGGACCCCGATCGACATGAAGTACTCGAGGATCTCCGGGGCGATGGGAGCGGCGGCCGACACCCCGAACCGGCAACGGCGCAGGCCCACCCGTTCCTTCAGCGACCGGTACAGGAACAGGTTGCCGAACCAGTAGGCCACCCCGCTCAGCGGGGTGTGGCGCCCGCCGGTGCGGGCCAGGGTGCGGCCCAGCCAGCGGGCCACCCGCAGCCAGATAGCGGCGTTGATCTTCTTCAGGCGGGAGGCCGAAGCCAGCTTCACCTGGATGCCGGCGTGGATGCGCTCCCAGATGCGGGGCACCCCCTGGAACACCGTGGGCTGGATCTCCCGGATGTCGGTCATCAGGGTCTCCAGCGACTCCCCGAAGTTCACCACCGCCCCGGTCCACAGAGGCAGCCAGACCGCGATGGCCTTCTCGTACACGTGACAGAGGGGCAGGTAGGAGAGGACGAAGTCGTCCGGCCCGGGGGGCGGGTTTATGAGGCCGTCGGCGCTGGCCAGGATCTTCCCGGAGAAGTCGCAGTTGCCCACGGTGAGCATCGACCCCTTCGGCGGGCCGGTGGTCCCCGAGGTGTAGATGAGGTAAGCCAGGTCGTCCCCTTCGGCGGCCGCCATGCGCTCCTCCACCGCCCCCGGGTGGGCGGCGCGATGGGCTTCGCCCTCCGCCATGAAATCGTCCCAGGACACCAGGCGCTGGTCCCCGTAGCGGTCGATGCCGCGCTGCTCGATGTAGACGATGCGCTCCAGCAGCGGGAGGTCGGTGGCGGGGATCTCCAGGACCTTGTCGGCCTGCTCCTGGTCTTCCACCACCAGCAGGCGCGACCCGGAGTTCTGCAGCAGGTAGCGCACCTCGGTGGTGGGGTTGGTGGGGTATAGGCCCATGCAGACAGCCCGCACCGCGATGGTCCCCACATCGATGTACAGCCACTCCGGGCGGTTCTCCGAATGGACGGCGATGCGGTCGCGCGGCTGGACCCCCATGGCCAGCAGGGCGTGGCCGAAGACCTCCACCTGGTCCCAGTACTCCGCCCAGGAGACCTCCCGCCAGATTCCCCGGTTCTTCACCCGCAGGGCGGCATCGCCGGGGCGCTCCCGGGCCGCCCGGCGCAAACGGGCGGCGGCGGAGACGGCGGCCGCGGTGCCGGCCGGGGCGGGAGTGTCGGCGAAGGCAGTCACGCGGCTCCTCCTCCTGCCGGGGCCGTGCCGTGCTCCTCGCCCAGGTAGGCGCGAATCACGTCGGGGTTGTTCTGGATCTCCTCCGGGGTGCCCACGGCGATGGGGCGCCCGAAGTCGACGGCGAGCACGGTGTCGGCCAGGTCCATGACCATGCGCATCTCATGCTCCACGAGGATGATCCCTATGCCCAACTCCCACCGGATGTCGTTGACGAAGCGGGCCATGTCCTCGGTCTCTTCGAGGTTCATGCCCGCCACCGGCTCGTCGAGCATCAGCAGGCGGGGAGCCATGGCCAGGGCCCGGCCCAACTCCACCCGCTTCTGCAGGCCGTAGGGGAGCATCGAGACGTACGCCTTGCGCACCGGCTGCAACCCGAGGAACTCCACCAGGCCCTCCACCACCTCACGGTTGCGGGCCTCCTCGCGGCTGGCCTTGCCCACCCGGGCGATGGCCGCCAGGGTCCCGTAGTTCACGTGCTGGTGGCGCCCCAGCATCAGGTTGTCCAGCACGGTCATCTGCGGGAACAACTCGATGTTCTGGAAAGTGCGGGCGATTCCCAGATTGGCGATGCGGTCGGGGCGCTGGCCCAGGAGGTCCCGGCCCTGGTAGCGGATCGACCCCTGCTGGGGGTGGTAGACGCCCGAGATGCAGTTGAAGATCGAGGTCTTCCCGGCGCCGTTGGGGCCGATGATGGCGAACAGTTCGTTGGTGTGGACTCGGAACGACACCCCGTCGATGGCCTTGAGGCCGGCGAACGCGAGGTGGATGTCCTCGACCTCGAGGATGATCTGCCCCGGCTCACCGCCGGGGGGCAGGACTTCGTGGAGCCGGCGTGCCCTCACGACAGCCACCTCTTCTTGCGGCGGTACTGCTTGACGTCGGCGAAGGAGCGAATGCCCTCGTCGCCCGAGCGCAGACCGAGGTAGAACTCGCGCACGTCCTCGTCCTTCAATAGTTCGGCCGAGGGCTTGTCCATGACCATCTTCCCCGTCTCCAGGATGTAGCCGTGCTCGGAGATGGTCAGCGCCATGCCGGCGTTCTGCTCCACCAGCAGGATCCCGGTGCCCTGGCGGTTGATCTCCCTGATGATGTCGCGGATCTCCTGCACCAGCATCGGGGCCAGACCCAGGCTGGGCTCGTCGAGCAGCAGGTAGCGGGGGGCCGACATCAACGCCCGGCCGATGGCCAGCATCTGCTGCTGCCCACCGGACAGGTAGCCGGCGACGAACTTGGGGCGCTGCTTGAGGTCGGGGAACAGGCCGTAAACCCGAGCCAGGTTCTCGTCGAGGCTGCGGCGGTTGGTATGGGCCCCGAGGCGGAGGTTCTCCTCCACCGTCAGTTCGGCAAGGATGCGGCGGCCCTCGAGAGCCTGGCTCACCCCGAGGCGCACGATCTTGGAGGCGGAGAGGTTGTCGATGCGCTGGCCGTCGAGGGTGATCTCCCCTTTGGTGATCTCCCCGCTCTGCACGTCGAGGATGCCGCTGATTGCCCGCAGGGTGGTGGTCTTGCCCGCCCCGTTGGCACCGAGGAGGGCGACGATCGCGCCGTCGGGAACTTGAATGGAGATGCCGCGCAGAACGAGGATCACATCGTGGTACACGACCTCGACGTTCTTCAGCGCGAGCATCGGACCAAGCCCTCCCCGACCGTCGGCCTCTCCCTGGCCGCCGCCAGGCTAACAAGTGCGCGGGTGGCGCGTCGAACAGCCGCCGGGGTCACTTCCCGCCCTCCGGGTCGACCCATTTCGCCCCGGCCGCCCGGTGCTCTTTCCACCAAACGGGAACCCGGACCTTGAGCTCGTCGATGAACCAGCGCGCCGCCTCCAGGCCGTCGGCCCGGTGGGCACCGGACACCGCCACCCCCACCGAAGGCTCGCCCGCCGCCGGCAACCCCACCCGGTGCTCGACAGCCAAGCCCGGCAGAGGCCGGCGCTCCCGAGCCTCGGCCACGACGGCGGCGATCTGCTCCTCGGCCACCCCGGGGTAGGCCTCTTACTCCAGGTGGGTCACGCTCTCTCGGCCCGGGGACTGGTCGCGCACCGTGCCGAGGAAGAGGCAGGTCACCCCCGCGGCCGGTTCGGCCACCCGCGCGGCCGGGGCGGAGGCGGTGATGGGCTCCGGCGACACGCGGGCCCGGGTGGGCCCGGGGCCCGGTTGGCGGGGGCCGTCCATAGAATCCGCCGCATGAGCGACACTACCTCGGGCCCGCCGGACACGCCGCCCGGAGAACCCGGCCTGCCCGGCACCGGCCCCACCGCCTTCGCCGACGCCTCCTCCGGCGACGAAGCCCCGCTCGCCCTGCCCCCCTACTTCGACCCGGAGACGGCGTGGCCGGCCGCTCCCGACCGCTTCCCCACAGCCCTATCCGGCCCGGCTCCCGAGCCGAAGTCCCGGCACCACGGGCGGCACTACGCCCTGGTAGGCCTGGCGGCCGGGGCCCTCGGCGCCGCCCTGGTGGCCGGCGCCTTCCTCCTCTGGTTCAACCCGGGGGAGCCGGCCGACGTCGTGCAGCACATCGAGACTCGCATCGTCGCCTCCGGCGGTCGGGTTCAGGCGGCGGCGGTGGCCCGGGCGGTGCTTCCCTCCATCGTCACCGTCGAAGTGCGCTCCACCACCGAAGGAGCCTTCGTCGCCGAAGGCTCGGGGTCGGGGGTGGTGCTGAGCGCCGACGGCCTGCTGGTGACCAACGAGCACGTCGTGGCCGGAGCCGTCGAGGTGCGGGTGATCTTCGCCGGGGGACGCTCCTACCCCGCAGAGGTCGTCGGGCAGGACGCGGTCACTGACCTCGCCGTGCTGCGCATCGCCGCCACCGGCCTCACCCCCATCACCCTCGGCTCGTCGGAGGGCCTGGAGATCGGGGACACCGCCATCGCCGTCGGCAGCCCCCTCGGCCTGGAGGGGGGCCCTTCGGTCACCGTCGGGGTGGTCTCGGCCTTCGACCGGCAGTTGCGCACCGGGGTCGACGAGTACCTCTACGGGATGATCCAGACCGACGCCCCCATCACCCGGGGCTCCAGCGGCGGGGCCCTGCTCGATGCCGAAGGCCGCCTCATCGGCATCACTGCCGCCATCGGCGTCAGCGACGTCGGCGCCGAGGGGCTGGGCTTCGCCATACCCGTCGAACTCATGACCATCGTCACCGAGCAGCTCATTGCCCGAGGCGAGGCCGACCACCCCTTCCTCGGCATCGAGGGACGAACCTTCTTCCGCCAGGAGGCCGACGGCTCCACCGTGCCCGCCGGGGTCTCGGTGAGCAAGGTGATGGCGGGGACGGCCGCCGAGGCCGCCGGGGTCCGCCCGGGCGACGTGATCCTTTCGGTGGGAGGCGACCCCCTGACGACCATGGAGCAGCTGGTGGTGATGCTCCGCTTCAACCGGGTGGGCGAAGTGGTCGACTTGCAGATCGACCGCGCGGGCACCCCGCAAACCATCCCGGTGACCCTCATGGAGCGCCCGGAGGGGGCGTGACCGACAACCTGTTCGACCGGCTGCGCCGCCTCCTCGAAACCCCGGGGGCCGTGAACTGGGGGCTGGCCCGGGAGATCGCCGAGAGCGTCGCCGGCCCGGCCGAGCCGGTGGACCCCTGGGTGGCCGAGGAGTTCGTGGAGCTCACCCACACCGCCGCCCTGCGGGTGGCGGCCGCCTCTCCATTGGACGCCACCGCCGCCGGGGAGGTGCGGGCCCTGGACCGGCGCTCCTGGGCGGGCGCCAGCGTGGCCGGCTTCGCCTACCTGGCCGAGCCCCTGGCGGCCAAGATGGCCGGGCCCGAGGGCGGCGAGGCCGACCCCCTGCTCCAGCCCCTGGGCCCCGCCCTGGTGGGCATGCAGATGGGCAGCATGGCCGGGTTCCTCAGCCACCGGGTGCTGGCCGGCTTCGACGTGGGCCTGCCGGTGGAAGGGGCCCCGCCCACCTTCGTGGCGCCGAACATCGCCGCTTTCACCGCCGACCACGGCCTCGACCCCCGCCAGGCCCGCCTGTGGCTGGCCCTCCACGAGGCCGCCCACCGGGCGGAGGTGGCACTGCCCTGGGTGCGCCGCCACCTCGCCGGCCTCATGTCGGCCTTCGTCGATGGCTTGCGCCCCGACCCCTCCGGCCTGCAGGAGCGCCTGGAGGCCCTGCAGGACCCCGAACACCTCCAAGACCTCCTCGAGGACCCCTCCGCCCTCAGCGGCCTCACGGCTGGGCCCGAGTCGGAGCAGGCGTTGCGCCGCCTCCAGGCCTTCATGGCGCTCCTCGAGGGCTACGCGGAGTGGCTGGTGGGCCGGGCCGCCCCCGGCCTCGTCCCCGAAGCGCCCCGGCTGCGAGAGGCCATCGACCGCCGGCGGGCCGAGCCGTCACCCGGCGAGCAGTTGCTGCAACGCATGCTGGGGCTCGACCTGCAGCACCACCGCTACCGCCGGGGAACCACCTTCTGCGAGGAGGTGGCCCGGCGCTGGGGTGAAGAGGCCCTGGCCCGTCTGTGGGAGGGGCCCGACGGCCTGCCCACCCCGGCCGAACTCGACGACCCGCTGGGCTGGGCGGCGCGGGTTCTGCTGTAGGGACGGCGCACACAGCGGGGCCTTCTTTGGCCCGACCGGCGCCGTACCATGCCGCCTACTCACCCGACGAAAGGCCAAGCCGCCATGTCCGCATCCATCGGCTCTCCCGCTCCCGGCTTCGCCCTGGTCGACACCGAAGGCGCCACCTTCACCCTCGACCAGGCCCGGGGCCGCAGAACCCTCGTCGTGTTCATTCCCTTCCCCTTCACCGGGATCTGCGACGGAGAGGCCTGCACCCTGCGCGACCACTTCGCCGACCTCGGCGCCCTCGACGCCAACGTCATCATCATCACCTGCTACCCCCGCCCGGCCAACAAGAAGTGGGCGGCGGAGAACGGGTTCGGCTTCCCCGTCCTCGCCGACTTCTGGCCCCACGGCGAGGTCTCCCGCCGCTACGGCGTCTTCAACGAGGAGAAGGGAGCCGCCAACCGCGCCACTTTCGTGCGCGACGCCGACGGCATCGTGCGGGAGATCGTGGCCAGCGAGTCCCTGGGGACGCCGCGCGAGTACGCGGCGTACGTGGAGGCGCTGAACCGGTTCTAACGACCGTCTCCCCCGGCTTCGCCTACCCCCTCCCACTGCCGTGGGAGGGGGGCTCAGCCTCCAGTCGGTACCCCACGCCCCGCACCGCCTCGATGCGCGGCGCGTCCCGGTCGGCCTCCGGGCGGCGCCGCAGGCGGCGCACGTGCTGGTCGAGGCTGCGGGTGTCGCCCGCCCAGCCGAACCCCCACACTTCATCGAGAAACACCTCGCGGAGCACCACCCGGCCCGGCCGCTGCATTAGCAACTGCAGCACCTCGAACTCCTTCTTGGGTAGGTCCTGCTCCCCCGAGGGCAGCCGCAGGCGGCGGGCGGCCAGGTCCAGGGTGATGACCCCGGCGGTGAGGACCTCGGGCCCGGCGACGGTGCCGGCGCGCCGGGCGGCCGCCCGGATGCGGGCCACCAGTTCCCGCACCGAGTAGGGCTTGGTGACATAGTCGTCCGCCCCTAACTCGAGGGCGGAGACGATGTCGGCTTCGGCCCCCTTGGCGCTGACCACGATCACCGGAACGTCGGACTCCCGGCGTATCGCTCGCAGCACGTCCAGGCCGGGCAGCACGGGCAGCATCAGATCGAGCAGGACCATGTCGGGTCGAGCGGCGCGGAAGCGCTCCAGGCCCGCCTTCCCATCGAGGGCAACGTCGACTTCGAAGCCCTCGGCGCCCAACGAGACCTCGAGAGCCTCCACATACGACGGCTCGTCCTCGACGATCAACACTCGCGTCATGGCTCCCTCCAACGGGGCAGGCGCACCCGGAACACGCTCCCTTCGCCGAGGCGCGACTCGACCGCCACATCACCCCCGTGGTTGAGGGCCACGTGGCGCACGATGGACAAGCCCAGGCCGGTGCCCCCGGTGGCCCGGCTCCGGGCCCGGTCCACCCTGTAGAAGCGCTCGAAGATGCGCCCGAGGTGAGCCTCGGGGATGCCGATACCCTCGTCCCGCACCTCGAGCACCACCCACCCCTCCTCGACGCGGGCCCGCAGCCACACCCGCGGCGGCGGCTTGCCCTCCTGCGGATCGCAGTACTTGACGGCGTTGTCGATGAGGTTCCCCAACATGGTGCGCAATTGCCGTTCGTCCCCGGGGACCACCGCCGTCGACGGAATCTCCTCCACCACGAGGTGCACCCCGGCCCGGGCGGCCGCCTCGCGCCCCGGGCCGGCCACCTCGGCCGCCAACCCGGCCAGCGCCACCGGCACCCTGGGAACCACGGCGGCTTCGGCTTGGGAGAGGTCGAGCATGTCGTCGAGCAGCCGGGAGAGCCGTTGCGCCTCCCCCTGCAGCCGTCCGGCGAGCCGGGCAGCCACTTCGGCATCCCCGGCGTGGGCCGACAGTGTCTCCGCCAGCACGGCCACGGCTCCCAGGGGGGTCTTGAGCTCGTGGCCGACGTTGGCTACGAAGTCGCGCCGCATCACCTCCACCCGCCGTCCCTCGGTGACGTCGGCCACATAGGCCACCGCCCCCAGCCGCTCCCCGCCCGCCGCGTCCAGGGGCGCCACCTCGAGGCGCACCACCCGCCGGCGCGGGGTGTACAACTCCAACTCGCGGGTGAGGGCGGTCCCGTCGGCGAGGGCAACGGCGATGGCCTCGCTCAGCCGGCCCTCGATCACCGCCTCCCCGGGACGGCCGCTCAGGTAGGGCAGGGCCGCCTGGTTGGCGAAGGCCACCTTCCCGAACGGGTCGGTGACCAGCACCCCGAGACCGGCGACATCGAGGGCGCGTTCCAGGCGATGCTGCTCCCGCCGCTGCTGTTCCGCGGCCGCCTCGAGCCGATCCAGAGCCGCGGGGATCGCTTCGAGTGGCCGACGCGGCCCGCCAGCGACCGCACCCAGGCGGGCCCCCACCGCCGCAAGGGCCCGGGAGACCCGGGCGGCACGCCCGGCGAGGGCGACCAGTGCGGCGAGTAGCACCACTCCAGCCGCGATGAGGGCGATGGTGGCGGCGGACACGGCACCGGGGACTATAGGGAGACGACGGCGAGCCGCCCGGTGCCCCGCCGAAGATTCACCTTCCGTTCACCCAACGGCCCCGGGGCCGTCACCTGCCCCCCGTAACGTTCCCGCCGATGGCGGTCGGGCCGCCGTCCTGAGAGCCCACATGACACCACGCCCCTTCTCCCGCAGGCTCGGGTGGCCGACCGCCCCGCTCCTGGTGCTCGCCCTGGTTGCCGCGGCCTGCGGCCGGGCCAGCGGACGTATCGAGATCTCCGGGTCTTCCACGGTCGAGCCGATCAGCGCCCGGGTGGCCGAGAAGTTCAGCGCCCTGAACCCGGGCGTGGCCATCAAGGTCGAAGGCCAGGGCACCGGCGACGGTGCTCAGCTCTTCTGCAGCGGGCGAACCGACATCGGCGACGCCTCGCGGCCCTACAAGGACGCCGAGAAGGACCTGTGCGCCCGCAACGGCATCGAGTTCATCGAGCTGGTCGTGGCCATCGACGGACTGACGGTGCTGACCAACCGCGACAACGACGCCGTCGCCTGCCTGGCCACCGCCGACCTCTACGCCCTCATGGGCCCGGAGTCGCTCGGCTTCGACGGCTGGGCCGACGCCAACCTCCTGGCCGCCGAAATCGGCGCTCCCAACTCTCCCTACCCGGACGCCGGCCTGGTGATCACCGCCCCCGGCGAGGAGTCGGGCACCTACGACAGCTTCGTCGAGTTCGCCATCAAGAAGATCGCCGAGGAGCGGGGACAGGACTCCGTCCTCCGTCCCGACTACGTGGCCTCGCCCAACGACAACGTGATCGTCGAGGGCATAGCCGGCAGCCCGGCCTCCCTGGGCTTCGTGGGCTACGCCTTCTACACGGCCAGCCGGGACCGGGTGAAGGCCCTGGCCGTCGACGACGGCGAGGGCTGCGTGGTGCCGACGGCAGCGACCATCGCCGACGGCAGCTACCCCTACACCCGCAACCTGTACATCTACGTCAACCAGGCCGCCGCCCTGAGGCCCGAGGTCGCCGCCTACGTCGATCTCTACCTTTCCGAAGTGGGCCTGGCCAGCGTCGACGAGGCCGGCTACACCCGCCTCGGCGACTACGGACCGACCCTGGAGGCCTGGGCGAAGCGGCAGCCGGTCCCATGAGCCCGGGACCGCAGGCGAACCTCGGCATGACCACCGAATCCCCCACCATCGACCTGAGCGGCTCCCGGCCCCGACTGCGGCGGGAGCGCCGGGTGCACCTGCTGTTCGCCGGCGCTGCGGTCACCTCGATCCTCATCAGCCTGCTCATCGTCGGCTCGCTCGCCGGGGAAGCCTGGAACTTCCTGCGCAACATCGACCTCTCCAGCCTCTGGGACCTGGGCTGGTTCCCCCGCCGGGACATGTTCGACGTCAGGACGGTGCTGGTGGGGACCCTCCTGATCGCGGCCATCGCCATGGCGGTGGCCACCCCACTCGGTCTGGGCGCGGCCGTCTACCTATCGGAGTACGCCCGGCCCCGGGCACGGCGCTGGCTCAAGCCCATCCTCGAGGTGCTCGCCGGCATCCCGAGCGTGGTGCTGGGCTACTTCGCCCTCACCTGGATCAGCCCCAACCTGGTGATGCGCCTCAACCCCCACGCCGGGGTGTTCAGCATGGCCGCCGCCGGCATCGGGGTGGGCCTCCTGGTCACCCCCCTGGTGGCCTCGGTCACCGAGGATGCCATGCGGGCAGTGCCGCACGCTCTGCGCGAGGCGTCCTACGGGCTGGGGGCGAAGAAGGCCAGCACCGTTACCCGGGTGGTGTTCCCCGCCGCCGCCTCCGGCATCGTCGCCTCGCTCATCCTCGGCCTCTCCCGGGCCATCGGGGAGACCATGGTGGTGGCCATGGCCGCCGGGGCGGTGGGCGGCTCCCTGTTTCAAGTGAACGTGTTCGAGCCGGGGCAGACCATGACTGCGGCGATGACCGCCTTGGCGATCGGCTCGGACCAGGTGGCCGGGTCGACGAACGCCTTCCAGAGCCTCTTCTTCCTGGGTCTGCTCCTCTTCCTGATGACCCTGGCCCTGAACCTCATCAGCGACCGCTTCGTGCGCCGGGTGCGGGAGAAGTACTGATGGCCGCCCGCACTGCCACCCCCACCACCGCCGACCTGGTGCGCCGCTCGATCGAGGGCCGGCGTTTCGGCTTCGCCGACCTGGCCTTCCCCGCCGCCCTGCTGCTCGCCCTCCTCCTTGCCCTGCTCTTCCTGTCCACCCTCCTGGTCGACGTGTTCGTCCGGACCTGGGATGCCCTGTCCGGCCGGGGCTGGTCGGTGGTCGCCAACCCGCTGTCGCTGAACGCCCAGACCGCCGGCCTCTGGCAGAGCATCACGGGTTCCCTAACGCTGACGGCCGTGGTAGCAGTGCTCGCCTTCCCCATCGGCATCGGGGCCGCCATCTACCTGGAGGAGTACGCCCCCGACAACCGGCTCACCCGGTTCATCAACACCAACATCCGCAACCTGGCCGGGGTGCCCTCCATCGTCTACGGGATCCTCGGTTTCACCATCTTCGTTCGCTTCGTGCACGCCGTCGGCGCCGGCGGCGGGGTGGCCGGGAAGAACCTCCTGGCCGGGGGGCTCACCCTGGCCGCCCTGGTCCTCCCCATCGTGATCATCACCGCCGCCGAGGCGCTGCGGGCGGTGCCCGCCGCCATACGCGAGGCCGGGTTCGGGGTGGGGGCCACCCGCTGGGAAGTCATCCGCTTCCACGTGGTGCCCTACGCCGCTCCCGGCATCCTCACCGGCACCGTGCTCACCCTGGCCCGGGCCTTCGGGGAGACCGCGCCGTTGCTGCTGGTGGGAGCGGCCACCGGGTTCTTCAGCGCCGGCTCCGCCGGCTTTCTCGATCGGGCCACCGGTCCTTACACCGCCCTCCCCGTGACCATCTTCTCCTGGGCCCGCCAGCCCGGTGACGACTTCCGATCGCTGACCGCGGCGGCCATCGTGGTGTTGCTGATGATGCTGCTCACCGCCAACGCCGCCGCCATCATCCTGCGCAACCGTTTCGAGCGGAAGTGGTGACATGGAGGACGACAGAGCGACAGAGCAGACGGAGGCGGCGGCAGCCGCGATCGCGCTGGGGGGCGGCGTCCGCCCTGAAGGGCGCGGGATCTCCGTGGTATCGGTGCGGCGGGGCAACGGCCGGCGGGAGGAAACCGGATCGGCCCCAAGTGCCATCTTCGACGTGCAAGGCTTGCGAGCGTTCTACGGGTCCTTCCAGGCGGTGGCCGACACCACCCTGCAGATCCGGGAGCACGAGATCACCGCCCTCATCGGCCCCTCGGGCTGCGGTAAGACCACGGTGCTGCGCTGCTTCAACCGCATGAACGACCTCATCGAGGGGGCCCGGGTCGAGGGAACGATCCGCTACCACGGGGTGGACATCTACGGCGAGAGCGTCGACCCGGTGGAGGTGCGGCGGCGCATCGGGATGGTCTTCCAGAAGCCCAACCCTTTCCCCAAGTCGATCTACGACAACGTCGCCTTCGGCCCCCGCATCGCCGGCTTCAAGGGGAACATGAACGATCTCGTCGAGGAGTCCCTGACCCGGGCCGCCCTCTGGGACGAGGTGCGGGACAAGCTGCGCCAGTCCGCCTACGCCCTGTCGGGGGGCCAGCAGCAGCGCCTCTGCATCGCCCGGGCCATCGCCACCAGCCCCGACGTGCTGCTCATGGACGAGCCCTGCTCCTCGCTGGACCCCATCGCCACCCTGCACATCGAGGAGTTGATGATCGAACTCAAGCGCGACTACTCGATCATCATCGTCACCCACAACATGCAGCAGGCGGCCCGGGTGAGCGACCGCACCGCCTTCTTCACGGTGGACGTGAAAGAGACCGGGGTGCGCACCGGCCGTCTCGTAGAGTTCGACACCACCGACGTCATCTTCACCAACCCGCGACAGAAGCAGACCGAGGACTACATCACCGGCCGGTTCGGCTAGCCGGACCCCAGAGCGAGGCGCCATGACCGACGACCGCACCCCCCATTCCGAGATCCGCCGCCGCTTCGACGCGGAACTGGAGGAGATCAAGCGGGCATCCGTGGGCCTGGGCTCCCTGGTGCTGGAGAACGCCGGCCGCCTCTCCGAAGCCCTGCTGGAGAACCGGCTCGAACTGGCCCAGCAGGTCATCGACGCCGACGACGGCGTGGACCGGGCCTACATCGACCTGGAGCGCCGGGTGTTCCGGGTCATCGCTCTGCAGCAACCGGTGGCCTGCGACCTGCGATTCCTGATCTCGATCATCCGAGTCGCCCACGAGATAGAGCGCAGCGGGGACCTGTTGGTGAACTGCGCCAAAGGCATAGTGCGCCAGCAGGGCTTCCACCTCAGCAGCCAGATGCATGGGCTGCTGGCCCGCCTCTGCCGGGCGGCGCTCGACCTCTTCGCCCGCGGCATCGACAGCCTGGCCGACATGGACCCCGAGGCCGGGCCGCGTCTCGATCAGGAGGACGACGTGGTGGACACCCTGGTGGGTGAGTTCTACACGCTGCTGGCGAACGAGGCCGAAGGCATGCACGTGGACACCGCCATCGAGTTGTCCCGGGTGGGCCGCTACATGGAGCGCATCGCCGACCATGCGGTGAACATCGGAGAGCACGTGGGCTTCATCGTCACCGGCCTCTTCCCCCGCCACGGGGCGATGGACGAGCAGTAGGGCCTAGGAAGCGCGCCGCGCC
>JBDROA010000154.1:0-5093 GCA_043810615.1 Actinomycetota bacterium | reverse complement strand
GTCCAGTTGTGTCAAAGATCCGGAGATGATGACTGCGTACCTGGACGCGTTTGGCCCGGCGAGCATGCTGGCGATCACCGCTCTATGGCAAGGGGCAGCAGTCCCAATGCTCAAGGCCTATCTCGATGAGGACTATGCGAGGCAGTATCTCTGGAACCAGGCGACGGCGATAGCAGCCTTCGAATCGATCGACGACGCGACGATCGAGAATGCGGACACGGCGGCGTTTCTTGGGGCCGTGATCGACCTTGTCGAATACCTCGTCGAGAAGGAAGACGACACACACGAGGGGGCGGATCTAGCGGCTCAGCATGTACTCGAGGCATACGCCGGCGTTGACTACGGCGTCGCCACAATGGACGACGTCGAGGAGTGGAGAGAGTGGCTTGCCAACTGGGAATGACGGGCACATCGAGTGCCTAGATGAGTTGTGAGAGTCCTTCGGACGCCGGCACGTTGACCGCTGCTTCCTCCGAACCAGGGGCCACTATCGGGAATCCTGGGATCGTGAACTCAAACCGGACTCCTGATGTGGCGAAGTCTCGACAGGGGTGCTGAGGGGCCGCTGACATCGCCGTCCCCTGGCCTCCGGTGCAGATGCGTTGCTGGAGATCGGACCAACCAGGGTCGAGTAGCCCCCGGCCGCAGCGTGAGCGACGACAGCCACATCGGATCTCGGCACTTGACTCGGGCTGAACCCTCAGCCATTCCCCGGCTGTGGATCTGCTGCTGGGCATCCATGAACGCGCCGCCTTCGGGCTGAGACCCCGACGACCGGGGTCTTGGGGTGATCGACCCGATCGGGGGGTCAGTGCGATCGGGTGTGCAACCTGAAGCGGGGAACCGGTGGTCCGGCCCGCCCGGGTCTCCCGACATCAAAACCTTAGGCTGGCGGGAATATAGGCTAAGGTTATGGCGTAACCTTGCCTTAGAGAGAAGCATGGCACAGCGAATCAGCCTTCTCTGGACCCCCCGCTTCGAGGGAGCGAGCCGCGCCGAACGCAAGGGCTGTTCCTACGAGTCCTACCTGCCCGATCCCCTAGCGGGTTGGGATCTGAACCTGCCGGCCGATCTGGCGGCAGATATTGCCGATGCCGAGGCGGCGGCCCGCGCCCTGAACGCCGCGGGGACCTCCCACGTCAGCCTGGAGGGCCTGGCGCGGTTCCTGCTGCGCGCCGAGTCGGTGGCGTCGTCGAAGATCGAAGGGATCGAGGCATCACCCCAGCGGCTCATGCGCGCCGAGGCGCTGCTCGCCCGGGGAGGCGACGCCGCCGACCGGGCCGCCGCCGAGATCCTGGCGAACATCGGCGCCATGCAGGACGCCGTCGAGCGAGCCTCCGCAGTTGCCTGCTTCGAACTGGGCGACCTGCTCGCCGTGCATGGCCGCCTCATGGCAGCGGCGCCGGCCACGAGTGAGCCCGGCCTGGTGCGCACGGTGCAGAACTGGATCGGCGGCAGTTCCCACAACCCGTGCGGCGCTTCGTTCGTCCCGCCCCCGCCCGAGCATGTCGCCGCTCTCCTCGGCGACCTGATTGCCTACCTCAACGGCGACGAGCACTCGCCGCTGGTCCAGGCGGCGGTGGTGCACGCCCAGTTCGAGACCGTCCACCCCTTCGTCGACGGCAACGGGCGGACCGGCCGCGCCCTGATCCACATGGTGCTCCGGCGCCGCGGGCTCACGCTCCGGTTCGTCCCTCCGATCAGCCTGATCCTGGCTACCTGGTCCGCGGCCTACGTGGGTGCCCTGACCGCCTTTCGCCACGACGGGGCGCCGGACGCCCCGGAGCGCTCCCGGGCGTGCCACGGGTGGCTGCGCACCTTCGCCTCCGCCACCCTGCGCGCCTGCCGGGATGCCGAGCGGTACGCCACCGAGATCGAAGCAGTCGAGGCGGAGTGGCGGCACCGTCTCGGCAGAATCCGCGCCGATTCCACGGTGGACCGGCTCCTGCGGATCCTCCCGGGCGCACCGGTCCTGACCGCGCAGTCGGCGGCCGGAATGACGGCGCGGTCCGAGGTGGCCACGTCGGCCGCGATCACGCGCCTCGTTGCCGCGGGCATCCTGGCGCAGCGCAACGTCGGCAGGCGACGGTACCGGGTCTTCGAGGCCGGCGACGTGGCGCGCCTGTTCAATTCTCTGGAGCGGTCCCTGGCAAGCCCCAGCGGGGACACCGTGTCGGCACCGCCGGTCAGGCCCGTGCCGCGTCGGCCCGACTGACGGCCGCGTGCGGCGTCACCTCGTCTACCGGATGAGGTCTGGCGGCCCCGCGGCCCCGCTGGTGAGCCCGGTGGGGTCGTCGTCGCCCATGTCGAGGCGGAACGGCGGGTACTCGTCCCGCATCAGCCCGGCGTAGGCGGCCACCCGGATCACCCAGCGGTTGAGCCCCATGACGAGGTCCCACAGGCCTCGGGGGTAGCGGCCGGCGAAGAGGAGGACGACCAGGGCGATGAAGACCAGGATGCTCATCAGCCCGCCGCCGAAGCGGGCGGCATCCTTGCCCCCGAAGTCGCCTGCCCACCACAGCACCCCGCTGGTGAGGATGCCCACGATGATGTAGTGGGGGATGGCCAGCAGCCACCACTTCACCAGGACCAGGCCCCGGGAGAGCCGCTCCGGGTAGGCGATCTCCAGCCGGGCCGGGTAGTCGGCGTCGGCCAGGCTGAACGGGGGATAGCGGTCGGTGCCGGCCGGGTTGAAGGCGTAGAAGGCCACCCGCCAGTTCCAGCGCAGCACCCCGACGTTGAAGTCGAACATGCCCCGGGGGTAGCGGCCGGTGAAGAGGATGGCGAAGAAGGCGAGGACCGTCAGGATGGCGAAGGCCGCCCACAGGAAGGCCAGGCAGAAGAAGTGGGGGATGGCCAGGAACCACTTGATCAGCCACATGCCGCGGCTGAGGTTCGGGTCCATGCGCCCCGAGATGGCCGCCGGGTAGGCGCCCTCACGGGCGACCGCGGCGGGCACCGGGGCTTCCTCCAGGGCGGCGGCTGCTGCCGGTTTGCGGACCGCCCAGACGATGAGGAGGGCAGCCAGGGCCCCGATCACCAGGCCGCCGATCAGCAGGCCCAGGCCGACTGGCAGGAGGAGGCTGGACCGGGCGCCGGCCTCGAAGACGACGGTGACGCCGGGGTCGGCGGTGGCGTTCATGACCACGACGGTCCACTCGCCCGAGGCGACATCCCAGGTGACCGTCTGGGCGCCGGGGCCGGAGGCGGAGGCCACCCAGAAGCCCTGGTCGGCCGGCGCGCCCGAGGGGGCGCCGCCGTCGTGGGCCAGGTAGTCGATGTCGGTGCGGCGGCCCAGGTGGGTGACCTCGTCGTAGGCGACGCCGTCGAGGTAGGCGGCGACGTCGGCGAAGGGGCCGATGCCCACAAAGACGCCTTCGGAGTCGGCGCGCTCGGCTGTGAAGCGCACGTCGAGCAGGTCCTCGGGGAACCAGTCGGTGGCGTTGGAGGCGATGTCCATGGCGCCGGAGGCCAGGGCGTAGCGGGAGGATTCGAGCCGGTAGGTGGGGCTGGTGATGAACCCGTCGGCGTCACGCTGCGTGGCGTGCGCCCAGGTGAGGGCGCCGCCGCCCGCCACCAACCCGAAGGCCAGAAGAGCGATGAGGACGCCGAAGACCAGCGCCACGACCCTGCCCGGCTTCATGGAACTCCCTCCGTGGTTCGCGTCGACGGAGAGGGTAGTTGGGGAGGAAACGAAACAGAGGGGAGGGAGATCGCACTGCAGGTCCGATCGGGTCCCGGGCCCGAAGGGCCGCAAGCCCGATTGGCCTTCTGGTTCCGACCCCGACGACCGGGGTCTCCGGGTGATCGATCCGATCGGGCAGTCGACCCGACCGGGCAACACAGCGACGGTGCGCGTCAGAGGGCCGAGACGGGCCTTCTGCAGGCTGGGGGCGTGAACCGAACCGCCCCTTGCGGTTTCTGATGGCTCCGTGTGTTGGAGCCAGTGAGCGGCCGCGGGTCCTTCTGGCATAGCCTGCCGTCGAGAGATGGCCTGATCTGGGCTCAGTGCCTGTGCCGACGAACGTGTACATCGACGGGTTCAACTTCTACTACGGGGCTGTGCGGGGTACCGCGTACAAGTGGCTGGACTTCGCCCAACTTTGTCGGAGGCTGCTGCCTGCAGATGAGATACGCCGAATCCGGTACTTCACCGCGATCGTTGGCTCTCTGCCGAACGACCCCGGGGCGCCACAGCGACAGAGTGTCTACCTTCGGGCTCTGCGAACCATTCCGAACCTGGAGATCCACCTGGGGCAATTCCGCTCGCACTCGGTTCGAATGCCGCTCGCGAATCCCGCTGCGACCGGACCGCGGACGGCCCAGGTGATCAGGACCGAGGAGAAGGGCTCGGACGTTAACCTTGCCAGCTTCCTGCTCCTGGATGCCTTTGAGCGGGACTGCGACACATCTGTCGTCATCTCGAACGACGCTGACCTGCGCCTCCCCATCGAACTGGTTCGCCGGCGTCTCGGCCTCAAGGTGGGGATTGTGAACCCGCACCCGGCCCGGCTGCGCAGTCAGGCCCTCCAGGGGGACTTCTTCAAGCAGCTGAGGGCGAGCGCTATTGCCCAGTGCCAGTTCCCCGTCGAGATGCGCGACAGCGCGGGTGTGTTCAGGAAGCCTGCGACGTGGTGATCCCCCACAACGCAGAGACCCGCCGAAGCGGGTCTCGCACCCAGCCGCCGAAGCGTCTGGGGTAATTAGGTTGATTATCGGCTGAAACTACCTCCGACGCAAGTCCCTCGTTGCTCTTCAGAGCGCCCCAGGACGCATGAGGGCGACTTGCCTGGTATCTCAGAGAGGGATGTGAGGCCCAACAGGGTGTGGGGGCAGGCCCGCGCCCTGCGCTTCGGCCGGGACCAGATTCCTTAGGAGCATCAGGATGGGTCCGCATAGCCGCTACTCCAGGGAACGAACTCGCCGTCGCGGACGGCAGCCTCTGACAGCCCGAAACCGTCGGGAGGATCAGCCCGATGGGGGTCGTTCTGTTCGGGCTGAGAGCCCGACACTCATTGGGTTGAGATTCCGACGTTCAGGCCTTCGGGCTCCGACCCCGACGACCGGGGTCTTCGGGTGATCGACCCGATCGG
>JBDROA010000153.1:0-4192 GCA_043810615.1 Actinomycetota bacterium | reverse complement strand
GCGACCGGCGGCAGGATCGAGCGAGGAGGACGCGCTGGCGCCATGAAGATCCTGGTCCTGATGAAGATGGTGCCCGACATCGTGGAGGAGCTGGAGGTCGCCGGCGACGGCACGTCGCTGGACCAGGAGTTCCTGCGCTTCATCGTCAACGAGCGCGACGACTACGCCCTCGAGCAGGCGCTGCTCCTGAAGGAGCGCGCCCAGGCGACCGTGATCGTGGTGGCGCCGGAGGCTCCCGAGATCGACGACGTGCTCCACACCGCTCTCGCCAAGGGCGCCGACCGGGTGATCAAGGTGTCAGGGATTTCCGCGACCGTGGGCACCCGCTCCACGGCATCCGCGCTGGCCGCCACGCTGCCCGGCATCCCCGACGTGCTCCCCGCGGACCTGGTGCTCAGCGGGTGCCAGGCCATCGACGACCTTGACGGCTTCGTGGCACCCCTCCTCGCCGGGGCGCTCGACCTCCCGTACGTGGGCCTGGTGAGCCGGATCACGGTCGATCCGGGCGCCGGGACGACCGTCGTGGCCAAGGAGTACGCCGGCGGGGTGATGGGACGCTTCGAGGTCGCCCTTCCTGCCTTCCTCGGCGTCCAGGGCTGCGAGAAGCCGCCGCGCTACGTCCCCATTGCCAAGGTGCGAGCCGCCATGGCCTCGGGGGGCATCGAGGTTGTCGCGGCCGCGAGCGGACCGGCCACGACTCCGCTCGAGGTCACGGCCATGGCCAAACCCGAGGCAGCGGGGCACGCCGAGATGCTGGAGGGATCGGTGCGCGACGTGGCGGAGAAGGTGGCCGACATCCTGGCCGCCCGCGGACTGCTCTGAGGAGATGCCAATGGCCGGCAACGTCTGGATCGCCGCGGAGTACTGGAAGGGGAGCATCTCGGAAGCCACCTATGAGCTGCTGGCGCTGGGGCGGAACCTGGCCGATTCGCTGGGGGTGCGCCTGGAGGCGGTGCTGCTCGGCCATGGGGCGCGAGGACTGGCCGCGTCGCTGGGCACGGCTGATGCCGTCCTCTACGCCGACCATCCCGCCCTCGCCGATGCCACCGGACAGCAGGCGAGCCGGGCGCTGGCCGCGCTCGCCTCGGCCCGCGGTCCCGCGGCGATCCTGGTGCCGATCACCAACGTCAGCTGGGACCTGCTCGGGCTGCTGCCCGGACGCCTGGGTGCTCCTCTCGTCAACTTCTGCCGGGATGTCGAGGTGATCGACGGCGCCCTGCAGGTCACGAGCCTGCTCTACGGCGGAAAGATGGCCGTGACGGTGGCGGCCGGGCCCGGGCCCGTGGTGCTGGCAATCCTGCCGGGGACGAGGTCCCCCGACGCGGGCCGCAGCGCCGCGGCGCCTGCCGTCGAGGAGGTCTCCGTCGACCTCGCCGACGACCCCGGCGTGCGCCTGCTCGAGTACGAGGAGCCCGAGGCGGGCGACGTCGACATCACCCAGCAGGACGTGCTCGTCGCGGTGGGCCGGGGCATCGGCAACGAGGCCAACCTCGAAGTGGCCGAAGACCTGGCCGCCGCGCTTGGCGGGGCCGTGTGCGGGTCGCGCCCCGTGATCGACCAGGGCTGGCTCCCGCTGGTGCGCCAGGTGGGCAAGTCGGGCCTGACCGTCAAGCCCCGGCTGTACGTGGCCGCCGGGGTCAGCGGGGCCCCCGAGCACGTCGAGGGCATGAAGGACGCCGAGGTGATCATCGCCATCAACACCGACGCCGGTGCCCCCATCTTCTCGGTCGCCCATTACGGCATCGTGGACGACGCCACCGACGTCCTCGAGGCGCTGGCCGAGGCCGTGAAGAAGCGGAAGGGGTAGCGCCGATGCCCGACCCGACCGCGTCGACCCTGCTGGACATTCCCGGCTTCGCCTTCCTGTGGGTGCTGACGGCGGTCGTCTTCGTCCTGTTCGGCCGGCGGGTCTACCTGCTGGTGGCTGCCCTGGCCCGGGGGCGGGCGGAGCCGCGCTGGGAGCGGCTGCCCCGGCGTCTCTGGAACGTCGTGGTCAACGTGGCGGGCCAGCGCCGGATGCTCGACAACCCCGGGATCGGGCTGGCCCACCTCGTCATCTTCTGGGCCTTCCTGCTCTACGCCGCCAGCTTCGCCTGGAACCTGCTCCGGGGTCTTCTCCCGGTCCTGCCGATCCCGTACGCCGACGAGGTCGCCTGGGTCACGGTCCCCATGGAGCTCCTCAGCGTGGCCACCCTGGTAGCGCTGGCCGGGGCGGCGATCCGCCGGTACGCGTTCACGCCGCCGCGCCTGGCGCGGTCGCGGGACGCCTCGTTCATCCTCCTCCTCATCACGCTACTCGTGGTGACCTTCCTGGTCGGCCAGGGGGCGAAAGCCGCCGCGGAACCGGGCCCGGCGTCGGGGAGCCCGGTCGGCGACGTGATCGGCACCTGGCTCGGCGGCCTCTCGTCGTCCGCTGCCGAGTCGCTGTTCGTGGCGATGTGGTGGGTCCACATCGTGGCGGTCCTGGGCTTCATGGCCTACCTGCCGTACTCCAAGCACCTCCACCTGCTGGCGTCGCCGCTGAGCGTCCTCACCGCCTCCCTGAGCCCCGGGGGGATGCCGCCGCCGTCGGAGGGCGCCGCGCGCCTGGAGGAGTTCACCTGGCGGGAGCTCTACAACGGCCTCGCCTGCGCCGAGTGCGGCCGCTGCGATCGGGCCTGCCCCGCGTTCGCCGGCGGGCAGGTGCTGTCGCCGAAGGACCTCATCCACGAGGTGAAGGTGGCGGTCCTGGGTGCAGCATCTCGCGGCGGCGGCAACGGGAGCCTCATCGATGCGGTTGGCGCCGAAGCCATCTGGGCGTGTACCACGTGCATGGCCTGCATGGAGCGCTGCCCGGTGTTCAACGAGCACATCCCGATCATCGTGCAGATGCGCAGGCACCTGATCGGCCAGGGCGAGGTCGGGGCCGGCGTCCAGGACATGCTGATGGGCATGACCCGCTATGGGAACTCGTTCGGCCAGTCGCCGCGCAACAGGGCGAAGTGGACGAGGGACCTCGGGTTCGAGGTCAAGGACGCCCGCAAGGAGCCGGTGGAGTACCTCTGGTTCGTCGGCGACTACGCCTCGTTCGATCCCCGGGTCCAGGAGATCACCCGGGCGGCGGCCCGGGTCTTTCACCGGGCCGGCCTCGATTTCGGGATCCTCCACGACGGTGAGCAGAATGCCGGCAACGACGTGCGCCGCCTGGGGGAGGAAGGTCTCTTCGACATGCTGCGGGAGAAGAACCTGGCGGCCCTCGACTCCTCGCAGTTCACGGCCATCGTCACCACCGACCCCCACACCTACCATGTCCTGAAGCACGAGTACGGGCTGAACGGCAGGGTGAAGCACTACACCGAGGTCCTCGAGGGGCTGATCTCGTCGGGCCACCTGCCCGTCTCCCGGAACGGCGGAGCCAGCGTCACCTACCACGACCCCTGCTACCTGGGCCGCTACGGCGGGGTGTACGAAGCCCCGCGCCGCGTGCTGGGGGGGCTGGGCCTGAGGCTCGTCGAGATGCCCCGGAACAAGTCCTCGGCGTACTGCTGCGGCGCCGGGGGCGGACGGATCTGGATGGAGGATGCCGCCGGGGCCGCGGAGCGCCCCGCGGAGAGCCGGGTCAGGGAGGCCGCCGGCCTCCAGGGAGTGGGCACGATGGTCGTGGCCTGCCCCAAGGACCTGGTCATGTTCCGCGATGCCCTGAAGACCACGGGGCTGGAAGGGGTGCTCGGGGTGCGAGATATCGCTGAGCTGGTGGAAGACGCCATCGGTGCGACACAGAGGAGCGACACATGAACCCGGCCGAAAGGAGCGGCAACGGCCAGCCGAAGATCGGGGTGTACGTCTGTCACTGCGGCACCAACATCGCCGGGACGGTCGACGTCGAGGCGGTGCGGAGCTACGCGGAGGGTCTCCCCGGGGTCAAGGTGGCCCGGGCGTACAAGTACATGTGCTCCGACCCCGGCCAGGAGCTGATCAAGGAGGACATCCGGGCCAACGGCCTGGAGCGGGTGGTCGTGGCCTCCTGCTCTCCCACCCTGCACGAGGCCACCTTCCGCCGCGCCACCGCCGAGGGGGGCATCAACCCCTACTACTTCCACATGGTGAACATCCGGGAGCAGGACTCGTGGGTGCACACCGACATGGCCGAGGCAACCCGCAAGGCCAATGACCTCCTGCGGGCGGCGGTGCACCGGGTGCGGTTCCACAAGCC
>JBDROA010000152.1:0-5332 GCA_043810615.1 Actinomycetota bacterium | reverse complement strand
CCCGCTGGCACCTGCACTTCACACCGACCTCGTCGTCGTGGCTCAACCTGGTCGAGGGATGGTTCCGCCTCCTCACCCAGCGGCGGCTACGCCGCGGCACGTTCAACAGCGTCGACGCTCTCATCGAAGCCATCGCCATCTGGGCTGAGCACTGGAACGACAACCCCACGCCGTTCCTCTGGCACCAGACCGCCCACGAGATCATCGCCAAGGTCCGACGCGGCCGAGCCGCCCTCACCCAGACCAAAACAGCGACAGATCATTAGGGGGGCGCCGACCTCGTGCTGCGGGCGGGATCTCAGCCGGTCTCGGCGAGGAACCCGGCCGCCTGGATGGCGGCGACTACACAGACCTCATCGCGCTCACCCGTGTCTCCCGAGACCCCCGCCGCCCCGAGCAAGGTACCGTCGGGATGGCGAATCAGCACCCCGCCCGGAGAGGGCACGATCCTCCCCTCCGACACCGCGGAAAGCGCCGTCAGGAAGCCCGGGTCCTTGCCCAGCAGCCACCGCGTGCCGAATCCCATGCCGAGGGAGCCCCACGCCTTGGCGATAGCGATCTGCGGTCGAAGGATCCCGGCGCCGTCCTCGCGGGAGAACGCCTTAAGGTGCCCGCCGGTATCCAGCACGGCCACGGCCAGAGGGGCGCAGCCTGTAGCGCGGCCCTCCTTCAAGGTCCCGTCCACGATGGCTCTGGCCTGTTCCAGGGTTAGTGACGACACGGGGCTCCCTCCGCGGAGGTGGATTGCTGCCGGGCCCTACACGACTCGGGCGCGTGCTAGGCCAGCCGCCGCCTCCCCTGGCCCTTGTAGGGGATGCCGATGGCCGCCGGGTATCGCGAGCCCGGGGCGAGGACCACGGCCGCCACCGTGATTAGGTACGGAAGGGCCAGCCACACCTGCGTGGGCACGCTCTGCAGGGCGGTCAGGCGGCCGGCGAGGAACTGCAGGCCTTGGGTCATGCCGAACAGGGTGGCGCCGAGGATCACGAACGTCGGCCGCCACCGGGCCACGACTACCACCCCCAGTGCGATGAAGCCCCGGCCGGCGGTCATGCCCGGCACGAAGCCGCCCGAGGTGCCGAGGACCAGAGCCGACCCCGCCACCGAGCTTAGGGTGCAGCCGATGAGCAGGGCCGGATAACGCAGGCGCCACACGCTCAGCCCGGCCGCCTCCACGGCGGTGGGGCGCTGGCTGGCGGCGCGGGCGTAGAGGCCCCACCACGTGCGATGCAACAGGTAATAGACCCCCGCGGCGAGCAGCAGGCCCACGTAGAGCATGATGTTCTGCTTGGACAGCACCTCGCCGACCCATTTGATACTCCTGATCCCGGGGATCTTGATCTCCGAGAGGGTGACCCCGATCTGCCCGGCCAGGAACAGAGTGTGGATCACCCCGGTGAAGCCGACGGCGAACATGTTGAACAGCAGGCCGGTCACTATCTGGTCGGTGCCGCGCCGCACGTAGAGATACGAGAGCAGACCGCCGCAGAGCAACCCGCTGCCGACGGCAGCCAGGATGGCAAGGGGCAGGCTGCCCAGATTGATACCGACCAGGGCCGTCACCAGGGCCCCGATCAGCATGACGCCCTCGATGCCCACGTTGAGCACGCCGGATTGCTCGACGATGGTTTCGCCCAGCGCGGCCCACAGGATGGGCACCATCAACTGGAGGCCCATCACGAAGAATGCGATCACCAGGGCTTCAGTGAGCACTGCTGCTCTCCGGGTACACGAAGCGGATCACTCCGGCCACCATCAGCAGGATGACCAGCACCGAGACGATCACCTCTCCGACCGAGGGAGTCAGCCCGGCGGCGGCCTGCAGATTGTTGCTGCCGACACGGAGGATGGCGAACAGGAAGGCAACCGGGATGATCGCCAGCGGCTGGAGCCGTCCGACAAGAGCCACCCCGATGCCGAGGAACCCGAAGTTGGCCGAGAAGTTCTGCAGCAAGGAGTGATCTCGTCCCAGAACGATGAGCGCCCCCGCCAGCCCGGCGAAAGCTCCCGCGAGGAGGAAAGCCACCATCGTCACTCGCGTGGTCTTGATCCCGGCCAGCAGGCTGGCTCGGGCATTGGCGCCCATGGCGCGGATCTCGAAGCCGAGCGAAGTGCGAGACAGCAGAAGCCAGCCGACCAACGCCGCGGCCAGTGCCACGAACACCCCGACGTCGACCAGCGTGCCCGGGAAGGGGCGGGGGAGCGTGGCGTTCTCGGCTACGCTCCGAGTGCGCTGCACGAATCCCTCGGGCCAGCCTTCGGAGATCACCCAGACCGCGACGAACGTGGCGACGAAGTTCAGCATCAGGCTCACGACCACCTCGCTGGCATCGAAGCGGGCCTTGAGGTAGCCGGGGATCGCGGCGAACAGGGACCCGGCGGCGGCGGCGCACAGCACGATGACCGGCACCAGCAGCCAACGGGGCAGGCTGGAGGGCAGGACGATGCCGAAGATGGCGGCAGCGATGGCCCCCAGGGTCATCTGCCCTTCCCCACCGACGTTCCACAACCGGGCGGAGAACGGCACCGCGGCCGCCAGGCCCGTCAGGATCAGGATCCCCGCCACGTTGATGGTCTGCCCTACGTTGAACAGGGAGCCCAGGGAGCCCTTGACTATCGCCTTCCAGGCGACGAGAGGGTTGGCGCCGAGCACGGCGATCAGCCCGCTGACCGCCGCCAGGGTGGCGATCAGGGCGAGCGTGGTCAGTAGCCAGTCAGGGAGTCGGCCGGTTCGTTGCAGGAAGCGATCGAGGCCCCGCGGCTGCTTGAGCGCTCCCTTCATCTGCCGCCCCGAGCCGCCCGCTCCCGGGCAAAAGGAGCGCGGGTGGTGCCCACATGCCTGGCGATGACTCTGCTCAGGGAGGCGGCATCGCGGGCGCGCAGGCCCTCGATGAGTTCGGCATGGTCCTTCTGGCCCTGCACGGCGACCTCGGGGTGCTCGCGGATGCCCTTGGCTACATAGGTGGCCTCCGCATCCTGCAGCGCTTCCAGGATGGCACGGAGCCGGGGGGACTCGGCGGCTTCGTAGTAGACGCGGTGGAACTGGCGGTTCAGGTCCACCCACGCGGAGGTGTCGGCCTCCTCCGACATCAGCCGGTAGAGCCGCTCCAGTTCGGCCAGTGGTCTCTCCCCGATGCGCTGGGCCGCCAACTCCAGGCAGGGGGGCTCCAGCAGGGCCTTGAGGGTGACGATCTCGTTCCACTCGTCCATGCTCAGGCTGTGGACCACCGCGCCTCGGCCCGCCTCGAGGTTGACGAGGCCCTCCGAGACCAGTTTGTGGAGCGCCTCCCGCACCGGGGTCGTGCTCACCCCGAGCTGCTTGGCGATCTCGGTCTGCAGCAGGCGGGTGCCGCCTTCCAGCCTCCCATCCAGCAGGGCGTGGCGCAGCACGCGGTAGACGAACTCGTAGGCCGTCTCGCGCGGCCCGGCATCCTGGGCCCAGCCCCGCATCTCGGTCGTCTCGGCGGTCATCGGCTCTAGACCCTCCCCGGCAGGCTGCGCCGGCCTCTCCGGCCCCGGGCCGTCTTGCGGCTGTTCCGAGTCGTTTGACCTCTTGCCCACTCGAAGGTAGCGTCCGCGACTGTAATCACCACTCTATAAACGGCACAGGGCCCGCTGCAACCGGGAGGCCGCCGATGAGCCGGTACACCGCCGACAGGCCAGTTTGTACAGTACCCCGTCGGGGGCGTCCGGACTCACCGACGACCTACTCTTCCCGCGGAGCGGTGCGCCCGGTCGTGGCTCCTTGTGCCGGTCTCCGGCCGGTCGGCATCCAGCGTCGCGCCGGCTCGGCGCCGACCGGCGCGGCATTGACCCATCAGATTCTGAGTCGTTCCTCTGGCACTGAGAGACAGGCATGAGCTCGGGTTCGCGTCCGAGCCTCGCTGATCCAGAGCCCCACGAACTGGGGCGGAGCATGAAGAAGGGAGAGACATGAGCACGACGAGCAGGTTGCACCTCGTGGGCTTGCTACCGGTGATCCTCGTGATGGCGCTGTTGGCCGCTGCCTGCGGCGACGACGCCGCCACCACCACAACCGGCGCGGTCACCACGACGCAGGGTGCGACCACCACGCAAGGTGCGACCACCACCCAAGCCACCACCACCACGGCGGCGGCAGAGCCCTTCCGGGTGGCCTTGTTCCTGGCCGGCACCACCGACGACCTGCAGTTCGCCAACGGCTCGGCGGATGGGGCCAAGGCGGCCGTGGCAGCCAACCCCAACATCCAGGTGGAGTACGTCGAGCTGATCAACGACCCGGACCAGATGCTGGCCCAGGGCTCCGCGTTCGCTTCGGAGGGCTACGACCTTATCGCCATCGCCCACGGCGGGATGGTCGACCCGGCCATCCAGCTTGCTCAGCAGTTCCCCGAGGTGCAGGTCTGCCTGTGGCCGCACCAGCCGGCCGCCGACGGGGCTGCTCCGCCGGACAATCTCTGCTGGGTCGACGTCGAACAGCAGGATGCCAACTTCCTGGCCGGGGCGCTGGCGGCCCTGGTGTCTCAGACCGGGCACATCGGGGCGATCAACGCTTATGCCTTCCCGGCCCTGACCCGGCAGGCCGAGGCCTTCAACTTGGGTGCCCGCTGCGTGAACCCGGACATCCAGTTCAGCCAGCAGTACATCAATACCTGGACCGACACCGGCCTGGCGAAGGCGGCGGCTCAGGCGTTGGCTGCCGGCGGCGCCGACGTGCTGCTGGGCGCCACCGACTCGGCGGTGTTCGGCATGATCGATGCCGCCCAGGAATCGGAGACGCCGCTCTGGATCGTCCCGTCCTACTACGACCAGCAGTCGTTGGCCCCCGAGGTCATCCTGACTTCTGCGGTCCACGGCCTGCCCTTGCTGGCCCAGACAATCATCGAGCGGGCCTTCGCCGGCGACATCGGCCCCGGCGAGTTCATCGACTTCAACGCCACGAACAATCCGGGCATCGAGGCCCCGCTCTACGACAACATCCGGGCGATGCTGACAGCAGAACAGCTGGCTGTGTTCGAAGACATCGTCGCCAAGGTGCGCTCCGGCGAGATCGTCATCCCCGACGAGACGACCGGCGACTACCCCATCGGCGCCGAGGGCTCCGGCGCGACCGTGCCCCTCGATGCCATCGGGTGTGGCGCGTAGCCAGCAAGGATCACCCATGAAGACGCAGATGTACTGCTATCTCGAGGATTCCGAGAGGCGGTTGCTGCCTTCCGGGGTGAGACACTACGAGACTGCCTTCGAGGACTGGCTCGGCCCGGACTCGACGGCGGTAGTGGAGATCGACATGCATCGGGGCCACCTCGGCCCCGATGCATGTCCCGTGCCGGTGCCGCGGGCCCGGGCTCGG